>DASVVJ010000551.1:0-2010 GCA_036389955.1 Myxococcaceae bacterium
ATCGTGAGTCCCGCTCCCGAGGATCTCGACGAGAATCCCTGGGAGCACCCCACCAGTCCCGGGCCTACGCCGGGCCCCACGCCCACGCCAGGCCCCACGCCTATCCCGGGCCCCACCCCGAACGATCCTTACGACACCACGCCGCCCGCGGCGCCGATCATCATCGACGCGACGTGGCAGTACGCCACCACTCAGCATGGGCTGCAGGTGAAGGGCACCGCGGAGCCCGGCAGCGAGGTGGGCATCTTCATCGACGCGCGCTGCACGGGCATGCCGGCCACCACGGTGTGGGCGAGCGCGAATGGCGCGTTCACCGCGACGCTGACGGTGCAGGCCTCGAGCGTGGGCAGCATCCGCCGGGTGTTCGTGGCGGCGCGGGATGCGGCGCTCAACGAGTCCTCGTGCGTCCAGGGCCCCACCTACACGACGCCGTGCCCCCAGGGTTACGCCAACTGCGACGGCAACCCGGCCAACGGGTGCGAGGTGGACCTGACGTCGGACGCGTACCACTGCGGCGCCTGTGGGACGACGTGCCCGGGCTCGGGCACCTCGGCGGGGGTGTGCGTGGCGGGGAGCTGCGGCGCGGCGTGCCAGGTGGGCACGTATGACTGTGACGGACGCCAGGACAACGGCTGCGAGTCCACCACGGCATGCAACCCGGCGGCATGCGTCATCGACCGGCAGGCGGAGCTGGCCATCACCGCGCTGTCGGTGGTGGAGGATCCGGTGCGCACGGCTCCGGGTGGCGCGTGGCACTTCGGCACGCTGATGCGGGCGATGGTGGGCAACCAGGATCCGTCCAACCTGGTGCGGCAGTGGCTGATGACGTGGGGTTCGCCGCAGCAGATCAACGGCCTGACGCTGCCGGCGCGCACGAAGATGATGACGGACGTGCTGGGGCCGTGGGAGCAGCGCAGCGGTGGGGCGTCCAGGCCGCTGGACTTCTCCAAGGCGCCGTTCCGGTTGCTGGCCATCGTGAACCGCATGGACCTGCGCCAGGCGGGAGTTCAGGCCGGCGAGGGGCGCTTCGTATTCGGCGTGGTGGACACGCTGGGCCGGCCGCTGCCGTTCACGGTGATTCTGGAGTACGCGCTGCCGGGCACGACGCCGGAGGCGGTGCAGACGTGGGCGCAGGGCTGGCACGAGCTGGGGCAGCTGGGGTTGGGGCACCCGGACTACAAGGCGAAGCTGCAGGTGCTCACGGACCGCTTCGCGGGCTCGGGAGTGCTGCCGGGGCGGCCGTTCGCCAGTGCGCTCAACCAGATTCGCACCAATGAGGTGGCGCTGGGGGATCCGTGGGAGATGCGGGAGTTCGTGCTGACGGCGAGCGGGCTGCAGCCGGCCACGGTGAAGCTGACGCCGGACTTCGGGTTCGAGAACACGGTGCGGCTGGGAGACTTCATCCGCGCCAACCAGGCGGACATCATTGCCGAGCGGCACACGGTGCCGGAGAGCTTCGGCGGTTCGAGATTCCTGGGGGCGGGGGCGCGGGTGCCGGAGGGGTTCTTCTGGCGTGCGCAGAACGTGAACGCGGAGGCGCGGCACAAGTTCTCGCTCAACACGTGCAACGGGTGCCATGCGCGGGAGACGGGCACGGAGTTCATGCACATCGCCAACCGGGAGGCGGGGCAGGCGGCGGCGCTGTCTCCGTACCTGCGGGGAGCGACGATTACGGATCCGGTGACGCAGACGGCGCGGCGCTTCGATGACCTGGGGCGGCGGGCGCAGGACCTGGCGGCGCTGGTGTGCGGCACGACGCCGCCTCCGTCGGGTCTGAAGGGCGAGGCGCTCACGTTCGAGTCGCTGTTGGGCTTCCCGGCGGCGTCGAACCTGCCGCGGGCGCGCGTGCACTGAGTCACAGTGTAAGCGCAGGGGCTGACATTCGGGCCTCCCACGGAGCGTGAGCGGACCGTGGGAGGTCGGTGGCTTCTGGTAGGGTACAACCGAGGAGGTCGTTCCCGGTTGGCCCTACCTGGTGGATTTCAAGCCTTCCTGTGGGTGCTGCTGTGC
>DASVVJ010000552.1:0-6053 GCA_036389955.1 Myxococcaceae bacterium
CCCGGCGTCCCGCGCTCCAGAATGCGGGACGCATCCTCGGACTCATTGGCTCGGCCGTGGCTCCGCTCGCGGGCCTTGCCCTGGGGCCCATGGGCGGGATGCTTCCCCTGGGCGAGGAGCTGGGCCTCGAGGGGGTTCAGCCCGTGCTCCTCGTTCCGTTGTTGCTCGGCTGGTCCGCTCTCGCCGCCGTGATGGTGCGTCGGCCCGCCGAGGCCCTCGATCCGGTTTCCCGGCCGCTCATCCAGGCAGGCGTCGTCGGCGCCACGCTGATGATGGGGCTGGCTCCGCTCGCCGCGAACCTCGGAGCCCCCGCGCTGTGGCTGAACGGGGTGCCCTGCGCTCTGTTCTTCCTGCTCTCCCGTCAGGCCACTCCGGAGCCGCGGCACGGTGCCGCGTTCGCCTTCGCGCTGGTGGCGCCGCTGTTCCTGCTGGCCCTCTTCGCCATCCGGCTGCACATGGCGCTTGTCGCAGCGGAGGTGCCTGTTCCACTTGGTGCCTACGCTCCGTTCCTCTCCTTCGTTCTCGCCACGTGCCTGGCGTTCCGTGAGCGCTCGGAGGAACAGGCCGCTGATCCGCTCGATGTCACCGTGGCCGCAATGCAGGTGGGTTGCCTGGCGCTGTCCGTCGGTGCTCCTCCAGCGTTCTTCTTCTCCGCGGCCGTCTTCACCTGGACGATGTATCGGCTCTCGCAGGGCGCCCTGGCGCACTTACGCTGGCTCTACCCGGCGTACTTTGGCGCGTATCTCGCCTATGCCTCCAGCGCGCAGCTCGTCCCGGGTTACCTCCAGCTCCTCATCGAGGACCTCAAGGCCCGGCTGGGTTACGCGTCCTCCAGTCCGCTGCCGTTCCAGTTTGGTGCGTTGACCGCGTTGCCCTTTGTCCTCGCGGTCCTGGTGCTGGTGTCCCGGCTCGTGGCCCGTTCCGAGCACAAGAGCGGAGCCCGGGAGTCTGGCATCGCCGAGGTGCTGCTGCGCTCCACCGCCGTGGCGAGCGTCCTCTTCGTTCTCCTGTCGCACCTGGGCCCGGACCACCGCCCCGCGCTCTGGAGCGCCGTGGCGCTGTCCGCGATCTGCGTCTTCAGTGGCCTGTGGTTCGAGCGCGTCTACCTTTCGCTGGCGGGCGCGCTGGTGATGCTGGCGATGCCCTTCGCGGCTCGGGCTCTCTATGGTGAGGCGGTGGCCTCGCTGCTGTGCAGCCTGCCGGCGCTCGTATTCGCGGGGCTTGCCAGCGTGTGCTCACGTCCCACGCGCCGGATCTTCAGTGGCGCCGTGGGCGTGCTGACCTTCGCGGCGTTCCTCTTCGGCTTCGTCTCGGGCCCGAGCGCAACGGCTGCCGTCGGCATTGGGCTCTCGGGCGCCGCCACGCTTCTGGTCGTCTGGACGCTCGCGGATCCGCGCCTCATCGCCCTGGCGGGGTTCGTCATCGCTGCCGCCGTGCCCAAGCTGGCCGCCGTGGCCGCGCCGCTGTCTCGCAACTCCCTGGAGGGCGTGTCCCCTGCCATGGCCGCCGTGGCAGTAGCCCTCGCGGTGCTGGGGGAGCGGGGGGGAAGGCTGCGGCTGCTCGGTGTGCCCGGCATCTTCTATGCCCTTGGTGCGGTGCTCGTGGCCTCAGGCATCGAGACGCCTGCGCTGGGCTTCATCCTCTTGGCCTCCGTGGCGGCGCTGGCCATCACTTCGCGTACCTTCCCGTGGGTCCGGCCGGTCGCGGTCATCATCGCGAGCCTGGCGCTCCTGCCTTCTTGGGGCGGCCTCTTCGTTCCCTGGGCCTGGATGACGCCCGAGCTGTCCATGGGGCTCATCGTCCTGTGGGCGCTGGGGGCCTCGCTGGCCGCCGTGCGCTGGGGACGCAGCCCGAGCACCCTCACCGCGGGCATCATGGCCCTTCTGGTCGCCTGGGGGCCCGTGCTGCTGGCGGAGCGCTTCGACCTGCCCATGGGGCTTCTGCTGGGCGCGGCGCTCGCGGCGTTGCTCACCGCGCGCGCGCTGCCTCCTTCGATCAGCGTCCTTGCCGCCGCGCTGTGTGCCGCGCTGGGGCTCTCGGAGCAGCCCGAGGCGCGGCTGGGGCTCGCGGTCTTCCTGGGCATGCTGGCCCTGCTGGAAGGCTGGCGCCGGGCGAAGGACGCACTGGCGGGTGGGCGGCGGTTCGCGTTTGCCGCCACGGTGTGCTCGGTAATGACCCTGGTGACCGTGCTGCCCGCCTGGGAGGAGAAGCCGGTGGAGGTCCTGCTCGCCGGGGCGCTCGTCCTGCCGCTGCTGTGGCTGCGAGCCACCCGGATGCCGTTCTTCGCCGCCTTCGGGACGCTGCTGGCCGCCGCGGTGTTGATCGTGGTGAGGGAGTCCGCTCCATACGCTGCCTTCCTGCCGCTGTTCGCGCTGCTGGTGGTTCGTGCCATGGAGCACCTGCCCTCCGTGCGCTCGCTCATCCTGGGCAGCACGGCCGATGCGAAGCGCGTGCAAGAGCTCTCCGAGTGGCTCCAGGGCTCGCTCACCCTGGTGGGCCTGGGGATTTTGGCGGAGGAGGCAGGGGGGCTCGCCCTGAGCCTGCTCGCCGTGACGCTCGCGATGATGCCGGGACGGCGGCCCTCGCTGCGCCTGGGCCTGGCCACGCTGTTGCTGGCCTTTGCTCCCGAGGCCCGGCCCATGGCCGCGGGCCTGCTGCTGGCGCTCGGCGTGCTGGGCTACCACCGCCCGGCGGTGCTCGCGGCCTTCTTCCGCTGCCAGCCGGACACGTGGCTGCGGCCCGTCGTCACCCTGGGCGCGCTGTTCCTCACCGGTGTGTCCGCGGTGGCCACTCCGACTCCGGCCGCGATTGCCGGGGTGGCGGGAGTGCTGTTCCTGGCGGCGTTCCTGCTGTCCTCGCCGTGGCTGATCGCGGGAGCGGTGCTTGCGCTGGCCGCCACCTCGCTCGGGGAGACGGGCACGTACCTGTTCCTGGAGACACGGCCCCTGGCGGCGCTCACCTTTGCTGGGGTGGCGCTGGCCGCCGCGCTGGTGTCCGCCGTGTGTCAGGTGGGCCGGGTGCAGCGTGCCCTCACCTCCGCCGCGGAGAAGGTGCTCCCGCGCCTGGGGGACACCTGGAGCGAGCACTTCTGGGCGGGCGGTGCCCTCACGCTGGGGAGCCTGCTGACGTACTGCCTCCTCGAGCGGGAGATGGGAACGCTGCCTCTGGCCGTGGCCGTGCCCGCGGGCCTGGCCGCGCTCGTGCTCATGGGCTCTCGTGAAGAATGGATGGCCTATGCCGCCACCGCCCTGCTCGGCGCGGTGCTCGTCGCCACGGTGGGCCCGGAGTGGCTCCCCGTCGCCATCGGAGGCACGGGCTTTGCTCTGTGCGTCGCGGGCCTGGTGCTGGACTCGCGCTCGGTCCTCGTGGGCCGGGCGCTGCACCACGGCGGGTGGATGCTCGCGCTGCTGGCCCTGGCGGGCCTGGGCAGTGTGAAGCACGTGGCGACGCCGCTGAGCTTCGCGCTGGCCACGGGAGCCGCGTGGGCCGTGGTGTACCGGCGCCGTGAGCGGGAGTGGGTGGGCTGGCTCGCCACGCTCGTCTGCGTGCATGTGCTGGTGCTGTTCCTCGGCGCCACGTTCTCCACCGGCCGGGGCAAGGAGTTCATCTTCCCGCACCTGGGCGCGGCCAGCGCGCTGCTGGCCACCGTGGCGCTCTCCGCCGCGGGACGGCAGGTGCGCCGCGGCGTGGGGCACCTCTTCGCGGGGCTCGCGCTGCTCGAGGTGTTCATGAGCCTGTTGCTGGTGGATGGCTCTCGCGGCGCCCTCCGCGAGGCGCTCGTGGCGGGCGTGGGCCTCACCGTGCTGCTGGTGGCGATGGTTCGCCGCGCGGTCACCGAGCAGGACGAGCTCTCCGCGTACTTCGCGCAGGGGTGCGTCGCGCTGTGCTACCTCGGCACCCGGTTGTTGGGTATGGGCGTCAACGGACTGGGCACCGCCGACAGTGTGGTGGCGCTCATGGGCGGTGCCTTCTTCTCGGGCCTCTATGTCTTCGTGCAGCGCGAGAGTTCTGGGCTGCCCGCCCTGCGCCGGCCCGCGCTGCTGGGGGCCTTCCTCTTCCCGCTGGCGGGCCTGCTCACCGCGCCCTGGGAGCAGCCCGCGTACGCCGCGGCCCTGCTGGTGGGCCACGCCGCGCACTTCGCCGCGCTGGCGCTCCACCCGTCGCGCCGGGGCCTCGCGTCCCTGGCATCCGTGGCCGCCTTCAACGCCGCGCTGTTCGTTGTCTGGTCCGGCACCCGCGTGGGCGAGCCGCAGTTCTTCGTCATCCCCGCGGGCCTCTCGCTGCTGGTGCTGCTGCGCGTCTTCCGCGACGTGCTGGCCCCGGAGACGGGAGCGCGGCTGCGCGCGGGGGCGGTGACGGTCATCTACGTGGCCGGAGCGTGGAAGCCGCTGATGTTCAGCGATGCGGGCGGGATGATGCTTTGCGTGCTCGTGTGCCTGGTGGGAGTGATGGCGGGCATCGCGCTGCGCATCCGCTCCTACGTGTACCTGGGCACGGCGTTCCTGGTGACGTGCATCGCCGCCAACCTGGTGCGCTTCGGCATGCGAGACCACCGCGTGGGTGCCGCGTTCCTGTCGCTGCTGGGGCTGCTGGTGGTGGGCTTCATGGTGTTGCTCAGCGCGCACCGTGAGAAGCTGCTCGGCAGGTACGCGCGGGTGCGCTCCCTGCTCTCAACGTGGGAAGGCTGAAGCGGGCGTGAGCCTGGCGAGCGGGGTGTGGGTTTGAAGACTCCGCGCGCTTGGTCGTATGGAGGGGACCATGCGAATCCTCATGCTCCTCGGTGTTCTGTTGCTGGCTCAGGGCTGTGTCATTGTCCCCCGGAATCCGGGACGTGTGCCGCCGCCGCCGCCGCCCTCGCGCCCGTCGTCGATGGGCTACGACGAGGCGGTAAACCTGGGCCTGCGTCACTGCCAGTCACGTGGGTACAACTGCCAGCTCAAGGAGGCTCACCGCACCGGCAATGACGTCTGGAAGGTGAAGTTCGCCGCGTTCGCCCAGGGCGGAGCCAAGGGCCACGTTCACCTCGACTACCACGCGTACACGCGCGAGCTGCTCAAGGTGAACGAGAAGGTGAAGGCCCACAGAGACCACGATGACGACGACCATGATGACGACGGTCGCGGGCATGGACGTGGAAAGAAGAAGGGTCACGCCAAGCACGACGATTGATGGGGCGTGGGCGAAGCAGCGCGGCATCACCTCTCGCCAGGTGCCGAGGGTGCTGGGGCAGGTGGGGCGAGCGCTGGAGACCACCCGCCGGCACGGGATGCGCCAGCTCTTCGTTAATGCTGGCCAGGGAGAGAACGGTGGCGCTCGGCCTCGCGGTACAACTGGGTGAGCGAGTAGTCCAGCAGGGACTGGCAGGTACGCAGGTAGCGGTGGGCCCGGAGAAAAGGAAGCCAGACGCGGGGGCCGACACGGACCTGAGCCTCGTGGAGTTTCCTGCGAGGTATCCACTGGCCGCCCAGGTTGCGCACCAGCACCTCGCCCAGGTAGCCGCCCACTGCTGGCACGGCGTACTCGTCGATGTTGCGCTGCTCGAAGACCCTCGGGAACTCTTCGTGCCAGAACTGGAAGTCAACGTCCGTGAGGGATTCGGGAGTTGCTTTGAAGACCGAGGGCACCCTGGTGTGCATGAGGGCAACGAGGTGCTCGGCGAGCAGTGAGTAATGCTCACAGGCGGCCTTGGGATCCGTCACATCCGAGGGCAGCGCGGCGTTCGCGGGCAACCACTCCTCCGGCGTGGGGGGGTGCCAGGCGTTGAACTGGGCCACCTTGCGCTGGCGCTCGCTGATCGCGACGTCGTCCACCACGCGAGCCAGCAGCGGAGCCACATCCGGATGGAAGTGAGGCTCCACGGGGGCGAGTGTGGCGCTGCGCTCTCGCAGGGTGCGCAAGAGGGGCTCGAAGTCGAGATCCGGCCGGAGGTGGGCATGCGCCCGCGCTTGAGCCTGGCGCGCCTCCTCTTGGGCGAAGTCTGCGGCGATGGGCCAGGTCACCAGAAAGATGGAGCCGTGGGGCAGTTCCTCCACGCGGTGAGCGGGCGTGGACAA
>DASVVJ010000553.1:0-13020 GCA_036389955.1 Myxococcaceae bacterium
CGGCCGCCCGCGCCACCCGGGCCGCGGAACACGATGGGGCAGCGCAGCTGGCCACCGGACATGTGCCGCAGCTTCGCCGCGTTGTTGACGATCTGGTCCATCGCCAGAATGGCGAAGTTCCACGTCATCATCTCCACCACGGGGCGCAGGCCGACCATCGCCGCGCCCACCGCCATGCCGGCAAAGCCCAGCTCGGAGATGGGCGCGTCGATGATGCGCGCGCTCCCGAACTTGTCCAGCAGTCCCTGCGACACCTTGAAGGCGCCGTTGTAGCGGCCGACTTCCTCGCCAATCAGGTACACGTTGGCGTCGCGCTCCATCTCCTCGGTGAGCGCCTGGTTCAGCGCCTCGCGGTACATCAACTCGGGCATTGTTGGCTCCGACTCAGAAGTTTTCAGTCAGGGGTGGAACAGCGGGCGGCTAGCGGACTAGACCCGCCTTCTTGTCCTCTTTCTCGGCCTGCTCGCGCGGCTCCAGGTCCCAGGTCACCTTCAGCTCCTGGCCAGAGGGGTACGAGGGCCACTTCACCTTCATGCCGAGCACGCGCTCGCGGGGGCGCACGTCCTGCTCGCCCTCCTCCACGATGGTGTCGCGCCACAGCTCATCGAGGCTGGGCTCGGGCGACTCGTCGGCGAACTTCACCGCCGCGTCCACCTGCTCCTTCACCTCTTCGTCGATCTTCTCGAAGTCCGCCTCGGTCCCCAGCTTCTTCTTGAGGGCGTACTCGCGCAGCTTGGGGATGGGGTCCTTCTTGCGCTCCTCCTCCACCTCCTGCTTGGTGCGGTAGTTGGCGGGGTCCGCCATGGAGTGGCCGCGGAAGCGGTAGGTGTTGGCCTCCAGCAGCACCGGACCCTTGCCCGCGCGGCAGTAGTCGGCGCAGTCCTTCACTGCCTCGTACATGGCCAGGCAGTCCATGCCGTCCACCGGCTCGCCGCGCATGTTGTAGGCGGAGGCGCGCTTGTAGATCTCCGGCACCGCCGCGGTGCGGCCCACCGCCGTGCCCATGCCGTAGCGGTTGTTCTCGCAGATGTAGATGACGGGCAGCTTCCACTTGGCCGCCATGTTGAACGTCTCGTGCAGCGCGCCCTGGTTGGCCGCCGCGTCACCGAAGAAGCACACCGTGACGCGGTCCTCGTTGCGGTAGCGGCTGGCGAAGGCCATGCCCGCGGCCAACGGAATCTGCCCGCCGACGATGCCGTAGCCCCCGTAGAAGTGGTTCTCGATGTCGAAGATGTGCATCGAGCCGCCCTTGCCCTTGCTGTAGCCGGTGCCGCGGCCGAACAGCTCCGCCATCACCATGCCCGCGTCCGAGCCACGCGCCAGCGGCTGGCCATGGTCCCGGTACGCCGAGAGCATGTAGTCATCCGGGCGGATGGCCTCGTTGGCTCCCACCGCCACCGCTTCCTGGCCGATGTAGAGGTGGCAGAACCCGGCGATCTTCCCCTGGCCATACGCCTGGCCCGCGCGCTCCTCGAAGCGGCGGATGAGGTACATCTTCCGGTACATCGTCAACAGCAGGTCCTTCGAATAGGAGCTGGCCACCGCGACATGCCTCCATGGAGCTCGCCCCGCCGTGTGCTGGCGAGGGATCAAAACACCGTGCGCCTCATAGCGCGCGGAAAGGGGACTTCAAAGCCAAAGTGTGCCCTGGGCGCAGTGCGTCACGCCTCCAGCAGGAAGTGGGGAATGGAGACGACCCCCTCCAATAGTTGCACGGGCCGCCCCGAGTGGTCGGTCGCCAGGTGGACAACGGTGGCATGGGGGAACTTGAGCTTGTAGTCGTTGACGTGGGTGGGCTCGTTGTCGAACGCGGCGATGACCTGGCCCAGAGTGCCCAATTCGGTGTGGGCCTCGCGCTTGAACGCGTCATCGTGCATCTGCGCCGTGGGCTTCATGATGAGCTGGACGCGCCCCTCGCCCGGCAGCGCGATGCCCGCGCGGCGCATGGCCTCGAGGGTGCCCTGGCGCATGCCCTCGGGCCGGCCGGTCACGTAGGCCAGGTGGGCGCCGGTGGCCACCACGGCATGGGTGAAGGGGGCGGCGCCCTGAATGGCCACATCGTCCACGCAATAGTCGCTGGTGAAGAAGCGCTCCATCCAGAAGGCGCGCGCATCGTTGTAATGAGCCTCGATCTGCTCGGGGCTCAGGCCGCAGTTGCGCATGGCGGCCTTCATGTCCCAGCCCGTGTCCCAGTGGTCCGCCAGGCAGGCGCTCAGCGGCGTCAGCCCTTTCGCGGCGCCGAACTCGCGCAGGATGCGCGCCTGCCGGGGCCGGTTGTCGAACAGCGTGGAGTCCAGGTCGAAGGCCAGCACGGCCTTGGAGCCGAGCGAGCGGGCCTGCGCCAGAACTTCACGCAGGGTGTCCTGCCACCCCACTTGGATGCGGTGCCTGAGGTCGTCGTAGGCCATGAGCGCTCAAGGATATACGCGGCCCGCGCAGGAGACGCGCGGGAAAGACACCCCAGCCAGGCATTCGCTGGTTCACCTGCCCCGGCGCTCTCGCCCGCGTTCCTGTTCGCCAGTGGATGCTTGCAGGCATGGCCGTGCCCGGAGAATCCGGCGCGCGATCCAGCCGACTCATCGCTCCACAAGACGGCTCAGTGGCGACTGAACGCCACAGCAAGGAGCTACATCCCCCATGCGTCTCAACTCGTTGGCTGCCTCCTCGACTCTCGCACTGGCCCTCGCGCTCACCGTGGTGTTGGCCCCCGTCGCCGAGGCTCTCGCCGACCCCCTGCAGCTCACGTTCACCGCCGACAAAGTGGACTACACGCGCGGCGAGCAAGCGCTGATGACACTGAAGGTGAAGAACACCTCCGCCCTGCCGCTGGTGATCAACTTCTCCAACGGGCAGCAGTACGACTTCGCCGCGACCGATGCCAACGGCACCACGGTGTGGACGTGGTCCAACGGCAAGAGCTTCCCGCCCTCGGGCTCTTCGCGCACTCTCGCCGCGGGCGAGACGTGGACCATCCAGGAGAGCTGGACCTTCGTCGGCAATGACGGCCAGGGCGTATTCGACGGCGCCTTCACCGTCAGTGGGACGTTCCTGGGCAACTACCTCGGCAAGTCGGGCACCAAGACGGGATCGCAGGCGATCACCCTGACCACGCCGGACCCCATCCAGGTGGCCTTCACCACCGACAAGAGCGTGTACCGCCGGTCGGATAAGCCGGTGTTCACCCTGACGGTGACCAACTTCGCGCCCTATGCGGTCACGGTCGTGTTCCCCACGGCCCAGCTGTACGACTTCGGCGTGGCGAACGCCTCCGGCTCCGCCGTGTGGACGTGGTCCAACGGCAAGAGCTTCGACCAGAATCCCCAGGAGCTGGTGCTGGGCGCGGGCGAGACCGTGCAGTTCCAGCAGACCTGGTCGCTCGCCAACAACAGCGGCTGGCCTGTGGGGGATGGGACGTACACCGCCAGCGGGACCTTCCTGGGCACCTATTACGGCCAGATTGGCACCAAGGGCGGCCAGAGCCAGATCCAGGTGCGCACGCTGTTCTAGCGTGCGACTGACAAAAGCGCTGTTGCGCGTTGGCGCGCTCACTGGGTGGGTGGCACAGTTCTCCGGACCCCATGCACCCACGCCCCAGCCCTTCGACGCCGCCGGCCGCCGCTCCCACGGACACCCGCTTCTTCGGCCATCCGCGCGGGCTGTCCACCCTCTTCTTCACGGAGATGTGGGAGCGGTTCTCGTTCTACGGCATCCGGCCGCTGCTCGTGCTCTTCATGGCGGCTGCGATCACCCAGGGAGGCTTCGGCTTCCGGCGTGAGGAGGCCTCCGCCATCGTGGGCATCTACGGTGCCTCGGTGTACCTGGCCTCGCTGCCAGGAGGCTGGGTGGCGGACCGGCTGCTCGGGTTGCAGCGCGCCATCTGGTACGGCGGGTGCCTGATCGCGGCGGGGCACATCTGCATTGCCCTGTCGGACTTCATGGGGCGCCCCGCCTTCTTCCTGGGCCTCATCCTCATCGTGCTGGGCACGGGACTGCTCAAGCCGAACATCTCGGCCATCGTCGGGGACCTGTACCCCGAGGGCGGCGCACGCCGGGACGCGGGCTTCTCCATCTTCTATATGGGCATCAACATCGGCGCGCTGCTGGCGCCGCTGATCACCGGCTTCCTGGGTGAGAAGGTGGGCTGGCACTACGGCTTCGGCGCCGCGGGGCTGGGGATGATCATTGGCCTCATCCAGTACCGGTTTACCGCCCGCTGGCTGGGCCCGCTCGGCGTGGAGCACAGCCGCCACCCGGATCCCGCCGTGCAGGCGCGCACGGAGACGCGGATCAAGCTGGGACTGGGCGCGTTCCTGGCCGTGCTCCTGTTGCTCCTGGTGCTGGGCGTGACGGGAGTGCTGCAGATCAATCCCGTCGTCGTGGGCCAGCGCATGGGGCAGGCCATCGCCACCCTGGCGGTGCTGTACTTCCTCTACCTCTTCACGCTCGCGGGGCTGACCCCTTCGGAGAAGAAGCGCGTGGTGGCCATCCTCGTGCTCTTCATCTTCGCCACCATCTTCTGGGGGGCCTTCGAGCAGGCGCCAACCTCGCTCAACCTGTTCGCCGCCGACTTCACCGACCGCACCATCCTGGGCTGGGAGATGCCCACGCTGTGGCTCCAGTCGACCAACTCCTTCTTCGTCATCGCCTTCGCGCCCGCCTTCGCCGCCCTCTGGGTGGCGCTCGCCCGCCGGGGCGCGGAACTCTCCAGCCCCACGAAGTTCACCCTGGGCCTGCTGTCCGCGTCCGTGGGCTTCTGCGTGATGATCTTCGCCTCGCAGAAGATCCAGCACGGAGAGGCGCTGAGGGTGTCTCCCTGGTGGCTGATCACCAGCTTCTTCTTTCAGACCATGGGCGAGCTGTGCCTCAGCCCCGTGGGCCTCAGCTCGATGACCAAGCTGGCGCCGCGCAAGTTCACCGGCCAGATGATGGGCGTGTGGTTCATGGCCACCGCACTCGGCAACCTCATCGCCGGCCTGGTGGGTGGCAACGTCAACCCGGAGAACCCCGCCGAGATGCCCGCACTCTTCACCCAGACGGCGCTGTTTCTGCTGGGATCGGCGGTGGTGCTCGGCCTGCTGATCATCCCCATTCGCCGGATGATGGCCGGGACGCAGACCGAAGGCTGAGCACCTGGAGCCCGCGCTCCAGGTGCCCGTTACCAAGCCCTGCTCAGGGCTTGATGCCTACCGCGCGGAACAGGGCCGCGCTCTCATACAGGCGGTCGCCGCGAATCACGTGGCGCACCTTGCGCAGGTCGCTCATGAGCAGCGTCGGGTCGCCCTCTATCAGGATCAGGTCTGCCACGTAGCCGGGCAACACCCGCCCGTACTCCTTCTCGCGCTTCATGACCTCGGCACCGCCCAGCGTGGCGATGCGCAGCACCTCCTTGGGAGGAATGCCCGCCGCCACGTACAGCTCGAGCTCACGCGCCAGGAACATGCCCGGGAGGTTGTCGGTGCCCGCGACGATACGCACGCCGCTGCGGTGCAGCAGCCCCACGAACTCCACCAGGCGGTTGAAGGAGTCCCGGTAGAGCTCAGGCCGCTTGGGCACATCCGGCAGTCCCCCGCCGCCCGAGCGCAACTGGCGCTGCCAGGTGGGAGGCACCCGGTCGAGAACCGTGCTCACCCCGGCGTTCCAGTGGCCCGGCTGGTTGTGGAACATGTCATCGAAGACGGACACCGTCGGGTCCACCACCACGCCCCGCTCCTTCAGCAGCGCGATGAAGCTGCGCACCTCGGGCGAGCTGAGATCCAGCTTGGCGGCGTTCTCCCCCACGGCGATGAAGCGCGAGGGCGTGCGCGTGTCCTGCACTTTGTCGAACAGGAAGTTGAGCACGATGAAGTTGATGTGCTGGATCTCGTCCGCACCGGCCTCGACGAACTGCCGCGCCGTCATGAACGCCGGCACGTGTCCGCTCAGCCGCAGGCCCTTGGCATGGGCCAGCTTCACCAGCGTCGGCACGAGCTCCGGCTTGATCGAGCTGTAGATCTTCACCTGCTCGAAGCCCCCGGCCGCGTAGTGGTCGATGGCCTTGCGCGCCTCTTCCTCGGTGTCCACGAAGACCTTGGTGGGCCCGGCGTACGGGCCCCGGCCATCCATGAAGCCCGCCCGGATCACCCGCGGGCCCAGGTCCCGCCCTGCCTCGATGGCGGCAATGAGCTCGTTCAGCGTGCGCTCCTCGTTGGCCAAGTCGCGCACCGTCGTCACGCCGCTGGCCAGGGCCAGGGGGCCACCGGCCCCAGCCGTGAAGTGCGCGTGCATGTCCCACAGGCCCGGCATGAGGAAGCGGCCCTGCGCATCGAGCGTCCGCGCCCCCTGAGGCACCGCCACCTTCGCCGAGGGGCCCACCGCCGTGATGCGGCCCTTGGTGACGAGCACCGTCTGGTCCTCCGCGATGGCCATCGTGCCCGGATCGAAGACGCGGGCGTGGGTGATGGCCAGCGTCCCGTCGAGCTTCGTCGTGAGGGTCTTCGCCCGCACCTCCGAGAGGCGGCGCTCCTCGGTCTCCTGGAACTTATCCAGCTGGTCCGTGGTGTCCTCGAAGCCCTCGCGCACCACCTTCATCCACGACGAGACGAAGGCGAAGAAGCGCTGCTGCTCGTCGAGCCACACGTAGTTGGGGGTGAGATCGAGCCCAGTCAGGGCATAGAGCTGCACCTTCCGGTTGCCCGCCTTGCTCTTGAGGTTCAGCGCTCCCACGGCGGCGACCTGGGCTTCGCCCGAGGGCAACAGCGCGATCCGCTGCCCCTTGGCCTTGAGCGCCGCGCGAACCAGCAACACGGTCTCCTCGGGAGCCGAGTTGAGGCTCAGGTAGAAGACCGGGCCCGGCACCTCACGCTGCTCGTCCTCCGCCGAGTTCTTCCAGCGGTGCGTGGTGCCCGTCGCGGAGTAGCGCTCTTCCACCGGGGACTTCATGTAGTCGTTGCCGCGGCTCTCGGCGGACACGAGCGTCCCGTTCGCGTTCACCTTGAACACCGAGTCGATCTTGGGCCCGCGTCCCCGATCGTTGAACTCGAAGTGGGCCTTCACCTCGCCGTTGGGCAGGTACTCCACCTGCTGGTGCCCGGCCACGTTCCCCATCATCAACACGGTGCTGCGCTCGGTGGCGGCCTGCGCGTGCGCGGTCGAAGCCAGCGCCAGCCAGAGTCCCGCCAGCACCCACGGCGCCGTGTCCCGTACATTCTTCATCTTGTCCCTCCCTGTCCTGTTCGCTGAACGTCGGTCGCATCCTAAGGGCTGCGTGACGAATGGCGACGGCTTGCTGGGGGTATGGAAGACTTGGCGCTTATGAAAATTCCCTCCCCTCTTCTCCTGGGATGGTTGCTGGCCTCGGCCTGCGCCACCACGTCTCCCACTCCTGAGACAGCGGCCACCGCTCCGGCCCCCGGCACGGCGGCTGGCACCCAGCCGCAGACCGAGGAACAGAAGACGCTGTACGCGCTGGGGCTCTCGGTGGGCCGCAGCCTGGGGCTGTTCAACCTCACCGCCGAGGAACTGGAGTACGTCCGGGCCGGCATCTACGCGCAGGTGAAGGGCGAGACGCCCGCCGTGGAGCTCTCCGCCTATGGGCCCAAGCTCCAGGGGCTCGCCTCGTCCCGCCAGATGGCCAAGGCCGACTCAGAGAAACAGAAGGGCAAGGCCTACCAGGAGAAGGCCGCTCAAGAGCCTGGCGCGGTGAAGACCGAGTCCGGCCTCATCTACATCGAAACCCAGGCCGGCACGGGCGCCACTCCCCAGCCCACGGATACCGTGAAGGCCCACTACCGGGGCACGACGATCGACGGAAAGGAGTTCGACAACTCCTGGAAACGCAACGAGCCGGTCCTGTTCCCGCTCAACGGCGTCATCAAGTGCTGGAACGAGGGACTGCAGCGCATGAAGGTGGGCGGCAAGGCCCGCCTGGTGTGCCCCTCGGAGATCGCCTACGGAGATCGCGGCGCTCCGCCGGACATCAAGGGCGGTGCCACGCTCCTGTTCGAGGTGGAGTTGCTGGAGATCACCAAGGACTAGCCGTCCCCGCCACGCTCACGGCTCCGCGCGCAGGCGTATCAGCCCTTCCTGCGCCGCGGAGGCCACCAGACGCCCGTCGCGGGTGAAGATGTTCCCCCGCGCCAGGCCTCGCGAGTTGCCTGCCCACGGGCTCTCCATGGTGTAGAGCAGCCACTCGTTCACGCGCAGATCCCCGTGGAACCACAGCGCGTGATCCAGGCTCGCCATCTGCAGCCGCGGGTTCACGAAGCTCGTGCCGTGCGGATGCATCGCCGTGGTCAGCAGGTTGAAGTCCGAGGCGTACGCCAGCACGTACCGGTGCACCTGCGGATCGTCCGGCATCTCCCCGTTGGCCCGGAACCATATGTGCTTGATGGGCTCGGAGGCATGGGGCTCGAACGGATCGTAGTACGTCACCGGACGCATCTCGATCGGCTTCTCGCAGAGGAACTTCTCGCGCACCGGCTCGGACATGCGATGGGCATGACGGCTCAGCAGCTCGCGGTCCGTAGGCAGGCCCTCCGGCCCCGGAACCTCCGGCATCCGCGCCTGATGGGCGTTGCCCTCTTCGCGTCCCTGGAAGGACGACATCATCGTGAAGATGGGCTGGCCCTTCTGAATGGCCACCACGCGCCGGGTGGTGAAGCTGCCGCCGTCACGCACGCGGTCCACCGTGTAGACGACGGGCAGCGAGGCGTCTCCCGGGCGCAGGAAGTAGCCGTGAATCGAGTGCACGTGCCGCTCGGGCAGCACCGTCTGGCTGGCGGCCGACAGCGACTGGCCGAGCACCTGGCCGCCAAACAACTGCCGGAAGCCAAGGTCCTGGCTGCGGCCACGGAACAGATTCTCCTCGATGGGCTCCAGCTTCAGGAGCTCCAGGAGGTCTTCAAGAACGCTGGGCATCTTCGAGGCACTCAGGCGGCGGTACGGAACGGCTGGGGTCGAGGCGGCATACTCGACTCCGAGCCGAAGCGCAGCATCCGCTTGATGCCGTTGCGGTCCAGCACCAGCCGGACCATCTGCACGGAGACCTTCTCCTGGTCCGCCTCGTCCGTGGTGAACCGGAACGCCACGTCCACCTGGTAGCTCTTGGCGGCCTTCACCCGGCCCACCGAGAAGTCCTCCAGGTCCACGTACTCCAGCGCCAGCTCCGGATCGTCCATGTCGCGCAGGAAGCGCTCCACGTTGAAGCGGATAATGTCCGTCACGCCCGCGAAGCCCCGCTCGGTGCGCGGCAGCAGCTCCGCGTCCAGGACGATCTCCTTCTGGTAGCGGATGACCGTCTCGGACAGCTCGCCCTGGGACACGGTGATGAAGTCGTCCATGCAGCGCAGCGCGGCGATCTCGTCCGGTACCTTCACCGTACGCCCGTAGTCCACCCGCTCCTCGAGCGTGCCCAGGCATTTCTTGGTCACCGGCTCGACGATCTCCGCCATCCGGTCAAACAGGTGCATCGCGGCGAACTTGCTGAAGATGCGGCGCAGGCCCTCCTTGACGCGGTCCTTCACCATGTAGCCCACCACGGCGATGAGGAAGAAGTTGAGGCTCACCTGCGTGAAGCGAAGCTGCGCCCAGAACGCCACCGCCGTGGCGAACGCCATCGCCAGACCGGCTGCAATGGCGAACAGCACCTCCTCCCAGCCCTGGCGCTTCTGTTTCCGCCGCGCCGAGAGGAAGAGGATGTTCATGCAGAACTTCTTCAGGAACCCGATCCGGTGCATGTACTCCTCGTTGTCACCGGTGGGGCTCAGCACGCTGCGCAGCTGGTTGTCCTTGCGGTACGTCTCCTCGCGGATGAGGCCGCCCATCAGCGCCTTGCGCGGCTCGATGTAGACGCCCGAGCGCGGCAGCGCGTCCATGTCCGCCACGGCCATGCGGAAATACTGCTCCACCGTGAGGCTCATGTACTCGTCCACCAGGCGCAGCGAGGCGCGGGTCTTCTCCTGCAGCCGCAGGCCGTTGACCGCCTTCGTCCACGCGCGGAAGCGCTCCAGGATCCGGGCCACCGCATCGTGCGAGCCCAGCACCTGGCGGTTCATCGTGGCGCACTCGGTCTCGCCCAGCTTGGCGGCCGCCCTCGGTTCGCACTGCGCCTCCACCTGCTTGGCGAAGCGGCGCAACGCCCCGCGGAAGATGCAGCACAAAAGCTTGGCCTGGTAGACGAGCTCCACCTCGGTGCCCATGCCCGTGCGCAGCCACGCCTCGAGCCGCGCCAGCGGCGAGCTGTCCAGGGTGAGCAGCTCCTCCAGGCTCATCACCGGCGTGGTGAAGCGCACGTAGTTGTGCAGGTCCGCGTAGAAGTCCGCCCGGGGGTATGTCTCCGCGTCGATGTTCAAGCTGTTGGGCAGGAACAGGTACATCTCGACGAGGTAGCGCGTCTCGTCGTCGGCCCCCGACGGCTGATACTCCAGCTTGATCTCGAACTGCTTCCGGTCGTGGACTTCCAACCGATTTTGAAGCAGCGGGGCGGATTCCGAAGGCACACCCAAAGTGTACGTCACACGGGTGTCACAAAGAAGGCGGGGGGCCGCCGAGACGTTGGCCGCTAAACGTGGGGCCTCAAAAGACCTTTTACCCGCCCGTCCCCGTCCGGGACGAAGCATCGGAGGCGGGGGTGGGAGCAGGCACCGCGGTGGGGATGGGGGGCGCCTTGGGCTGGGGCCGGGCGTTCCACACCCGGGTGGCCAGCCGTCTCGCCAACTCTCGGCGATCGCTCACCTGCTGCTTGCGCGCGGGACCCGGCGCGCCGTCCTCCGCGCCCGTGCAGCGCGCTAGCCTTCGCGCTTCGGACAGGAGGCGCGCATGCGAACACGCCCATGGCGAAGCACTGGAGTCATGAGGGGCTTGGTGACGTGCCAGCCCTCGCAGTGGCATGTGGCTGTAGTCCTCTTGCTGCTGGCTGCCCTCGTCGCGCCCGGGGCGCACGCCGCTGACGCGACGAGCCGGATGCGGGCCGTGGTGGGGACGGGGGTTTCTCAGGGCACCGCGCTGGGCGGCCCATGGGCGCCGCGCACCTCGTACAGCCTGAGCCTCTGGGGCCTGTGGGAAGAGGGCCAGGGCGTAGGGGCGCGGTTGAGCCTGCTGCCCCCGGCCGCTTCCGCCACAGCGTGGGAGCTGTCCACCGACGTGGTGGGGCGCTTCACGGGCGAGGGGCCGCTGTACTTCAAGGCCCTGGGTGGCGTGGCCGTCTACCCCCGCCCCGCGTTGTCTCCCCGGCTGCGCGCGGGTGGCGAAGTCGGGGTGCACGCCATCCGCGGCAGCATCGGGCTGGAGGTGGGCGTGGCGGGAGTGTACGCCTTTCCTCCCTCCCACTTCGCGCAGGGCCAGGGGGTGGTCTCCCTCGGGGTGGGCATCCTCTTCGGCTTCGGCGCCCCGGCCCGCGCGCCTGCCCTCGTACCGCCTCGGCGCCAGTGGGCGCGGCAGGCCTCCCCGCTTCCAGAAGATGTCCTGCCGCCTCAGGGCCTGGGCGCTTTGTCCGCGGCCGAGGTGAGCACCGCGGAGCGCTTGCCCGTTGCTTCGGAGGGAGGGCTCACCCCCTTCGGAGCGCGGGATGTGATTCAGCAGATTCTGCTGCTGCGAAAGCCCCGGGACGTCGTGGGGTGGTGGGCCTCCGGCCCTGGGGAGAACCTCGAGCACTGGAGCCACCCGCTGTCCAAGTGGGAACTCACGTACGCCCAGGCCATGAGCGCGGCGACGATGCCCGAGCCCATCCGCATGTGGCCGCTGGTGACGCCCCAGCGCCTGACCCCCGAGCAGACAGCGGACATGGCGCAGCGGCTGGGCACGGGCGCCGCCGCCCAAGAGGGGTATGCCCACTGGGAGAACAGGCGCAGAATCGTCAAGCACTACGCCGTGACACACCCAGCCACCGTTCAGCTCCTGGTGGCGCTGTACGGGCTGACGCGCGATGTGCTCCCGCTCTCCTTCGCGCTGGAGCGCGGCTGGCAGATGGGCAGCGGCAAGGAGCTGTTCACCCAACGGGAGGTGTCCCAGCTCGGCGCGGCCGGGGAGTTCTTCCTAGTGCTGGCCACGGGCGTGGCCACCGGCAAGTTGATAACCGCCACGCGGCCGGTGCCCGGCTGGGGTGGCCCGGCGCCCGTGCAGCCGGTGAGCCCTGGCCAGGTGAAGCCGCCGCCCGCTCCGCCGCGGGCCGTGGCCTCTCCTCCGGAGCCCGTTCCAGAGCTCGCTCCGCCTGCTGCGCCGAGAGCCGTGGCGCCCACTTCACAACCCGCTCCGGCGCCGACTCCCAAACCCGCTCCGGCACCTGCTCCAGAGCCCGCTCCGGCGCCAGCACCACCTGCGCCGGGCCCGCTCGCGCCCTCGCCAGAGTTGGTCCACGCCCTCACGGGCAAGAACCCAACGCCGCAAGTACTTGCAGGCCCACGCTTGCGTCAGGACACCACCGTCAAGCCAGAGGTGCCAAAGCTCCTCAAGACGACCCGTCCCATTAGCCCCAGCACCAGGCAGAATGCGCAACTCCAGAGGGACATTCAGTACCTGCGGGACGAGCTAAACGCCGAGAACATCCGGGTGAACCAGCAACAGCTCAACCTGGAGAACAAGGCGCGCGTGGGAATCAATCGGCCGGATCTGCAATTCGACTACAACGGCCGCCGCTACTCTGTGGAGTATGACTCACCGACTTCGGGTCGTGGCGCTGGCCACCAATCACGCCTCAGCGCAAACGACCCAGAAGCCGAAGTCATCCTGATCATCATCCCCGAGGAATGAGGCGAGCCTGAATGACGCAAGAGATGAAGGGCCTGCTGCTGGAGGACCGCTGGGCACCCGTCACCGAAGAGATGGGCTTTCTGGAGTTGGAAGCGGAGCAGGCGGCGCAAGCCTTCGCCACCTGGCAGAAAGGGCTGCCGACATCCCAGGGCCGCACCATCGAGGTGCTCCCCGTCTCGGGCACCCTGGAGCAAGTCCTCTTCAGCCTGTTGCCCCTGACCAGTGGGGAAACCCAGCGGGACCTGTTCATCCCCACGCGCAGCGCTTGGACTGGCTATGTCGAAAACGGGTGGACCG
>DASVVJ010000554.1:0-14174 GCA_036389955.1 Myxococcaceae bacterium
GGCCCGGCCACGCTCGAGGTGAAGGCCACCATCTCCCCGCGCTCCCCGCGCCTCGGCGAGTCCGTGAAGGTCGCGCTGAGCGTGGCCAACCGCTCCACGCAGCGCCAGAAGGCGGTGGTGGATCTGCGGGTGCACTTCATCAAGGCCAACGGTTCCACCCGGCCCAAGGTGTTCAAGGTGCGCCAGGTGGATCTGGCGCCGGGTGACTCCACGGTGCTGGAGAAGACCGTGTCCCTGGAGATGCTCACCACCCGCCAGCACTACCCAGGGACACACAACGTCGAAGTACTCGTGAACGGACAGGCCACCCCCGTAGGCGCCTTCACCGCGCAGAGCTAGCGAGGCTGCGGAGCGGAGGTTGGCTGGCGCACCTTTTCGAAGATGGGGACGTAACATCCACCGTCGTACACGAACAGGTTGCCAGGGCATTCATCAGCGTCGAGGGGGACCTTCACCCAGCAGCTTCCGTTGATGGCGACTCGCTCCTTGGGACAGCGTCCCTTCGAGTTTGGCGTGACCTGTCCTGGCAAGGGGTTCTTGGGAAGTTCCAGGGCGATGCCGTCCTTGGAAAGGGCCTTCGCAACGTTCTCGGACGGGTTCAGCGCTTTGTCCCCGAGCGAGACAGAGTCTTCTTTCCGCTGCGCCTTATCGGAAGCAGGCGGAGCCATCATTGAGCCCGTGCCCGCAGGCCACAGCCCCAGTGCCATTACCGCCGCGAGCCAGGGCAGCCACCGCCGGACCTTTCCGGGCCTGGCCTGTGCCGGCGGCCACGCACGTGCTCCATACAGCGGCGCGTCCGCGGACGCCGGAGCATGCACCGCGCCCCGCTCCAGTGCCTCGGCCAGCTCGAGCCCGGAGCCACGCTCCTCGGGCCGTGGAGACAGCATGCGAAGGATGAGCGCGTTGAGCTGCGCATCCACCCGGGGATTGAGCTGCCCCGGAGGCGGTGCACCCCTGCCCTCCGGCAGCCAGCACTGCCCATGTTCCCCAGCAGGGTGGGTAAAAGGCGGGTAGGTGCCCGTCACCAGCCGGTAGGCCGTGACGCCCAGGGCGAACACGTCATCCCAAGGCCGCGCCAGCGGTGAGAAGGTGGCGCCAGGGCCTGCGTGCTGCTCGTACTCCCACAGCACGGGGCTGCGGTAATCCGGAGTGCCCGGCACCGTGCGCGGAGGCGTCAGCCTCGTGGCGCCCGAGAAGTACCCCTCGCCGAAGTCGGTGAGGAACAGCCGGCCATCCGAGGGACGCACCAGCATGTTGTCGCCCTTCACGTCCCGGTGCATGGCGCTCACCTCGTGGGTGGCCTGCAGCGCACGAGCCGCCTGCGCCAGCAGTGCCAACACCTGCCGTGAGGAAGGGTTGTTCCACGCGGCCCACACATACAGCGGGATTCCCTCTACCCACTCCATGACGACGAAGGGGTGGACGTCGCCTTGCCGGGACTTCCACTGCCCCGAATCGAGCAGCCGGGGCACGCTCGGGTGGCGGATGCGTGAGAGCAGCTCCACCTCGCGCTCGAAGCGTGCATCCATCGGGGAGATGGCCAGCTTGAGGGCCACGGGCCCAGCGTGTCCGGGCGCAGCGTGCGCGGCCCGGTACACGGTGCCGTAGCTGCCACGGCCCACGAGCCTGTCCACGCGCCAGGCGCCTACCTGTGTCCCGGGTGGCAGGGCGGTCGGGTCCTGCTCCCACTGCGGTGGTGGCGTATCCATGGGCTGCCTCCGGCCAGGGGCTCACCTGCGCTCGGACCGAGCCTACCTCAGGGGTTGAGCGCCTTGTCCAAACCTGTTCTACGGTTGGACAGGTTCGGCGAGAGCTGCCGCCGGGGCGCGGAACCCTCACACCCGTCCCTCCTCCCGGAGGGGCAGGGCACCCGCATGATAGGTAATTGGAATCTTTAGCGATGTAATAGGTAGGGCTTGGAAGCGGCAGGGGAGTGAGGTTGGCTGCCAGGCCATGTCCGAGCCCCCTACTTCGTCTTTCCGCTCCAGGTGCTGCTGCTCATCGTCTTTGTAACTGCGGTGAGCGGCATGCCGGGTTGGCAAGGAGCAGCCGGCTTTGCGCAGCTAAAAGAGGGGTAGCTGCGCAAGCTCTGTCCGTGGAAGGGCGCCGCGCGTGAGGCGAACAGGTTGGAGGCAATGCCAGCTCGCCACGCGCGCGGGGGACTCCCAGCCCCTGGTGTCTCCTGCACTGGACTTGGGAAGACCTAAACGCCTGCAGACTGGGGAGGTCAGTAGTTGAAGGCTACCGTCCCGGCGCAGTTCTCCCCAGCGTGGCACCCGGCGCGCACATGGTACGTGCCCGTGGCTGGCGCGATGACAGAGAAGTTGGATAGGAAGCCGCAGCTGCCTTTCGAGTCGTCATTGGCGGCAATCTCCTGCCCAGACGGGTTGAACAGCCGCAGGTACGTGTCTCCGATACCTGAGGCGCCCGGCACTCCACAGGTGCCTGCAGTGAAGATCTGCCCAGCGATCAGGTTTACCGAGTAGTTGAAGGTATTGACCGTGGCGCTGGAAGTGTTCGAAGCAGTGTAGGAGAAGCTGCCTCGGTAGGTTGTGGGCATCGGCCGCCTCTCGCAGATGAATGGGAGGAGTTCATCGCACCGGAAGTCATTCCACTGCTCGCTGGCGACGTTCACGGGCGTGTTGTAGTACCGATCCGCAACGCAGTCCTCCGCACCTTTGTAGTCGTCAGGCTGACCGGGGTACCAGTTGGTATGCGTGGAGGTGCCATTGACCCAGGACCAATTGTTCTCAGAGTCCCGGTCGTGGAGGCCGATCCACACGTTGTGCATGTCGCGCACAGTTTCCTGGGTCTGCAGGAACAGCTCCTCGTCGTTATTATTGATAGTGACGAGGTCGTAGCCCAGCATTTGGCAGGCGCTGCGTGCGTCACTCCAGGTTTTGGGCGTGGTGACGAACAGATAGTCGCCCCCGTCGTAGCTGATGGCCTGCTCGGTGGTTCCCAGCTCCAGTTCCTTCTCGAACTCCGTCTCCAGTGACTCTCCCCCGCAGCCCACCAGGGGCGAGGCCGCCAGGGTGAACGTGCTCAGCAGGGCGAAGGGCTTCTTGAAAAGAGAGAACAACGACATGGCAATGCCTCCTGTATTCGGGAGCACCGTCCAGTGGTGCCCTCGATGGAACACACAGTGCCAGTAGGCGCGCTGCGGCTCAGTGAGCCCGCTCACGCAAAAACTGTGAAGGCGCTCACACGCAATGGCAGAAGACGCGCCAGCTCCACCTCTTCTCTGTGCTGCATGAGGATGCAAGCACCATCGGCCAGGGACTCGCAGCTCACAACCTTGCCACGGTGCGACGCGCGGCACTGACCGCCTTGCGCGCCGACACCACTTTCTCAAAAGTGCGCTCGCCCTGCCCGGGGGGGAGAGGGGAGGGTGTTCGACTTCAGCTGGCGCGCTTGAGGTCCTTGGACCACGGCGTCAGGGCGTTGATGATGCCCTGCACCCGGTTGCCGCCCATGCCCGCCTTGCGCAGCCCGGCGGCGAAGTCGTCCACGCTCTGCACCGCGCCCTCATTCAGCGCCACCAGGCCCGCGGCCACGCTGCACGTGTCCTCCGGAGCGTCCATGCAGATGACCCGGTTGCCCAGGTGGTTGCGCCAGAAGGCCTCGTAGCCTCGCCGGCCCTGGTCCGGAATCAGGAAGAACACCTCGAACGACTTCTCCAGCCGCTGCACCACCTGCGCGAACGGCAGGTCCTCCGGCACGTCGTCGCCGATGAGATCCCGGATGTGCCGCTGGGACACCTTCTCGAAGGCGGGCTCGTCACCCGTCATGATGAAGTAGCCCTTCTTGCGGCGCTTCTGCAGGCAGTCCATCTGCATGTGCTCGGCGGCGAAGTACATCGCCAGCTCGTACGTCTCACCCACGCCGCCGCCGCCACCCTCCAGGTACATCCGGGTGAGCCACTGATCCATCTCCTTCTCGGAGGACTCGAACTGGCCCACCTGCAGCGGCGCCTTGTCCGCGTACGCGTTGCCAATCGCCATGAACATCACCTGCGGATCCGGGATGCCCGCATCCATCAGGTTCTTCATGAACGAGGGCAGGTGCTTGCGCGCCAGCAGGTTCGGAATGGCTCCCATGGAGCCGGACACGTCCAGCGCGAACACGATGGACAGCGAGTTGGGATGCGCCGCGCTGTCCCGGCTCTCGCGGAACTTCACACCCTTGGGGTTCATCTGCGGGTGGCAGGACTTCTGCGTGAACACCTGCTGCTGAGGCAGATCCTGCCGGGCCTGCGTCATCGCCTGGTGCGCTTCGTAGCTGTAGCTTCCGTAACCCATGTCCGTGGCTCTCCTGTGCCTGCAGGTTAGCCCGGCCCCGCTGGCTCCGTCAGCCCCGCCCCCGCTTGTGCCCCGCTGTAGGCCCGTGGGACGTCACCCGCACAGGTGAGCCCAACGTCGCCTCGACCCAGGACACGAAGCGCTCGGTGCGCAGCTCCACCGTGCCTCCCAGCTCCAACTCCTCGCCCCAGGGACTGCACTGGAGCAGCCCTCGCGTGAGGCGCTCCTGGTACGTGAGGTCTCCCCGCGTGCCCAGGCGCAGGCCCGTCACCCGCATGGGCTCGCTCTCGTCCCGCTCGAAGCTCCCCGCGTCACAACCCGGAGGCGCGCGGTACGCCGTACACACCGGCCAGCGCTCAGTCAGCCGGTCGAGGTGCGTGACTGCCAGCCCGTCCACGCCTCCGCAGGCGGCCAGGGCGTAGCGCGCCAACACCGCATCGAAGCCGCCTACCCGAAAGGCCCCTTGCCAGCCCGCGGCGTCATTGTGGGGCTCGGGGACGCTGGGGGCCAGCGCTGGCAACTCGGTGGGCAGTGGACCCTCTCCGTGGCGCGTGGCGTAGGAGCGCAGCACGCCCAGCCGGTGCACGGTGCCATCGAAGCTGTGCTCGCGCAGCAGTCCCAGAGCGTTATCGAAGGTGCAGGTGCTCCACGTCGTATGCGGATGGAAGCCCCACCACTCATCCAACAACACCCCCTGCGCTCCCTCGAACACCGTGGTGCCCTCCCGGAGTTCAGAGCCCAGCCAGGCGTCATCCACCACCCGCTCCGAGGGCCGTAGTGCCTCCACGGCGCCCACCCAGCGCGAGGCGGCCTCAGAGTCATCCAACAAGGAGAGTTCAGTCCCGGCCCGCGGGAGGGCACGCGCGGCGTGGCGCTCCTCGGAGAGTTCCTCGCGCAGCCGTTCCTGGGCCCGGCGAGCCTTGCGCAGCAGCACCTCGGGACGGGTGAGGTCACCCGCGTGCAGGGCTTCGTCCGGGTGGGCCAGGGCATCGCGGACCGTCTCTCCCACGCCCACGCCGCAGGTGCCGTGGCGTCCCTCGCCTCGCACCAGCTCGCGCAGCCGTCCTGCTGCCTGGTGGAACGGGGTGATGACCTGGGCGTCCGCGCTCACCGTCGTCCGCTCGAGTGCATCCGTCACACCCTGGCGCGCCAGGTATCGGGCCTCCACGAGCATCGCCAGCGGGTGCAGCACGGTGGTGCGCGCCAGGTGCGTTCGGACGCCCGGCACGAAGCTGCCCGCGCCGAACTGGGCGAAGGTGTGGTGCCTCCCGTCATCGGTGACGACGTTGTGGCCGGCCTGGGCGCCTCCGTTGAAGCGCACCACCCGCCGAGCCCCGTGTTGTCGCACCAGCCAGTCGGTGAGGGTGCCCTTGCCGGCATCCCCAAAGCCCAGGTCGACGACGAGGTAGGCGGCGCGCTCGGAGGCCATCAGCGAAGGTGGCCGGAGGCGTCATCCCCCAGCGGCAGGGGCGCGTTCTCCGTGAGGCGCGGCGGAGGAGTGCCGTCCCGTCCCAGGGTCGCCGCGAAGGGAGTGAGCGCCCGCATCACCGCGCCCAGCCGCTGCCGGGGCGTGCCCTCCTTCTCCAGGCGCTGGGCCAGCGCGTCGAGGTTCGGGAACACACCCTCGCACAGTCCCACCAGGCCTGCTGCCACGGCGACCGTGTCCTCCGGGTCCTCCATGCAGATGACACGGTCGCCCAGCAGGTTCCGCCACTGGCGCTCGCAGTTGCGCCGCCGCTGGAGGTCCGGGATGAGGAAGAACGGCTCGAAGGTGCGCTGCAGCTCGTCCACCGCTTGAGCGGTGGGAATGTCCCGGTCCAGCGGCGCACCGATGAGCAGGTTGATCTCCTTGTGGGAGACATAGTCGTAGGGCCGCTCGTCGCCGGTCATGAAGAAGTAGCCGCGCTTGTTGCGCTTGCGCCAGCAGTCCATGTCGGTGTGCCGGGCGGCGAAGTAGAGGGCCAGCTCGTAGGACTCGACGCCGAAGGTGCCTCCGCCGCCCTCCACGTAGCTGAGGGTGAGCCACTGATCCATCTGCTTCTCGGCGGACTCGAACTGCCCCACCTGCAGCGGGGCCCGGTCGTGGTTGGCATCGCCCACCGCCATGAACATCACCTGCGGATCCGGGATGCCCGAATCCAGCAGCGTCTTCATGAAGGTGGGCAGGTGCTTGCGCGCCAGCAGGTCCGGGATGGTGCCCATGGAGCCCGTCAC
This sequence comes from Myxococcaceae bacterium, assembly GCA_036389955.1. Taxonomy (GTDB): domain Bacteria; phylum Myxococcota; class Myxococcia; order Myxococcales; family Myxococcaceae; genus DATHBR01. Next base: position 6,516 of record DASVVJ010000554.1, read on the forward strand.
GTCCAGGGCGAACACGATGCCCAGGGACTGGGGGTGGGCGGGGCTGTCGCGGCTCTCGCGCACCTTCACGCCGCGCGGGTCCATCAGCGGGTGGCAGTGCACCTGCTTGAACACCTCCTGGCGCGGCATGTCCTGCCGCGTGCGGGCCATCGCCTCGTGGGCCTCGTAGCTGTAGCTGCCGTATCCCATGGCTCCGTACTCCTGATGAAGGTGCTCAGCGCCAGCCGGGCAGGGTGAAGGGGGTGTAGCGCGGGGGCCCGAAGGCCTCGCGCGCGGCGGCGTCGAGCCTGTCCTTCAAGAGCCACGCGTTCTCGAGCGCCTGCCGGTGGTCCGGATCCGCCTGGGTGCTCACCAGCTCCGCCAGGGGCCCTGGCACGCCGCCTGGCACCTTCCCAGTGGCCGGGTCGCCCCCGAGCACGTACGCCATGCAGCGCGCGCTCATGGCCAGGTCCATGGCCGGGGTGGCGGGCGCGCCGTCCCAGAAGGCCCGTGGGTAGAAGGCCTGGTGCTTGGCGCTGCGGGCTGGAAGGGGCCGGCGGGCGGCGTAGCGGCCAGCGCTCGACCAGCCCACCATGACGACGCCGTGGTCGCGCGGATGCACGAGCAGGTGCGGAGGCAGCACGGCGCCGTGCACGTACCCGCTGCCGTGGACGAAGCCGAGCAGCTCCAGCAGGCGCTTCCACATCCACACCGCCGCCCGCGGGTCCACGCCTCCTTTATAGGCGTCCAGAACATCGACGAAGGTGTGCTGGAAGCCGCTGCGCCAGCGGTACACCGCCGTCATGCGCTCGACGCCTCCGGGGTCCTTCACCGGGCTGAGGACCACGGGTTGGGGCAGCAGCCGGGAGAAGTGCTCGGAACCCTGGGCGTCGCTGCCGTGCAGCTCGCTCACCACCTCATACTCACGGGCCACGAGGTCCGCGTCCGCCAGGGCCCGGGCGACCTTGAGCACCACCAGCTCGGCGAGCCGAGAGTCCCGGCGGGCGAGGAACACGTCGCTGCCATCTCCCCGGCCCAGGCGCCCCTGCAGCACGTAGCGCACGCCGGCCACCAGGACGCGAGGCAGGTCGGGCGCGAAGGGGACTTCCTTGGGCGCGGGCGGAGGCAGCGGCCAGCCCCCGAGGCTCATCAACGAGGCGCCGCAGTACTCGCAGGTGACGGAGCCCTGGTAGTAGGAGATCGGCGGCAGGTTCGCGCTGCAGCCGGGACACTTCAACAGCTCGGCTTTCATGGGGGTCCTCCGAGCATACGGGAAGTTCTTGCAGGGTTCCTTGAGGCCGAGCAGGTACGGCAGCGAGCGCGCTTCCATCGTCAGCTTGCGCCACAGCTTCGGGGCCTGGAGTTCCGGTAGGGAATCGGACGAGGATCACATCCACTCCGGCCAGCTCGATGAACTGTTTCACCTTCTGGAAGGCGACCTCGCCCGCGATCGATGACGGGCTCGAGTAGCTCGGCGATGGTGTCCTGGGCATGGGAGAGGCCGAAGCGATGCTCCTTCATGAAGCGGGTGTACCCGCCGATGTCCGCGATGAGGAGCAGCGCCTTGTCGATCGCCATGCACCCCGGAGCTTATCGCAGCGCCAGGGCGCGTGGGACCCGCCTCCAGGGCACAGCGCAGGTGGTATGGTGCCGCCCTCTCCAGCGGGGAGTGAGGAGGCGCTTCGTGGCGAAGGTGCTGGTGGTGGATGACGACGCCGCGCTCCGCTTCACGCTGGAGGAGGTGCTGGGCGACAAGGGCTGCGAGGTGGTGTCCGCGGCCTCGGGAGCGCAGGCGCTGGAGCGGCTGGCCGGAGTGGACGCCGTGGTGACAGACCTGGCGATGCCGGGCATGGATGGCTTCGCGCTGCTGGCCCAGCTGAAGGATCGCGAGCCGGACTTGCCCGTGGTGCTGCTCACCGCGCACGGCAACGAGCGGACCGCCGTGCAGGCGATGAAGGCAGGGGCCTACGACTACCTGCACAAGCCGTTCTCCACGGACGAGCTGGTGCTGGTGGTGGGCCGGGCCGTGGAGGCGCGGCAGCTCCGCGAGACAGCGCGCACGCTGCGCCTGGAGCGAGCGGTGGGCGGCGCGGTGGTGGGACAGAGCCCCGCGTTCCGGAAGCTGATGGAGGCGGCGCAGCGGGTGGCGGGCCGCGAGGTGCCGGTGCTGGTGCGCGGCGAGACGGGAACGGGCAAGGAGCTCATCGCCACGCTGCTGCACGCGGCCAGTCCCCGGGCCAAGGGGCCGCTGGTGCGCTTCAACTGCGCGGCGATCTCCGCCGAGCTGGCCGAGGCCGAGCTGTTCGGCCACACCCGGGGCGCCTTCACCGGAGCGGTGGCCAGCCGCGCGGGCTTCTTCACCCAGGCGCACGGCGGCACGCTGGTGCTGGACGAGGTGGGAGAGCTGCCCCACGCCATCCAGCCCAAGCTGCTGCGAGCGCTCCAGCAGGGCGAGGTGCAGGCAGTGGGCGCCAGCCGTGTGGAGCGGGTGGATGTGCGCGTGGTGGCCTGCACCCACCGGGATCTCGCCGCCGAGGTCCGCGCCGGGCGCTTCCGCGAGGACCTGCTCTACCGGCTGAACGTGGTGGAGTTGCTCGTGCCGCCGCTGCGAGAGCGCAAGGAGGACATCCCCCTGCTGGTGGAGGCGTTCCGCGCCCGCTACGCCCAGCGCTTCGGGCTGGCGGAGGTCCGGCTCTCCCCCGAGCTGATCCAGGCCCTGGTGGCCCGGGACTGGCCGGGCAACGTGAGGGAGCTGGAGAACGCGGTGGCCCGGCTGCTGGCGCTCTCCGAGGGAGGCGAACTCGGCCCGGAGGCGCTCTCCGGGCTCGCTCCGGCCCCCGAGAGTGCTCCGCCGGTGGGAACAGGCCCGCTCCGGGAGCAGGTGGCCGCGTTCGAGCGCTCGCTCATCGCCCGGGCACTGGAGGAGACAGGCGGCAACCAGTCCGAGGCGGCCCGGCGGCTGGGGCTCACCCGGGTGACGCTGATCGACAAGCTCAAGCGTCACGGGCTGCGCAGGGGCTGACGGGGCGTCACCGAACGGCTTGTCACGGCGCGTCGTGTGCAATACGCCTTAGAACATGTCCACCGCCGCGCTCCCCGACGCCTTCCTCCGAGCCATCGCCGAGGGTTTTCCCCCGGACTTCCTCACCCGAGAGCCGAGTGAGCTGGCGGAGTACGGCCGGGACTGGACGCGCGTGTACGCACCGGCGCCCACCGCGGTGGCCTTCCCGCGCACCACCGACGAGGTGGCCCGGCTGCTCGCCCTGTGCAACACGCACCGGGTGGTGGTGGTGCCCTCGGGTGGGCGCACGGGGCTGGCGGCGGGCGCGGTGGCCGCGAAGGGCGAGCTGGTCATCTCCCTGCGGCGGATGAACCGCATGGATCCGGTGGACCTGCTGGGTAACACCGTGCGGGTGCAGGCGGGCGCGGTGACGGAGGCGGTGCACCAGCACTGCGCGCAGCACGGGCTGACGTGGCCGGTGGACTTCGCCTCCAAGGGCTCCAGCCAGGTGGGCGGTAACATCGCCACCAACGCGGGAGGGGTGAAGGTCATTCGCTACGGGCTCACGCGGCAGTGGGTGCTGGGGCTGCAGGTGGTGACGGCGCAGGGCCAGGTGCTGGAGCTCAACGGGGCGCTGGAGAAGAACAACACGGGCGTGGACCTGCGCCAGCTCTTCATCGGCAGCGAGGGCACGCTGGGCATCATCACCGAGGCCACGCTCAAGCTGACGCGGCTGCCGGGCAAGCAGGACGTGTTCCTCTTCGCGGTGCCGGACGTGGCGGCGGTGCTGAAGCTGTTCCGCGAGGCGCGCCAGGCGCCGCTCTTGCTGTCGGCCTACGAGTTCTTCACCGACAAGTGCCTGGCGCGGGTGCAGCGCCACCGCAAGCTGCGCTCCCCCTTCGAGGCGCCCAGCGGCTGCTACGTGCTGATGGAGGCGGAGGGCACCAACCCCGACGCGGTGGAGGCCTGGCTGGGCTCGCTGTTCGAGCGGGGGCTGGTGACGGACGGCACGCTGGCGCAGAGCGCCTCGCAGGCCACGGAGCTGTGGGCGCTGCGCGAGAGCATCAGCGAGAGCCTGTCGGCCACGGGGCTGCCGCACAAGAACGACATCGCCCTTCCGGTGGCGGCGCTGGAGGGGTTCTGCTCGGAGCTGGATAGCTTCTTCGCCGCGCGCTACCCGAGCTGGGAGATCTGCCTCTTCGGGCACATTGGCGACGGCAACCTGCACGTGAACGTGATGAAGCCGGACACGCTGGAGAAGGCGGAGTTCCTGGCGCACACCAAGCAGGCGGACCACGACATCTTCGCGCTGGTGCGTAAGTACGGCGGCAGCATCTCCGCCGAGCACGGCATCGGCCTGCTGAAGAAGGACTACCTCTCCTACACGCGCGCGCCCGAGGAACTCGAGCTGCTGCGAGCCCTCAAACGCGCGATGGATCCGAACACGATCCTCAACCCGGGGAAGATCCTCGACGTGTAACCCACCCCTCTCCCTTCGGGAGAGGGACGGGGTGAGGGTGCCACGCTCCCCTCAAGACACGATGCGTGTCTTGATGTCCGTGTTCAGGCCCGCGATGGCATCACACACCTGCGCGGACACATCCTGGTCCAGGTCCATCACCAGGTAGCCGATGTTCGAATCGGTGCTCAGCACCTGGGCATGAATGTTCGCGTTCAGGTCCGAGACGATGCGGTTGATGTCACGCAGCACGCCGGGGATGTTGCGGTGCACGTTGAGGATGCGGTGGGTGCCGGCAATCAGCGGCACCTCCACCTGCGGGAAGTTCACCGCGCCGGTGGTCGCGCCCGAGCGCACGAACTTGATGAGCGAGGTGGCCACCTCGCGGCCAATGGACTCCTGGGCCTCCTCGGTGGAGCCGCCGATGTGCGGGGTGAGCACCACGTTGGGCAGCCCCTGCAGCTCGGTGACGAAGCCGTCGCTGTTGGTCTCGGGCTCCTCGGGGTACACGTCCACCGCCGCGCCGCCCAGGTGCTTGGAGCGCAGCGCCCGCGCCAGGGCGGGGATGTCCACCACCGTGCCGCGGCTGGCGTTGATCAGACACGCGCCCTTCTTCATCCGCGCCAGCTCCGCCGCGCCAATCATGTTCGCGGTGGCCGGCGTGGCGGGCACGTGCAGGGTGACGAAGTCCGACTCGGCCAGCAGCTCGCCCAGCGTGGCCACCGAGCGCGAGTTGCCCAGCGGCAGCTTCGTCATCACGTCGTAGTAGATGACGCGCATGCCCAGCGATTCGGCCAGCACGCCCAACTGCGAGCCGATGTGCCCATAGCCGATGATGCCCAGCGTCTTGCCGCGCACCTCGTGGCTGCCGGTGGCCACCTTGCGCCACTGGCCCTGGTGCACCTCGCGGCTGCGGTCGAACAGCTGACGGGTGAGCACCACCACCTCCGCCAGCACCATCTCCGCCACGCTGCGCGTGTTGCTGAACGGCGCGTTGAAGCACGGAATGCCGTGGATGTTGGTGGCCGTCAGGTCGATCTGGTTGGTGCCGATGCAGAAGGCGCCAATGCCCAGCAGGCTCTCCGCGTGGGCCAGGGCACTCTCCGGCACGTTCGTCTTGCTGCGGATGCCCAGCAGGTGCACGCCCTTGAGCCGCTCGGCCAGCTCCTCGGGCTTGAGGGCCCCGGCCACCCGCTCCACTTCGAAGCCCTCGGCGGCCAGCAGCCGCTCGGCGGACGCGTGGATGTTCTCCAGCAGGAGAACGCGCAGGGGGACCTTGTTGCTGATGGGCGTGGACGGGTTGGGGAACCGGGGTGTGCTCATGGAGCACTGCGTTAAACGCCGCCCTTCACGCTGTCAAGCCTGGTGCGAGGGCTCGGGCTCCAGGGGAAGGGCAAACGTGAAGGTGCTGCCCTCTCCGGGGGCGCTCTTCACCCAGATCCGCCCCCCATGTGCGCGGACGATGCCATGGGCGATGTAGAGCCCCAGGCCGCTGCCCAGGCGGGCGGTCCCCTCCGCCTGCCAGTGCCGCTGGAAGAGGTGGGCCTGCGTGGACTCGGGAATGCCCGGGCCGGTGTCGGTGACGGACACGCGCGCCTCGCCGTCGGCTTGCAGCGCGTGCGCACGGATGACGCCCCCTTCCGGGGTGAACTTCACCGCGTTGCTCAGCAGGTTGGAGAGCACCTGGAGAATGCGCTCCCTATCACACGGCACCACCAGCCCCGAGCTGGACGGGGGCTCTAACCGGAGCGACTTCTGGGAAGCCTGAGGCTCGATGTTCTCCAGCGCCTCGGCCACCAGCATGTCCAGCGGCTCGGGCTTGCGCTCGATGGCCAGCGCCTGTCCCGCGTCGAGCCGGGCCGCGTCCAACAATTGGTGGATCAGCGAGAGCATGCTCGTCACCGCGCGATCGATGGCGCCCACGTGGCGCAGCATGCCCACCGTGTCCGGCTGCTTGCCCAACCGTGTTGAGAGCAGCTTCGTGCTCAGCCGAATGGTGGACAGCGGGTTCTTGAGGTCGTGCGAGACGATGGCAAGCACCTCCTCCCGCTCTCGCGCGGACTGCTGGGCCTCGCGGTATAGCCGTGCGTTGTCCTGAGCCAGGGCGCGCTGGCGCTCTGCTTCATCGCGGGCCTGCTGCTCTGCCTTCACCTGCTCGGCATGCAGCGCGTTGAGGGTGATGGAATTGCGCCAGATGATGGCGGCCAGCGCCACCACCATCACCATGATGAACAGGGGCGGGGCCACATGCGGTTGCAAGAGGCCGCTCTGGGGGGGGGGTCGCATGAGGGCGCCAGCTACCCAGGGCAGGAGGATGGCAGGCAGCATGCGCCGGGCCATGACGCCGCCCGCGGTGGGCGCCGTGAACACGCCCACCAGGCCGCTGTGTGGGAAGAGCGCCAGTGTGCCAATGGCCAGCAGCAACTGGGACACGGCGGTATGCGGCGCCATGCCGGTTCCACGGCTGACCTCGTAGAGCCGGCGCTCCTGGAAGAGATAGCCCGTCATGGCCGTGAGCGGAGGCAGCAGTGCGGCCAGGGCCAGCCCGATGGCGAGCACCTCCCAGCGGCCCTTCCTGCCCGAGCACAGCAGGGCTCCGCTGAGCAGCAGGAGGGTTAGCGCAGTGGGCGGTGCCGTACGGGAGTGTCCGAAGGTGGGAGCCCACACCGCTTCGTTCATGGCAAAGCTGGCCAGCGTCAGCACCGCGGACACCAGCACGCAGGCCGCGGCGCTCCATCCCAGCCACCGCCACCGGCCCGCGGCCTTCATGCAGGCCAGCGCCCCGGCTCCCAGCACCAGGCAGCCCGCGGTGTTGGGCACCATTGGAGGCAGGTCATTGCTCACGAACTGGAAGGCATTGCTGCCCACCACCCAGCCCACCAGCACGCCAGCCCCCAGCAGCATGGCCAGCGCCGCCACCACCGTTGGCAGCCGCTGCACGATGCGCAAGGTCCTGCTGGCCCGTCCGTCGGTCACGCCTTCCGCGTCCCCCCGCCCTCTGAAGGTAGGGAGGGATCAGCCTCTTGTCGGGGGAAGTCCATGGACAAAGCGGGCCAGAGAATTACTGGGGACGATCCGTCTTCTGGTGATCGAAAGGGGTGTCCGTCGGTGGACGGTCCGTTCCCCGGAGCGTGGGCGGCGAGAGTTCCCGCCCACGCCCGGTTCGGCCTTACTGGAACGTCCAGGCCACCGTGCCGCTGCAGCTCTTGTTGGAGTAGCA
>DASVVJ010000555.1:0-5910 GCA_036389955.1 Myxococcaceae bacterium
CAGCCACTGCACCACCTGGTAGGCGCTGCCGCTGGGCGCGCCCTCCTGCCCGCCCGTCCCTACGCCGTTGTTGGACCCCGCCGACGATGGCTCCATGTCGTATCCCTCTCCCAACTCCTTACCACACCGCTCACCCAGCGGTCCGTTCCAGTAAGTACCCCATCTCACGGCACTTTTGGCAGCTGCCGCACCTGGTGCCCCTGCTGCTCCAACAGCGCCAACAGGCCCCGGGGACCCACCACGTGCCCCGCGCCTACCACCACGAACCAGGTGCGCCGCTGGGCCAACATCTTCCCCAGCGCCTCGGCCATTCGCGCGTTGCGCTCATCGAAGAGCTTCTCGTACACCAGGCCCAACGCCGGATCCGTCTGATCCCGGAACACCAGCGCCTCCATCCCCTCCGCGTCTCCCGCCTTCCAGGCCTGGGTGATGCGCTCCAGCCCCTGGGTGAGCTGCTCCGAGCGGCTCAGCTGGTCGCGCAGCATCGCGTCCTGCAGCGGCTCGGGCAGGCTGGCCAGCATCCGCAGCTGCCCCTCGGCCGACTCCAGCTCGACGATGTCCATGACACCCCGCGCCCGGTCCAGGAACACCCGGTCCACGCCCAGGCCCGACTGGTAGCCCGCGCGCTGCAGTTCCATCACCGACAGCGTCACCGAGACCACCCAGGGCCGCATCCGCTCCAGGCCTGCCAGCGGCAACCCCACCCGCTCGGCCGCCGGGCCCAGCAACTTCGCCGTCTCCGGATCCAACCGCTCCGAGAGCCGCTCGCCGGGTGGCAGCACTCCCTGCTCCAGGATGAAGCGCTGCAGCGCCACCGCGTCCACTGCTCCGACATCCACCTCCACCACCAGGGCGTCCGAGCGGGTAAAGGCCGCTTCCATCGAGGCCGGGAAGCTCAGCTCCCCTGGGCGCCCCAGGTGGATGGAGCCCACCACGTACGCGGTGCCGCCCTGAGCGTGGGCACTCGTCACCTCCCACAGGAAGGCGCGCTCCGCGGGGGCCGCAGGGGGCCCCTGAGCCGGAACGGGAGCCAGCGCGGGCGGCGTGGTGGCACAGCCCAGGCCGAGCAGCGCGGCGAGCACCAGCGACAGCAGCGGCGGCGAACACTTCACGGTGGAGGCTCCCCAGCGGTGCAGGCCCGCTCATCGAAGCACCGCCACCAGAGCCCGTCGAGCCCTCGGTCAGGCTCCTGCCCGGGAGAAGACAAGGAAGTATTGGTTGGGCAGAAAGCCGTGCTCCCCGGCGGCGCGGTAGCCCGCGGTCTCCAGCTCCTGGCGGACCTGCTCCGGCCCCAGCCGGTACTGCTCGGGCGGCCCCATCGGCTGGCCCTTGCGGAAGTCGATGATGATCAGCCGGCCCCCGGGCTTCAGCGCCCCCAGGAGCCGGCGGAAGTACGCCTCCCGCTCGCCAATGTGGTGGTACGTGTTGACGACGAGCACCACGTCCACCAGCTCCGGCAGCCGGGCGTCATCCGGCGCGGCGATAACGGGCGTCACGTTACTCAAGCCCTCTCGCCGGGCCCGCTCCCCCAGGTAGCGCGCCATGTCCGCCTCGATGTCCACCCCGTACACGTGGCCCCGGGGCACCGCGCGCGCCAGCCGCACGGCGAAGTACCCCGTCCCCGAGCCCACATCCGCCACCTTCGCGTCCGGCGCCAACGCGAGCGCGGAGAGCACCTCGTCCGGCTTCTGCCATGCATCCCGTGAGGGATCCTCGAACCGCTTGGCCCACTCGTCCGCGTTGTCGAAGGAGTGGGGCATGTGGCCCTGGTGGCTCATGCCCCCGTGAGCGGTGGCGCTCCCTTCGGAGGGTGAGTGTGCACAGGCGCTGGCGACGAGCAGTCCCAGGGTGGGCCCAACGAGGCGGAGAGCGAAGGCCTTCGGCATGACATCCTCCAGGGAAGAGGGGCGCGAGTATGCGCGTTCCATGGCCAGCAAGCAGCCAACCATTCGATTCCGCGTTCAGAAGCCACACACGCCCCCACTCCTGATACGGATCAACCGTGGTATCGCGGACGGGCCTGGCGGTTATCGTGCGGGGCGCCGCCTTCCCGGAGCCTACCGAGATGATGAAGCCTTCCCTCTCCTGCTGTTGGACCCTGCTCGTGGCGCTGCTGGTGCTGCGCGCAGCCCCCGCGCTGGGCCATGCCGGTCTGCCCGAGACCAGCAACTTCACCCTGCGCCCTGGCAACGAGAACGACATGATCGCCGGGGCCACCTTCGGGGCGCTCATCTCGCGCGACAAGGGCCAGTCCTGGCGGTGGATCTGCCCCGAGGGCATGAACATCGGCGCCTGGCGCCCGGAGCGCTACTACTGGCTCTCGCACGGGGAGATCATCGCCGCCACCGGTAACGCGCTGGTGAGCTCGAAGGACAATGGCTGCACCTGGAACACGCACCCGGCTTTCAAGGAGACGTGGGCCACCAGCCTCTCGGTGCACCCGTCGGATGAGCGCATCATGTACCTCACCACGGGCAAGCCCTACGTGGCCAACAGCATCTTCCGCTCGGACGATGGGGGCGCGACGTGGAAGGAGCTGGTGCCCTTGAATCCGGACATCCGGTACTCCACCCTGCGCATCGCGCCGAGCAACCCGCAGCGGCTCTATGTCTCGGGACAGGACCAGAATGGGATGTTCCTGCTGCGCAGCGACAACGCGGGCCAGAGCTGGACCCGCCTTCCGCAGCCGTTCTCGCAGCTGCAGAGCCCGTATGACTTCGTGATGATGCTGGTGTCGCCGCAGTCCGCGGACGTCCTCTGGGCCAAGGTGTCCGCCCAGGGCCTCAGCTACTTCCTCAAGAGCACGGATGCCGGAGCCACCTTCGTGGCGCAGATGGACGTGCCCGATGTGCTCATCGGCGCGGAGACCTCGGCCGACGGACGTACCGCGTGGGTGGCCACCCCCGTCAACCTGTACCGGGGCCGCGACGGCGAGCCGTTCTCCGCGCTGACGCTGCCCACGGGCAACGCGTGCGCGACGCGCGTGGGCGACGTGCTCTATGGGTGCGGCTCGAGCTGGCTGCACACCTGGGCCCTGGCCAAGAGCACCGACGAGGGCAACACCTGGCAGCCCATCTTCGGCCTGTCCAACATTCAGGGCGCTCATGTCTGCGCGGAGGGCACTCCCATTCAGCAGGCCTGCCCCTCGCGCTGGCCGCAGATGGCGGCGCAAATCAACGCCACGGGCGGTCCCCCCACCGACGGAGGCGTTCCGGACGGCGGCACCTCGGAGCCGCCGCCTCCCCCGAAGGGAGGGTGCAGCGCCACCGCGGGCATGGCGCCCTCTGCTCTGTTACTCCTTGCCCTGGCCCTCAGCCGCGCCTCGCGGCGCCCTTCCCGGAGAGACTCATGACGACGAGACAACGCATCCTCTGGAGTGTCTGTGCTTCCTCGCTGCTGCTGCTCACCGCGGGCTGCGACAAGGAGGAGGAGTCGAAGTGTGGCGAGCCGCTCTATGGGGGCTCGGCCACGGATGAGGCATGGATGACGATGGTGGACGCGCAGAGCAAGCCCACGGATTCCTCGCGCGCGGTGAACCTGATGTCTCCCACCGAGGGCGAGGTGTTCGCGGCCGGCGTGGCCCCGCCCCGCTTCGAGTGGACCTCGCCGCTGCGCGCTTCGCTGGAGCAGGACACCTCCCGCCGCTATGCCCTGGCGCGTCCCCCCTCCTCGCGCGGGGTGCTGTCGTGGGTGGCGGAGCTGCTGGTGCCCACCGCCGAGGCGCACCTGCCGCCCTACACCGGAGACATCTACTTCGTGGAGGTCACCGTGCCTGGCCGCGAGTGCCCGGTGCAGGTGCTCACCTCGGAGCTGGCGTGGCAGGTGGACGCCGCGTCGTGGGAGGCGATGAATGAGGGCGCCGGCCAGGACCTGAAGCTCCAGGTGACGAGCGCCTACCTTCAGGACAACCGCATCAAGGAGGGGCCCTACCGGCTGGAGACGCCGCGCGCGTTCCGCCGGGCGGCTGCCACGCCATGAGGTCCACCCGACTGCTGGCCGTGCTCGCGCCGCTGGCCCTGGGCGCCTGTGGCGAGAGCAACCCCACGGGCCCGCTCGAGATACCGGAGCTGGAGTACAGCGCCGACAATCCGTGGGATGCGCCCTCCTCCGTGCCCCCAGTGGGCCCGGCGGGCCGGGTCATCATCACCAACAGCCTGGAGGACACTGTCAGCCTGCTGGACCTGGACACCATGGGCTCGGCGAGCTGGGGTGAGGTGGCCCGCATTCCCGTGGGGCTCAACCCGGTGGAGCTGGAGGGCCCGCACCACACCGCCGTCTCGCCCGATGGCGCGTATTACTACGTGGGCATCTCCAACTACGTGCCCGGAGGTGGCTCGGGGCCGCACGGCGCGCACGGCGCCGGCACCGCCGACGGCTACTGCCTGAAGATGGACGCGAGCACCAACAAGCTCGTCGCCTCCGTGCGCGTGGACCGCAACCCCGGTGACGTCATCCTCAGCCGGGATGGGCGCACGCTGTACCAGACGCACTTCGACCTGTTGAAGATCGCCGACGCGGCCCGGCGCGGCATCACCGACGAGCGGCAGATGGACTCGCGGCTGGCCATCATCGACGCGCAGACGATGACGCGGAAGGCGATGGTGGCCGTGTGCCCCGCGCCGCACGCGGTGCGCCTGTCGCCGGACGAGCGCCGGGCGTACATCGCCTGCTGGTCCGACGAGGTGGCCATCGTGGACCTGGTGGCTCCGAATTACCCGGTGACGCGTGTGAAGGTGGCCACCAACGCCGGCACCGCCATCACCCCCCGGCACCAGCCGTACGCCCTCACCGTGTCGCCGACGACGGGCGGGGTGTGGGTCAGCTCGCTGGCCAGCCGCACGGTGCAGTACATCGATCCGGAGACGCTCGCGCACGCTCCGGCCCGGAGCGTGTTCGTGTCCGGCTCGCCGATGTTCGGGACGCTGACCGCGGATGGCGGCACCCTCTACGTGCCGTTCCAGAGCAACGAGGCGATTGCCGTCATCGACCCGGCGACCTCGGCGGTGCGGCGGGAGATTCCGCTGGGCCCCAGCGGCTGCGTCAACGTGCACCAGGTGGAGCTGACGCCGGATGAGCGCCACGGGCTCGTCGTCTGCGAGGGAGACCACGTAGGCCCCGGCACGCTGCACGTGGTGGACCTGGCGGAGAACAAGGTGGTGAAGACGGTGCAGGTGGGCCTGTACCCGGACTCGGTGGCCATTCTGCGGAGGCAGCCATGAGGTGGGGGTTGTTGGTGGTGGGGCTGTGGCTGGCGGGCTGTGGAGGCCCCACCCAGGCGGCGGACTTCGGCGAGGAGCTGTTCCAGGACGCGCGGCTGTCGGAGAGCCAGTTCAACCGCTTCTCGTGCTCGACGTGCCACGCCACCACGGCGACGCCCGCGCCGGACCGCCTCTACGCGGGCTACACGCTGCACAACGTGGCCTCGCGGCCAAGCTGGTGGGGCGGCTACGAGACGCGGCTGCTGGACGCGGTGAACTTCTGCTACGTGAGCTTCATGCGCGGGGTGTCTCCGCTGACGCCGGAGGAGGACAAGTCCCGCGCGCTCTACGAGTACCTGGTCCGCATCAGCCCGGACGCCGAGGCTCCCGCGCTGCCCTTCACCGTGGTGAAGGATGTGGTGGACGTACCGCGCCGTGACGCGGGGCGAGGGGCCGAGGTGTACCGCGCGGCCTGCCAGACGTGTCACGGTGAGCCGAACACCGGGAAGGGGCGCCTCACGGAGCTGGCCTCGGTGCTGCCCGAGGTGGTGAAGGAGTACGACCAGCTATTCCCGGGGGTGCCGCACTCGCTGGTGGTCATCGAGAAGGTGCGCCACGGGCAGTTCTTCGGGGTGGGCGGCAACATGCCGCTCTACAGCCGCGAGGCCCTGTCCGACGAGGATCTGGGCGCGCTGCTGGCCTTCCTGGGGCT
>DASVVJ010000556.1:0-8522 GCA_036389955.1 Myxococcaceae bacterium
CTGACGGAGAGGGGGGCGCTTGATTCGGAATACTGGCCTCTACTCAGAGGTAGCGTCGGGTCATTGAGGCCATCACCATAGGCCAGCGAGGATGACGCATCCGTCATGCAGGATGAGCTGAACCCCCCGGAGTTGATCGCAGCGGAAGAGGACGATCCGCTCCTGGGGACCCAGCTTGGCAGTTTCCGGTTGATCCGCCGATTGGGGCGGGGCGGCATGGGCTCGGTGTACCTTGGCGAGCACGTGTCCATTGGCAGCCGCATGGCGGTGAAGGTGCTGCACGAGCACCTGGCGGCCTATCCCGAGCTCGTCCAGCGCTTCCATGCCGAGGCCCGGGCGGTGAACCTCATCGGCCACGAGAACATCGTCAGCATCTTCGACCTGAACGCCGCGCCGCCGCGCCCCTACCTCATCATGGAGTACCTGGAGGGGGTGCCCATGTCGACACTGGTGGGCCAGCCGGTGAAGGCCGAGGTGTGGATTCCCATCCTCACCCAGGCATGCGAGGCGCTGCACGCTGCTCACCAGCGCGGCATCGTCCACCGCGATCTCAAGCCGGACAACATCTTCCTGGTGCAGCGGGCCAAGGGGGCTCCGCCCTTCGTGAAGGTGCTCGACTTCGGCATCGCCAAGCTCATTGACGGGGCGGGGCCGCAGACGCAGGCGGGCATCATCGTTGGCACACCGGAGTACATGGCGCCCGAGCAGTCGCGCAGCCAGCGGCTGGATGGGCGCGCGGACGTGTACGCGTTGGGTGTCATCGCCTACCAGCTCGCCACCGGGCAGCTGCCGTTCACCGAAGAGGGGAGCGCCGCCCAGCTGGTGGCGCACCAGACGCTGCCGCCGCCCCCGCCGCGCTCCATTCACCCGGGCGTGTCCGCTCCCGTGGAGGCCGTCATCCTGCGCGCCCTGGGCAAGCAGCCCGCGGATCGCCCGGACAATGCCCTGGCCCTGAAGGCCGCCCTGGAGCAGGCGCTGGCCGACGAACTCAAGGGCCCGGTGGCCCCCGAGCCGCCGCCACCCGCGGCTCCTCCTTCTCCGCCGCCCCCGCCCGCGGCGGAGGTGTCCCCCCGCCGCGCGCGCACCGTGGAGGTTCCCGCCCGGGTGGTGCTGCGCCCGGGGGCTCCGGCTCAGCGGATGATGTGCTCGGACATTGCCCGGGGCGGGCTCTTCCTGCAGACGCAGGGCGAGCTGCCCGCGCTCTTCTCCCGCGTCCAGGTGACGCTGGAGCTGGCCCGCGGCGCGCTTGCCTCCGCCTGCGAAGTGGTGCGGCTGGTGACGCCGGAGCAGGCCCGGCTCTGGGGCATGGCCCCGGGCTTCGGCGTCCAGTTCGTGGAGCCTCCCGCGGACTTCAAGGCCGCCGTGGCCCAGTTGCTGCGCGGGGACGCGGCTCCGACCGAAGCGGTCCAGCCCACGGCCCATGCCGACCATGCCGACGCCACTCCGATGCTGGAGAGCTACCGGGCCAACCTTCAGCGGGACTTCTACGTGCTGCTGTCGCTGCCGCAGAACGCGAACTTCGAGGCTGTGCGCGTCCGTTCCCGCGCGGCGCTCAACGAGCTGGAGGTGCTGCGCACCCGCCCGCTCTCGCCGCAGCAGCGGGTGCTCCTGGAGACGGTACTTACCCGGGTGCGCGAGGCAGCCGAGACGCTGACGAACCTGCCGCGCCGGGCGATGTACGACGCGCTGATGGGCAACTTCTGGGGCGTGGAGTGCTGCCTGGCGGCAGGGCTGACCGTCACCCAGCTCGAGGCCGTGCGCCGGGACTTCCTCGCCAAGCGCCCGAATGCCGCCGGCACCGCCCACGTCCACGTGGTCACCGGCAACGCCTACGAGCGCAACGGCCAACTCGAGCGCGCCCTCGAGGCGTACGAGCGGGGCCTGACCGCGGACCCGCTCGACCTGCAGCTCTACCAGCGCTGCCGGGCCATCCGCCGGACGCTGGCCTCCCGGGGGCCTCCCGTTTGAGCCAGGCGCTGGCCCTTTTCGATTAGATCGTCGCCCGTGCTCGCGAAGTTGTCGCACGTTGAACTACATCCCGTGAGCGCCACAGCCCCGGCCGCGATCAGGCCGATGATCGACTTATGCATAAGTCAGGACCCTCCAGAAAGGGTGGTAAGGGGGCGTGCATCCTAGCGGTTGCCAGAGTGCTCACCATGGCGCCGGGGTGAAGTGGCGGCTACTGAGCGAGCGTGAGATGTGGGCCAGAACCCTGCATCTGCCTTGACTCGGCCGATCATCTCTCGTAGATCGGCCGTCCTTTGCATATACGGGCGGGCCTCCGTCCGAAATGCGCGACGGCTTTCACGGGTTGACCCAACCCGAATCGACCAGAGGTTCCGACGATGTACGCAGTGATTCGCACGGGCGGTAAGCAGTACCGGGTGGCCGAGGGTGACGTGCTCCGCATCGAGAAGGTTGCGGGCGAGATCGGCACCGAGGTGACCTTCAACGACATCCTCATGCTGGGCGGCTCTGACTCCCCGAAGGTGGGACAGCCGACGGTGGGTGGCGCCAAGGTGGTGGGCAAGATCCTCGCGCAGGACAAGCACCGCCGCGTCCTCCATTTCCGCAAGGAGAAGGAAGGCTGGACGCGCCGCCGTGGCCACCGTCAGCCGTACACCGAGGTCAAGGTTACCTCCATCTCCGGCTAGTTCCGGCTCACCCCATTTTCCCGGGCGCCCC
This sequence comes from Myxococcaceae bacterium, assembly GCA_036389955.1. GTDB lineage: Bacteria > Myxococcota > Myxococcia > Myxococcales > Myxococcaceae > DATHBR01. The sequence continues at coordinate 2,686 of DASVVJ010000556.1, forward strand.
TGGGCGCTCGGTTCATGCAGGACAGGTGTCATGGCTCATAAAAAGGGACAGGGTTCTTCACGCAACGGGCGTGACTCGAATTCGCAGCGCCGCGGCGTCAAGGTGTTCGGCGGCGAGACGGTGTCGGCCGGCAGCATCATCGTGCGCCAGCTGGGCACGGTCATTCACCCCGGCACGAACGTGAAGCTCGGGCGGGACTACACCCTCTACTCCACGGTGGACGGGGTGGTGAAGTTCGAGCGGCTGGGGCGTGACCGCAAGAAGGTGTCGGTCTACCCGGCCGAGGCCAAGGCTCCGGCGGCGAGCGCCTAAGGCCGTCTTTCACGGGCCTGCCTTCAGCGGCGGGCCTGGCTGCAATCGAGCGGGTCGCTCCCGGTCCACGCGCCAGAAGGCGGTTGGACACGAGGGCGGCCCGTTCTGCGTTTTTTGACCAGGGCTCCCCAGCCGGGGAGCGGAAGGCCTTACGTTTATGAAGTTCGTTGATGAAGTCCGCATCTTCGTGAAGGCCGGTGACGGCGGTAACGGCGCGGTGTCCTTCCGGCGCGAGAAGTTCATCGAGCGCGGTGGCCCCAACGGAGGAGACGGGGGCAACGGCGGCTCGGTGGTGTTCGTGGCGAATCCGCAGCTGACCACGCTGCTGGACTTCCGCTACCAGCAGCACCACCGCGCCAAGAGCGGCGAGAACGGGATGGGCAGCGACTGCAACGGCCGGGGCGCGGAGGACATGATCCTCCAGGTGCCGGTGGGCACGCTCATCCGCAACACGGACACGGGCGAGCTGCTGGTGGACCTGAGCGCGCCGGGCCAGCAGTTTGTGGCGGCCAAGGGAGGGCGGGGCGGGCTGGGGAACATGAACTTCGCCACGTCCACGCGGCAGACGCCGCGCTTCGCCCAGGAGGGGACCAAGGGCGAGGAGATCACGCTGACGCTGGAGCTGAAGCTGCTGGCGGACGTGGGGCTGCTGGGCTTTCCGAACGCGGGCAAGAGCACGTTCATCTCGCGGGTGAGCCGGGCGCGGCCGAAGGTCGCCGACTACCCGTTCACCACGCTGGTGCCGAACCTCGGCATGGTCCAGTACAAGGACAACCTGTCGTTCGTGATGGCGGACATCCCCGGCATCATCGAAGGGGCCAGCGAGGGCGTGGGCCTGGGGCACCAGTTCCTGCGGCACGTGGAGCGGTGCAAGGTGCTCATCCACCTGCTGGACCTGGGGGCGGAGGGCGAGGGCCGCGAGCCGTTGAAGGACTTCGACATCCTCAACACCGAGCTGAAGAAGTACAGCCAGGAGCTGGCGAAGAAGCCGCAGGTGGTGGCGGCCAACAAGATCGACCTGCCGCACGCGCGCGAGAAGCTCGAGGGGCTGACGGCGGCGCTGCGCGAGCGGGGCATCGCGCTGTTCCCGGTGTCCACCGCCACGGGCGAGGGGCTGCAGGCGCTGATGGACGTGACGGCGGAGGTGCTCTTCACCGGCCGGACGGAGAAGCTGCGCGTGGAGCCTCCCGCCAAGCCCGTGAAGAAGGCCGCGGTGAAGCCGGTGCCCGTGGAGAAGGCCGCGGCGAAGCCGGCGCCCGCGAAGAAGGCCGCTGCCAAGAAGGTGCCCGCGAAGAAGGCCGGGGCGAAGAAGGCTGCGGCCAAGAAGGTGCCTGCGAAGAAGGTCGCGGCGAAGAAGGCCGTCGCGAAGAAGGGGCCCACAAAGAAGGCCGCTGCCAAGAAGGGGCCCGCCAAGAAGGCCTCCGCGAAGAAGGCTCCGGCCCGGCGCGCGGTGAAGGCCCCGGCGAAGGCGAAGCGGGCCACGAAGGGGCGGAGGTCCTGACGCGATGAGTGGTGGTGGTCCCCGCTACGAGCCCTTCGAGGGCAAGCCCGTCGAGCCGGAGTCGCTGCTGCTCGACGTGCGCAAGGAGAAGATCGACCGCGTGGTGGAGCAGCGCACGCGGACCTTCACCGTGGTGCTCGACCGGCTGGAGGACAGCTTCAACATGGCGGCGGTGCTGCGCACCTGCGAGGCCATGGGCGTTCAGGAGGTGCACGTCGTCATCAACCCCGACGCGCCCTTCCTGCCCAACTCGCGGGTGGCACAGGGCTGCGACAAGTGGCTGGACGTGAAGCAGTACAAGTCGTTCGCCGAGTGCCGCGAGCACCTGAAGGGCCGGGGCTTCGCGCTGTACGCCTCGGCCATCCGCGAGGGCTCCACGAGCCTCTACTCGCTGCGCTTCGACACGAAGGTCGCCATCGTCTTCGGCAACGAGCGCTTCGGGGTGAGCGAGGAGGTGCTCAACACGGTGGACGGCACCTTCTGGATTCCCATGCGGGGCTTCAGCCAGAGCATCAACATCTCCGCGGCGGCTTCGGCCTGCGTCAGCCGAGCGATCGCCTGGCGGGAAGAGCACCTGGGGAAGGTGGGAGACCTGACTCCCGTGGAGGCACAGGAGCTGCGCGAGCGCTTCTATGTGCTGGCTGTCAAGCAAAGGAAGCGGATTTTCAAGGGAAAGCAGCCATGAATCCCGGGCCCCCCGGCCCCGTCTGAAGCGGTAGAAGCAAGCCCCGGGCCTCTGGGCCCGCTCGGAGAACGTACCGCCATGCTTATCAAGACCCTGCTCGTGTCCTTGCTGTCCGCGCAAGTCGCTCCCACGACGCCCGCCGCGCAGAAGCCCGCGGTGGCCGTCGAGGCGAAGACCGAGAAGACCGAGACGAAGCCGGTCACCGCTCCCGAGTCCAAGCCCGCCCCCGCCGCGCAGAAGACCCAGGCGCCCGCAGCTGCTCCCGCCCCCGTGGCCGAGGCGGCCAAGCCCGCGGTGAAGGGCAGCGTGGCTCCGGAGGTGAAGTCCCTGGTGGAGCAGATGCAGTCCTTCTACGAGAAGACCGAGGACTTCAAGTCGGCCTTCAAGCAGGACTACAAGTACAAGGCCTTCCGCCGTACGCAAACGTCCACCGGCACGGTGACCTACAAGAAGCCGGGGCTGATGCGCTGGGAGTACGAGGCTCCCTCGCCGCGCACGTTCGTGCTGGCCGGCAACAAGGTGTACGCGTACGACCCGCCCGCGCAGACGCTGACGGTGGCCAGCGTGGACACCAGCAAGCTCTCCGCCTCGGTGACGTTCCTGTTCGGGCAGGGCCGGCTGGCCGACGAGTTCCACATCAAGAAGGGCACCTGCGCGGACTGCAAGGGCACGCTGCTGGTGCTCGATCCGGCGCAGCCCGATCCGCGCTTCCGGCAGGTGCGCCTGGAGGTGGACTCCAAGACGGCTCAGGTGCTCAAGAGCACGGTGGTGGATCCGGACGGCAGTGAGAACACCATCGCCTTCGTGGGCCTGAAGACGAACGTGGGCGTCTCGAAGGACGGCTTCCGGCTGGATCCGCCGGCGGGCACCCGCATCGACGACTTCACCAAGCAGAAGAAGTAGCTCGCACGTGCGCCGCGCGCTCTGGCTGGCCCTGGCGTTGTCGCTCCTTCCCGGCTGCCACCGGAGCGCTGCCCCCGTGCCCCAGAAGGTCAGCTTCGCCGGCCGCACCTTTCCGCTGTTGTCCTCGCCTGCCCTGCGCGTCTCCATCTCGGGGAGCCTGGGTGGGAAGCTGGTGCCGGTCCTGCTGGATGTGGACCGGCCACTCTCGCTGGTGGCGACGGGGTGCTTCGGCAAGAGGCCCCCACCGCCCGAGGGCAAGGTCCGCGCCCCGGACATCCACGGCATGCGCGAGTGGGCCATGGTGCCGCTGCCGGACCTGCGCGTCGGAGACGTGCCGCTGCCGGACTTCTCCGCGGGCCTCTCCGGTGAGCAGGTCTGCTCGGTGACGTTGGGCGCGGACGTGCTCGCTCCGTACGCCCTCACGGTGGATCCGCTGCGCCGCGAGGTGTCATTCACGCCATCCCGGCCTCTCGAGGCCTACAGCGCCGAACTCAGCGGCGCCGACGCGGACCCTTCGCTGGAGACGCATCTGCTGGAGCTGAGCCGCGAGCCCACCGGAGACTGGCCCCTGTTGGCGGGCCGGGTGACGCAGGGCGGGGCGAGGCTGACAGGCACCTTCGTGCTCGCCACGAGAGACCCGTTCTCCCGGCTCGCGGTGGGAGCGGCGCAGGCTCAGGGACTGCGGGCGTTGGAGACAGCTCCTGGCCTGCCGCCGCGCGCCATCCTGGTGGATGGCATCGAAGTGGCGGTGGGCGTGGGCGTGGGGCCGCTCGTGGTGGAAACCAGCGGGTGGGCCTCCCCCAGCTCCGTGGGGCGCCTGGGGCCGGACGTGTGGGGCCGCTTCCGGACCACCGTGGACGTGCAGGGTGGGGTGCTGTTGCTGCGCAGGCCCCGGGTGCTGGCCTCGGGCAACCGTCAGCGCTGTGCGCGTCCCGGGGCTCAGGGCGTCGACGAGGAGTCCTGCTACGCACTCCACACGCGCCGGGATGCGGACGGGCCGCTCGCCATCACGGCCGCGACGTTCCGGGACCTGCCTGAAGGTGGGCGGCTGTACCTCGAGCCGCTGGGCGAGGATGGGCAGCCCCTGCGGGCAAGCTGCAGCGTGGGCGTCTCGTTCATGCCCACGAGCCGGGGCGTGACGACGCAGCACCGGTTGCCCTGGCCTGCGCTCGCCGAGTCCATGCCGGAGTGCCACGCGGACCTCTCGGTCGTGAAGGGCTATGCCCTGGCCCTCTACGAGGAGGGCTACCTGCCCGAGTGCCCGCTGACGTGTGCCTTCGTCCACGAGCCGCGCACGAGGCGCACCCTTTGTGAGTGCCAGCCGACTCCCCTGGGAGAGGGGCTCAGCGCCGCGCCTCGCAAGCCTTCGCCCTCCCGGGCCCCGCCTCCGGAGGAACGGGAGCTGGAGCCCGAGGACCCGAAGTAGCCCCCGCCAGGGCCGCATGCCTGCTCTGCAACCGAGCATCAGAGCCAGACAGTGGCGGCCGTGCTTACACTCAGTCTCTGAGAGGAAGAGGTGGGTCAACCCAACGAGCGGACGGGCGTTCTCGGCCCGTCGAGGACAGGCCGATGAAGCACAATCCCTACACCACCAATCTGCCGAGCTGGCAGTCCAAGGCGAAGAAGATGGGCAACCCCGTCTCGAAGATGACCCAGGTGGCAGGCAAGCGCATCGGCGGCGCCCTGCGCGCGGAGAACGCCCGTCAGCAGAAGCGAAAAGACGGGCGGCACTGAGCGCTCTCGGAGCGGACGGGCCAGAGGGGCTTGTGGCTCCATCCCGCCCTCCCTCTCCCCTCGGGAGAGGGCCGGGGTGAGGGTTCTGCGCATCAACCGTGTCCCGAGGCTTAGCGCAGGGCGGCGGCGAATCCGCGCGCGAAGTCGGCGAAGCGCGTCGCGGGGCGGCCGGTCACCTGCTCCACCCACGGCGTCACTTTAGCGGCGTCGCCCGTGCGGTAGTGACGGTAGAGATCGAGCAGGCCGTCGGCGATGAACGGGGGAACGCCGTACTGGAGCAGTGTCTGCTTGTAGGGCTCGGGGGGAACATCCACGTAAGTCACCGGCTTGCCGAGCACCTCGGAGAGCGTCTGCGCGATCTGCGTGTAGGAGAGCGCCTCGGGACCGCTGAGCTCGTAGATCTTTCCGCCATGGTTCGCGGGCCCCTCGGTGAGGACCTTCGCCGCCACCGCTCCAATGTCGCCAACGTCGATGTGACTCACCTTCGCGTCGCCCACGGGGAAGTGGAACTGGCCCGTGTGCTGAATGCTCTGCGCGACGGCGAACAGGTTCTGCATGAACCCGTTGGGACGGAGGAACGTCCACTGCATCCCGGAGGCGCGGATGTGCTGCTCGACATCGCGGTGGGCCCTGGCGAAGAGCAGGTCGTTGTCCGCATGGAAAAGCGACAGCAGCACCACGTGCTCCACCTTGGCGCGGCGC
>DASVVJ010000557.1:0-14357 GCA_036389955.1 Myxococcaceae bacterium
CCTCGCGCTCCGCGTCGTAGCGGGCCACTGTCTCCAGGTCCCGCACGTTGGAGCCGTGGCCCAGCTCGCTCATCGCGAAGCAGCCGGGTAGCTCCAGCGACGTGATTCTGGGCATCAACTCGCGGTGGTGCCGCTCCGTGCCCAGGAAGTACACGCTGCCGCCGAACAGCCCGAAGTTCACCCCCACCTTCACCACCAGGCTCAGGTCGAAGTAGGCCAGCGTCTCGAACGCCGTGATGAACGCGCCCATGTCCACCTGGGACGGGTCCTCCGGGTACGCCAGCTTCCCCAGCCCGCGCTCGGTGAGCTGCTGCAGCCACGTGAAGACCTGGGCCCGGTAGGCGGCCGTGTTGCGCTCGTCCACGTAGCGGAACGAGGGCTCACTCAGCCACTGGCGCACCCGGGCCCGCTCGGCGGAGTAGGTACGCTCCAGCACCGCGCGCAGCGCGCCCACCTGGAACGAGGCCGCTGGGGACGGTACGCCCTGGCGGGACTCGGGGGTGGACAGCAGGCTGCGCACCGCTTCGCTGCCCGAGAGGCCCAGCGCCGTCTCCAGCGGTGCCAGGGTGCGCGTCAGCTCCGGCATCGGCGCGGGCAGTCCGTCCTTGCCGCTGAGCACCTCGGCCAGCTGCGTGCCCAGCTCCGCCAGGCTCTGCTGGCCGCTGTGGCTGAGGTGCTCGGTGGTGCGGCGGATGTGCTCGCGCACCTGTGCCAGGGCGCTGGGCGTGGGCGGGTTGAGCGGATCCAACCACCGGGCCAGCACCGCACTGGAGCGCAGATCCAACCAGGGTTGGGCGCGGGCCGCGGCGCCCAGGGCGCTGATCTCCTCTCGGGTCAGCTCGCCGTCCGTCCACGCCACGTAGAGCATGGGAACGAGCGGCGCCAGGCGGGGCAGGGACAGCAGCTCCTGGGCGGAAGGGACCTGCGCTTCATCGATGGACGTGGACATGGCTGGCTCTCCGGCGAGCAGGCGGACAGGCACACTTCGCCATGATGTGCCGCTCGGGGCAATGACGGCTTACACCGTCGCGGGGCGAACAGGTGGGAGCTTTGCCCAGACTGCTGACGGCGCGACGCATCCCTAGGTTGGCGGGCCAAGGGGGAGGGTTCGGATGGAGGGGGACGAGCTGGTCGATGATGTGCTGCCGCAGCCTGGAGCACATGGGTGGGACGAGAAGGAAGGGCAGCGCCATGAGATGAAGGGGCCGTTTCACCTGCCCCCGGGTCTGGACGCTTTCTCCTTCGTGTTGTTTCAGTCCACCGGTGTGAGCCTGGAAGCGGGGCACCGGGTGGAGCTGCTGGAGAACGGAACCGTGTTCGACCGGATGCTGGAGGACATCCGGCAAGCACAGGAGAGCGTCCACGTCCTGGTCTACATCTGGCGTCCCAGCCCGGTGTCGGATCGAATCGTGGAGGCGCTGCGCGAGCGGGTGAGCGCGGGGGTGCGCTGCCGCGTGGTGGTGGATCCGGTGGGCAGCGAAGAGGTGAGCGGCAACAAGGACTTCGACCAGAAGGTGGAGCGCCGGCTCACCGAGTGCGGGGTGGAGGTGCACTACTACCGGCCGCTGGCGGGCAAGGTGATGGGGCGGCTGCTGGGCCGCAACCACCAGAAGCTCGTCATCGTGGACGGGAAGATCGGGTACACGGGCGGCTTCGGCATCTGGAAGGTGTGGGACGGAGACGGCCTGCACCCCGAGGAGTGGCGCGACACGCACATCCGTGTCGAGGGCCCGTCCGTGTGCCAGATGCAGCTGGCGTTCTCGCGTGCGTGGCAGGAGTCCGGGGGCAGCCTGCTGCACCGCGAGGACCTGCCGGGGCCATGTCAGTGCGGGCCGGTGCGCGCGGGGTTTGTTGCCAGCGTGGGCAAGCTGGGGATGACGGACGCCGAGCGGATGGTGCGCCTGGTGATCGGCGCGGCGCGCAAGCGCCTGTGGATCGCCAACGCCTACTTCACTCCGCCCAAGTCCATCATGGAGCAGCTGGTGCACAAGGCGCACGAGGGCGTGGATGTGCGGGTGCTGGCCCCGGGGCCGGTGCATGACGTGCCGATCATCCGTGCCTCGCAGCGCGCGACGTATGAGGAGCTGCTGGAGGCCGGCGCCCGCATCTGGGAGTACCAGGCCTCCATGATGCACGCGAAGACGATGCTCGTGGATGACTGGCTCACCGTGGTGGGGTCCACCAACATGGATGCGCTGTCGCTCAACAAGCTGGGTGAGGGCTCGATGGTGGTGGCAGACCCGGAGTTCAACCGCAAGCTGGCGCGCGGCTGGGCGCGGGACCTGAAGCACTCGCGGGAAATCACCCTGGACACGGGAGGACTGACGAACCCGTGGCGGCGCCTGGCGCGCAGGGTGACGCAGATCATGGGCCAGGACCGGTAGGGCGCTAGCGCGGGTGCTGCACGCCCACCTGGCGGCACATGGACAGCACGGGGCAGGTGGAGCACTTCGGCCGCGTCCCCGTGCACACGTGTTTGCCGAAGGGCACCAGCAGCCGGTTGAGCTCCACCCAGTACGAGCGGGGCAGGCAGGCCTCGAGCGCCGCCAGCGTCAGCTCGGGAGTTCGCGCGCGCACGTAGCCCCAGCGGTTGGTCACCCGGTGCACGTGGATGTCCACGCTGATGGCCTGGTGCCCGCACGCGATGCCCAGCGCGAGGTGGGCGCACTTGGGGCCCACGCCCTTGAAGGACTGGAGCACCTGGGCCTCACACGGGAGCTGGCCGTTGAACTCCTTCACCGTGCGCACGGCGATGGCGTGGATCTGCTTCGCCTTGGGCTCGTGGAAGGTGACGGGGTGGATGAGCGCGTCAATCTGCTCCGGGGTGAGCTGGCTCATGGCCTCGGGGGTTCTCGCCCGTGCCAGGAGCGCCAGGGAGGTGGGCAGGCTCACCTCGTCCCGCGTCCGGATGGAGAGGATGCACGCCACGAGCTGCTCGAAGAGCGTGTCGTGCCCCTTGGCCGCCAGCGCAAACATCGCCGCGTCCGCGAACTCCTGGACCGTGCCCCGGATGCGGCGGAGGACTTCATCGATGTCGAAGGGCTGCTTCGTGCCCGCACTCTGGCCGCTGCCTGGAGACATGGAGCCACCCTAACGGGTAGGGCGGAACACCAGCAACCTGACGAATAGGGTGGTGGACAGTGGCGGACAGTCCGGCCGGTGACCTCCGCGAGAGCGTCACCGGCCGGTCGTCACGAGCTGCGTGGAGGCTGGGCTACTCGTCGCTCTGGGACGGGGTGCTCACCTTCGCGTCGTGCTTGTTGGGGCCACCGTGGGTGCCGAAGTCTCCCGAGCCCCGCTTCTGCGGATACACCTCTCCGTCATCCCGCCGCTCGCGGCCCTGACCCGAGACGTCGCCCGAGTCCACCTTCGGGTGCAGCCGCTCCGTGTCTTCATCCGCGTGCAGCTTCTCGCGGTTCTGGTCCTGCTGCTTCGCCATGTGACACCTCCTGTTTCTCAAGATGGGGATGGAGGTTCCAAGCGGCTGGGCTGGGCTGTGGATCGCACGGCTGGCTGGGGCGCTGGCAGGCTCCGGGGCCAGGCAGCCGTGCGAGCTACGCCCAAGGCGCGGCCTGGGAAGCTAGGCTGAGCGGATGGCTCCCATTGGCACCTTCCTCGGCAAGCTCCTGGAGAAGCTCGAGCAGGCAACGCAGGTGAAGGTTCCCGAGGTGTACCTGGAACGCCTGGAGGAGGCGCTGAAGCTGCCGCTGCCGCGCGGGCTGGCGGTGCCCGCTCCACGTCCGGATGTCTGGCTGAGCCGCGGGTACCTGGCGCAGTACCGGTATGCGACGCAATACAAGCCGCTGCTCATGCATGGGCGGGTGACGCGAGGCATCGTGTATCAGTACGAGTCCTCCGCGGACCCTGACGGGTGCGACACCACGGCTCGCTACGCCTGGTTCGAGCGGCCAGGGGAACTGCGCGATGCGCGCCTGCGAGAGTCCTACGATGGACTGCACGCCGCCCTCGGCAGGGACAAGGCGTTGGACACCAAGGTCCTGCTCGTGGACATGGAGGCCCACCTGCGGCTGGGGCGGGTGGTGACCATCGTCCATGACGAGAGCCAGCACGTCATCTTCGAGGCCCTGAGGACGGACTTCGGGAATGAGCTGGGGCCGTCTCCGGCGGACGACATGGAGCAGCTCTTCGACGGCTACCTGCTGAAGTGGGAGGCGGACCAAGAGGGACTGCGGCTTCACTTCGGACCGGAGCCGGTGATGGCCGCGGTGCCGTACACGCCGGTAGGCCAGCTCCGTCCCGATGCGTCCGAGCCAGGCGTCTGGTGGCTCTCACGGATGGAGCCCCGTCCGGAGCGGCCCTGGCTGCACAGCGTGCCGGTGAAGGGCGCCCGTGGCGTGACCGCCTGGCGAATGCTCGGAGAAGAGGGAGAAGAGGTGGGCCACGCGAAGCTGCGTGGCGAGCATCTTGTCGTCACCCACCGCGGCACGAGCGTGCGGCTCAGCGTGGACGGCCAAGGCGGGTGGACGGCCGAGAACGACAAGGGGCAGCCCCGGCTCTCCTGCACGCGTGTTCCCAAGGCAGACTGCTTGCGCCTGGCACTGCAGGGCGACTTCCGGGTCTCCCTGGAGGTGCTGCTGCTGGCGCTCGCCTCCGCGGGGAAGCCGTGGTTCCCTGTGTGAGCGGTAGTCGTGGTGCCGCAGGCAGTTGTCCGTGCCGCGCTGGTTCTTCATCGGTCCCGAGCCGTTTCCACCGGCCGTTGACTGGGCGACGTGGTGAAGCCTGCTTCCCTGCTTGCCTGGTTCCCGCGTGGCACGCGGGAAGAATTCGCGCGGATCCATTCGTCCATTCCGGCCGCGGAATTCATTTCTCTTTCGTCACCACCAGAAGGAGAGGGCATGGGCGGGCGGAGCGAGGGGCGCAGGGGATGGAAGGGCGTGTTGGCTTTCGTGCTGTTCGTGCTTGCCGCGTGTGGAGCTCCCCAAGAGGAAGTCTCCCGTCCTGGCCACGTGGAGGGCACGCCGCCGGAAGAGCCTGGCACCCCCCAGTCTCCGCCCGCCCCGCCCTCTCCAGCGGGGTGCAAGCCGGTGACGTGCGAGAGCATGCGCGCCACCTGCGGAACCGTTTTCGATGGCTGCGGGAACACGCTCCAGTGCGGCACCTGCGGCCTCATTGGACAGACGTGCGGCGGCGGGGGCCCGCCCAACGTCTGTGGCACACCGGACTACGGCGTGGACACCGCGTGCTCGCGTGACGGCGTGTGCTTCCTGAACCCCAGGCCGGTGTCCCATGACTTCAAGGACGTGTGGGGCCGTTCCGTGGAGGACTTCTGGGCGGTAGGCAACGCGGGCTACATCGCCCACGGTGGATCTGGCGGGCTGACCGTGCTGCGCAGCGACGTCGAATTGTCGGGCGTCTGGGGCAGTGCGCCCGAGAACGTGTGGGCGGTGGGGGAGAAGGTGATGCACTTCGACGGCCACCGCTGGAACAGCGTCATGCAGCCCGAGCATTTCCTGCTCGACGTGTACGGCACCGGCCCCGAGAACGTGTGGGCGGTGGGCCAGAAGGGTGCCATCTACGTGAAGAGCGGAGGCACCTGGCAGCGTGAGCACGCTGGCACCGCGGCGGACCTCTATGGTGTCTGGGCGCATGGCAGCTCGGTGTGGGCCGTGGGCACGCAGTCCACCATTCGCGTCCGGGATCAGAAGCGCTGGCGCGAGCTGACGCCTCCCATGCCGGGGCTCACCTTCACCGGTGTCTGGGGCTCCGGGCCCGAGGACGTGTGGGTGACCAGCGAGCGCGGCGGCGAGTCGCTGTTCCACTGGGACGGCCAGGCGTGGTCCTCGGTGAGCCTGCCCTTCTCGGCCCTGTATGGCATCTCCGGGAGGTCCGCCTCGGACATCCTCGTCGTCGGCGAGGAGGGCGCCGCGCACTATGACGGCAATGCGTGGCGCGTGGTGGTGGGCAGCGTTCCGTCCCGCCTGCTGGGCGCGTGGCATGCACCGGACGGCCAGGTGGTGGTGGGCGCCGCCGGGCACGTGCAGCGCTCGACTCAGGTGCAGACGTGGCGGCACCTCGACCAGGGCATTCGCGCCGACTTCGTCACGCTGTCGGCTCCCGAGCCGGATCGCTGGTGGCTCGGGGATGGCCGCAACGTCTGGACGGGGCCGAACATCACCGGAAGCATGATGGGGCCCAGCAACGTGTTCGCCGCGCAGGGGGCCGGGCGGCTGTGGGCCGCGGGCAACTTCGGCCGCGTGGACCTGCGCTCCTGGGACTCGCACGGCGGAGGAACCAACTTCTTCTACCTGCCGCAGAGCTACACCTTCCACGGCGTGCACCCGCTGGACGGCATGCTGGCGTGGCTGGTGGGCGTCGACTCCACCACGGGGGAGGGCCTCATCATCCAGCTCGACGGCCATACCTCGTGGACCCGCTACCCGCTGCAGGCTTCCGGTGCGGTGAACGCCATTCACGGCACCGCGCCGGATGACCTGTGGGCCGTGGGAGACGGCGTCATCGCTCACTGGGACGGCAAGGCGTGGACCGAGAAGCGCGATGAGCGGATGCCGAACTTCCGCGCCGTCCAGGCCCAGCGCAAGAACCTCGCCTGGGCGCTCAGCGCCAAGGAGCTCTGGCGCTGGGACGGCACGACGTGGGCGCCCTATCGGTTGTCCCCGGACCTGCGGGACTACGAGCTGCACGCGCTCTTCATCAACTCGAGGCACGAGATGTTCATCGCTGGCGACCGCGGACTGCTGCTGTCCTGTGACACCGTGCTCGAGACCTGGGAGCGCATCGAGACGGGCACGCGCAAGAGTCTGCGTGCCCTCTCCGGGAGTGCCGACACGCTCGTCATCGCCGGCGACGACGGCACCCTGCTCAAGCTCTACCGCCCCTGATCAGCCCCGCATCCAGCGGCCGTGGTAGAAGCGCGTGTAGAACTTCGCTCCGCTGCTGTCCTTCAAGTCGAACTGGCCGTCTCCGTTACCCCGGGCATCCCCCGGGTCGGTCGCCTTGCAGGACACGCAGCGCAGCCGGGTGGGCCACACCGTGTTTCCACCGTAGGGCTGGCCGTTGTAGGTCTTCGACTCTCCGTAGGCCACGCGCGAGTGCACGTGCTCGTCCCACGGGCCGCCCGTCTTCCCCGCGTAGCCGATGATGGTGTTCATGCCCACGCTGGTGCCCGGGCCAATGCCCGCGGCGATGCTCGTCAGGTGCGCCATGATGGCCCGGTAGCCGTTGTTGCGCACCACCACGTAGTTGCCCAGCGTGTAGTAGCCCTCGGCGTCCTGGTAGTCCCAGCCGGCCCACTCCACCGTGCCGGTGATGGCCGGGTACACGTTGGCGTTCTTATGCGCCGGCCAGTCGTTGGCGTAGAACTGGTTGAGCAGGTACGGCTCGCACTTGCGCACGTGGTAGTTCTGTCCCCACCAGCTGCCGTAGTTGCCGCTCATCGCGCTCCAGCCCGGATCCCCCGGCCGCAGGTTGTAGTACGTGCCCGAGTACACCGTGGTGTAGCCGCTGTAGAACTTGTTCGTGTAGTCCCACACCGTCTGCCAGAGCATGCCGGTGGGCTGGGCGGACTCGCACGCCAGCGCGTTGACGTCGGCCGGCTCGGCGAACTCCGCCGGCTCGCCGCCCTCGAGCGCGGTGAGCAGGGCGCGCTCCCGCTGCGCCTGGCGGTTGAGCGCCATCTGCTCGGGCGGAGGCTCCGCGTACCGGGCCTGCTCCACCGGCATCAAGCCCAGCGACTGCACGGAGCGCCGGGGTGGCTCGAACCGCAGGCCGGCCAGCAGCGCGTGGGCCCGTGGGTTCAGCCCGGGCTCCTCCGTCCACAGGCCGATGCGGTACACCCGGTCACCGTCCGCCACGTACACCAGCGTGTACGGATCCGTGCCTGGCAGTCCGCTCACCGCGATGCCCTCGAGGCCCGGGCCTACCCGCACCTTGGAGCGGGTGAGCGGAAACTCCGAGTACTTGCTCATCAGGTCCGCCACCAGCGCTTCGATCTGTCCCGGCTGCGCCTGGTAGGCCAGCGCAACGCGCGCCACCGGCGATCGCTCGTGCCCGCCCATGCTGGGACCGCTGGGGTCGAACAGCGCGAAGCCATAGGTGTTGAACAACACCGGATCCTGCTGCACGCGCCAGTCTCCCGGCACCGTGACGGAGATGCCCGCCGCGTCGTCCTGGACCAGCTGCGTACGCGCCTCCTCCACCACGGTGGGGCGCTCTTCGGCGTGCTCGGGGATCTCCGCCGTGGGCTCACCGGCACAGCCCGCCACCATCGCCGCGCAGGACAGCAGGGAAGCGAAACGTCGCATTGCCAACCTCGTCACTTCGGGAAGGCGAAAACGTAACTTAACAGCTTTCCTGGTAATAGCTGTTTTATTGAAAAGTGAGAAAGCTTGTGTTTCAGGCCACTTTCGAGCCACTTCCCCGTCTCACGGGGTAAACCGAAGTACGTCAGTGTCGTTTCTCAGACTTGTCTTATTTCAAGTGCTTACAAGGACCGACAATTAAGTACCAACGTAATCTTATTGTGATGCCCGAAAGGTCATGCTACCAAACTCCCGTTGGCTCGCAGGGTTCACCCCAGGGCCCTGTCACCACGAGGGGGAGTACCAAGCAATGTTGAGTCGAACTTTCAGAGCGCCCTTGGTGGCGCTGTTGACCGCGGTAATCAGCGCCGGATGCTCCCAGTCCGGCGAGGAGTCGGGAGACAAGTCCAGCGGCTCGGGCGCCATCGGCAGCGGCACCTGCTCCAGCCCGCTGCGTCCGCGCCTGGTCACGGATCGTGAGGACTACACGACCGGGCTGCCGGTGCAGATCACGGGCAAGGGTCTCAACTGCGGCGAGGCGTACAGCCTGGTCATCACCCGTCCGGACGGAACGACGCACACGGAGGCGGTAACCGCCGACAACGCGGGCACGGTCAGCGGCGTCTACATCTTCGACAGCCAGCTGGGTAACTACAACGCCGAGGTGCGTACCCGCGCCGGCACCGTGGTGGCGTATGTGCACTTCCACGGCTCGCACTTCCGCTATGGCCACCTGACGTGGCGCCCGGTGTCCGCGCGGACGGCGGAGTTCTCGCTCGTCAACGCGTTCCGCCGCGACTACCCGGGCAGCGGCCAGGACGGCCGCGTCGTCACCGGTGACACCTTCACCGAGACGATCGGCAACACGGCGCTGTGCTTCGGCGACGGCGCGTGCACCACCACGCTGACGTTCGAGGTGATCAGCTACGACATCGATCAGAGCTGGGTGATTGGCCGCGCCATCAGCAGCGGCGGCACGCAGACGGAGCCGGGCACGGGCGTCACCGTGACCGAGTCCGAGCCGAACGACACGATCGCCACCGCGGACCGGATGAACGTGGGCGACGACTTCATCAGCACCATCGCCTCCGGGGGCGAGGGTGACTACGTGGGCTTCACGCTGGGCGCGCGCACCCGCCTCAGCATCCGCACGGTGCTCAACGGCCTGTCGGACTCGTACCTGTACCTGTACAACAGCTCCGGCCAGCTCCTGGCCCAGGACGATGACGGCGGCGGCGGTACCTCGTCGTTCATCGGCACCACGCTGGACGCGGGCACCTACTACATCCGCGCGGCGGGCTTCGGCCAGTCCACCGGCCGGCAGACGGTGCAGCTGCGCCGCATCTCCAACATGCCCGCGGGCTCCATCACCCACACGTACAACAGCGACGGTCCGTTCACGGCCAGCATCAGCAGCTGCTGCCGCATCACCAACCTGAGCAACCCGAACGAGAACTACACCGTGGCGACGCCGGTGCGCTTCAACGTCAACAACAGCTCGCCGGTGAGCGGCCTGCCGCCCATCGTCAACGCGCCGGTGAACACCCCCAACTTCACCTTCCAGGTGCCCGCGGTGGACGCCGAGGGTGATGCGCTGACCTACCGCCTGGCCTCTGCCAACGAGAGCGGCATCGTGGCTCCGATTCAGGGCCTGACGGTGAGCAGCTCGGGCCTGGTGTCGTGGAACACCAACGGGAAGATCGTCGGCCAGCTCTACACGACGCAGATCGTCATCGAGGAGCGCCGCAACGGCGTGCTGATTGGTTCCTCGGCGGTGGACTTCATCCTGCGCATCGTGGACACGCTGGGCTTCGCGCCCGAGTGCATTCTGCCTCAGCAGACCAACTACACGGTGAGCGCGGGCCAGACGGTGACGTTCGAGATCGGCACCTCGGACCTGGATTCTGGCGACACGCTGCAGCTGAACACGGGCGGTCTGCCCGCGGGCGCGACGATGACGCCGGCCCTGCCGCTGCTGGGCTCGCCGGGCATGAGCTCCACGTTCAACTGGGTGCCGTCGGTGGGTGTGGCGGGCAGCTCCTTCGTGGTGGCCTACACGGTGACGGACCAGACGGGCCAGGCGGACCAGTGCTCGGTGAACATCACCGTGCGTCCTCAGCCGGTGAACCAGCCTCCCGCGTCCCACGCGGGTGATGACCTCAGCGTCCTGGAGGGTGACGTGGTGACCCTGGCGGGCACGGGCAGCGATCCGGACAACCACGCCATCAGCTACCAGTGGACGGTGGTGAACAGCACCGGTCCGGCCATCACCCTGTCCAACCCGGCCATTGCCAATCCGAGCTTCGCCACGAGCGATGACGGCGTGTACACGCTGCGCCTCACGGTGACGGACAGCGAGGGTGCCAGCTCTTCCGACACGGTGACCGTGACGGTGGGCAACGTGGCGCCCGCGGTGAACGCCAACGGTGGCACGGCCGACGAGGGCTCGGCGTTCAGCAGCGCCGGCTCCTTCGCGGATCCGGGCGCGGACACCTGGACGGCGACGGTGGACTACGGCGACGGCTCGGGCGTGCAGCCCCTGGCGCTCAACGGCAAGGCCTTCACGCTCAGCCACGTGTACGCCGACAACGGCTCGTACACGGTGACCATCACGGTCCGGGATGACGACGGTGGCGTGGGCACCAAGACGGTGAGGGTGGACGTGGCCAACGTGGCGCCGGTGGTCAGCGCGACGGGTGGTTCGATTGCCGAGGGCGCGGTGTTCTCGTCGGTGGGCTCGTTCGTGGATCCGGGTGCGGACACCTGGACGGCGACGGTGGACTACGGCGACGGCTCGGGCGTGCAGCCCCTGCCGCTCAACGGCAAGTCCTTCGTGCTCAACCACCTGTACACCACGCAGGGCACCTACAGCGTGAGCATCGCGGTGATGGATGACGACGGCGGCATCGGCTACGCCACCGTGCAGGTGATTGTCACCGGCGTGTGCATCGAGGTGGACCTGAACGACTACAACGTGTTCGTGCTCGAGGACTACAACCTGGGCGCGGACGTGCTGGGCAAGGTCGCGGCCGGTGGTGACATCACCATGACGAACTTCTCGGTGGGCGCGTCGCTGGCGGAGACCGACACGGCCAACGTGATGGTGTCCGGCGGGAACATGAACCTGTCCAACGGCGGCATCTGGGGTGACGCGGTGCACGGCGGCAGCTTCAACGCTGACGGGTCGGTGACGTTCGTGCGCGGCGCGGCCTCGCAGGGGACGCCGATCGACTTCGTGGCCGAGGGCAACGAGCTGCGTGCGCTGTCCTCGCGCCTGAACGGCCTGGCGGCCAACGGCACGACGACGGTGGAGGCCTGGGGCGGCGTGTTCTTCACGGGCACGGATCCGAACGTGAACGTGTTCCAGGTGAACGCCAGCGACCTGGCGAGCGCGTGGACGCTGTTCTTCAACGCTCCGGCGGGCTCGCTCGCGGTCATCAACATCTCGGGCACCACGGCGTCGCTGCGCGGCGGCCACGTGTTCAGCGGCGGCATCGACCAGACGGGCATCCTGTTCAACTTCACCCAGGCCACCACCTTCACGGCGGAGGGCTACGGTCTGTGGGGCACGATGCTGGCGCCGTACGCGGATGTGACCTTCAACAATGGCAGCTTCGATGGCGGCATCTACGCCAAGTCGCTGACGGGCAACGCCGAGGGCCACATCAACCCGCTGCCGGACCGCAACATCTGCCGGTAATCGCGGTACCGGGGCACGGGAGGCCTTGAGCCTTCCGTGCCCTACCTCTCGCCGCCGGGTGCAACGTGAGCATCCGGCGGTGCAGGCGGTCGAGGCCAACCTACGAGCCTGGTGCCCGAGAGGGCCCGCGGTAGGAAGGGCTTCCCGCCACACGAACAAAGCTCCGAGTCTCCGTCCCTGACACGGTTTCACGGCTTCTCTTGGAAGCGAGTGGGCTGAGCGTGTCCGGCTGCCAGACACTTCCGCGGGTTTTGCTCGGAGATACCGCCCACCTATGGGGTAGGGTGGCGCTGGGCCCAGGGGCTGGCAGTTGCTGAGGCTGGGAAGGTCTCCATGGAGAGCATGCCGACGCAGGACGTGAGTCCCGAGTTACTGCCTGCCGGGAGCCGTGTAGGCCCGTGGCGCGTGGTGCGCTGCGCGGGCCAGGGCATGTTCGGCACCGTGTATTGCGTTGAGCGAGTGGAGCCTGAGGACCCCCGGCTCTTCGCACTGAAGTTGGCCAGCTACCCCAGGGATCCGCGCTTCGAGCGGGAGGTGGAGCTGCTGGGGCGCATCCATCACGGCCAGGTGCCGCGATTGCACGACAGGGGCTGGTGGAAGCACAGCAGCGAGGTGCTGTTTCCCTATTTCGTCATGGACTGGGTGGAGGGCAAGCGGCTGTACGATTGGGCCGCTGAGCGGCGCGTCAGTTCCCGCGAGGTGCTGAGGCTGCTGTCGCAGGTATCCCGGGCACTGGAGGCCACACATGCGGTGGGAGGACTGCACCGGGATGTGAAGGGCACCAACGTACTGGTTCGTGTGAAGGACTCGGCGGCGGTGCTGGTGGACTTCGGGGCGGGGACTTTTCGTGGGGCGCCGCCGTTGACGTGGCAGGCGTTGCCGCCTGGCACTCCGCAGTACCGAAGCCCCGAGGCGCTACGCTGCTATGTGAAGTGGCGCCCCCATCGCGACCCATCTTACGAGGCGGGGCCCGCGGACGATCTGTATGCCCTGGGAGTGATGGCGTACCGACTCGTGACGGGTACGTACCCACCGCCTCATGTGCAGGTGGAGGTCGCGCCGCCCGAAGGGTTCGAGAGCGACAACGTTCCGAAATGGGTGCCACCCGAGGTGCTGACGACGGTGAGCCCGGAGCTGGCGACGCTCATTCGTCAGTTGCTCGCGGTCGAGCCCTCGGCCCGGGGAAGCGCCGGCCAGGTGGCCGAGGCGATGGAGTCCGCAGTGCGGACGGCAGGGCGTGAGTCGGATCGGCCCATTACCGCGCGGAAGACTCCGGACTCCCGGGTGAGCCGGCGTTGGGGGGCAGCCCTTCGTTCCGTGCTCGAAAGAGCTTCATGGCGCACGGCGGCTGCGGTGGGAATGGCGCTGGTTGTCGGCGCGATGTGGGGCGTGCACGTGGCTGGGGAGGAGTATCCAGGACAAAGCGAGTCGGCACGAGTTGCCCCGAAGGAATGGAGCACCGTAGGGCTCGCGGATTCCGAGGAGATCGCGCAGGCAAGAGCCACGAAGTCGGTGAGCAAGCAGGAAGGGATCGGACGCGAGATGCCCAAGGGGCCATTTCCCGGCCAGCACCTTGCGCCTTGTAAGCTTCGATACGAAGAGGAGATCCGGGGAGGCTGCTGGGTGCCCCTCAGGATGAAGCCCCCCTGCGGACGGGAAGCCTACGAGTGGAACGGCACTTGTTACCTGGCGAGTTTTCCGGCCGAACGGGAGCCCAACGCGGTGAAGCAGTAGGCAGAAGGATTCATGCTACACAGCTTGTGTCTGATGCCCAGTTGGACCTGATGCAGAGGGACGAGATGGCCGCGAGAGTTCAGGGAAGAACAAGGCAGGGCAAACAGGGACGAGCCACTCCAACGCACCAGGCTTCTGGCCTGCCCGTGTACTTTCTTTCATTGACTCTTGAGGGAGTGCGTTGCTTCGGGCCCAGTCAGACCCTGCAGCTATCCAATGAAGAGGGGCAACCAGCAAGATGGACGGTGATTTTAGGCAACAACGGGATGGGGAAGACGACCCTGCTGCAGAGCCTCACCAATTTTGAACCCGCGGTATTTCCTTGGCCAAGCGATAGCCCAGAGCCTGACTACGCAGCCAGGGGTGCTTTCTACGGAAAACGCTTGTCTTGGCATCCAATCCGTCATGGTGCAGCCCAAGCTCGGTTTTCCGCTGAGCTCAAGGCTGGACGGTTGAAACCCGAAGGCGGTGGGAAAGAGCACCGAGGCGCATTCACATACCTCCTGGGCTCAAACGGATCAGGCGGTGGGTCACTGCTCCATAAGCCTTTCCTTGAGCTTACGTGTTATGGCTATGGGGCAACTCGCCGGATGGGAGCTGGTTCGCTATCTGCTCCACAAGAGGCTCACCCCAGCGACAGCCTC
>DASVVJ010000558.1:0-5405 GCA_036389955.1 Myxococcaceae bacterium
ACCAGACGGGGAAGAACGACCTGGAGACGGTGCGCAAGGGCTACGCGGACAAGGGCTTTCACGCCCAGGTGGTGGAGTTCATCGACGACATGTCCGACGCCTACGCCAAGGCGGACCTCGTCATCTGCCGCGCGGGCGCTACCACGCTGGCCGAGCTCACCGTGTGCAAGAAGGCCAGCATCCTCATCCCGTTCCCGTACGCCACGGACAACCACCAGGAAGTGAATGCCCGCGCGCTGGTGGACGTGGGCGCGGCGGTGATGTTCCGCGAGTCGGAGCTCACCGGGCAGAAGCTGGCCGAGACGATCCGCGGCCTCAAGAGCGAGCCCGCGCGCCTCAAGCAGATGGAGAAGAAGGCAGGCCTGCTGGGCCGTCCCGAGGCGTCCAAGGAGCTGGCGGACGTGTGCGTGGAGCTGATGATTCAGGCGTACGGCCCCAACGGGCGCGAGCGCCCTCCCAAGGAAGAGGCGCAGAAGGCCTCCCAGAAGTGAGCGAGCCATGACCAAGGCCAGCGGCAAGCCTCAGAGCCTCTTCAAGACCCGCCACGCGGCGCAGGTGCACTTCGTGGGCATTGGCGGCATCGGCATGAGCGGCATCGCCGAGGTGCTGCTCAACCAGGGCTACCGCGTGTCCGGCTCGGACTTGAAGGGCAGTGACATCACCCGTCGCCTGGCCAGCATGGGCGCCACCATCTACGAGGGCCACAAAGCGGCAAACCTCGTGCAGGCCGACGTGGTCGTCATCTCCTCGGCGGTGAAGAAGGACAACCCCGAGGTGGTGGCCGCGCGCCAGCGCAAGATTCCCGTCATCCCCCGCGCGGAGATGCTCGCCGAGCTGATGCGCCTGAAGTACGCGGTGGCCGTGGCCGGCAGCCACGGGAAGACGACCACCACCTCCATGGTGGCCACGGTGCTCTCGGCCGCCGGGCTGGACCCCACCGCGGTGGTGGGCGGCAAGGTGAACGTGCTCGACTCGAACGCCAAGCTGGGCAAGAGCGAGCTGATGGTGGTCGAGGCCGACGAGAGCGATGGCAGCTTCCTCAAGCTGCACCCGTCCATCGCCGTGGTGACGAACATCGACCCGGAGCACATGGACCACTACGGCACGCTGGATGTGCTCCAGACGGCCTTCGTGGAGTTCTGCAACCGGGTGCCCTTCTACGGGCTCAACGTGTTGTGCCTGGACCACCCCAACGTGCAGGCCCTGTTGCCCCGGCTGGAGAAGCGCGCCGTCACCTACGGCAGCTCGCACATGGCGGACTACCGCCTCGAGGGCATCACCCTGGAGGGCTTCACCACCCGCTTCAACGCCTTCCGGCGCGATGAGCCCCTGGGCGAGTTCCGCGTGCGCATGGTGGGCGCGCACAACGCCCTCAACGCCCTGGCCGTCATCGCCGTGGCCGAGGAGATGGAGATTCCGCTCGACACCGTGCGCGGCGCGCTGGCCGAGTTCGGCGGCGTGCAGCGGCGCTTCACCGTGCGCGGCGAGGTGGCCGGTGTCACCGTGGTGGACGACTACGGGCACCACCCCACCGAGGTGCTGGCCACTCTGGCTGGTGCCCGGCGCGCCTTCGGGCGGCGCGTGGTGGTGGCCTTCCAGCCGCACCGCTACACGCGCACCCATGACTTGATGAAGGAGTTCGCCACCTCCTTCAATGACGCGGACGTGCTCTTCGTCACCAGCGTCTACGCCGCGGGCGAGGAGCGCATCCCCGGCGCCACCGGCGAGGCCCTGGCCGAGGCCATCCGCGCCCACGGCCACCGCGACGTGACGTACGTGGACAAGCGGGCGGACCTGGCCGAGGCCATCGCGCCCCGGCTGCGCGAGGGAGACATCGTCCTCACGCTGGGCGCCGGAGACATCACCCAGGTAGGCCCGGATCTGCTGGCGCTGCTGGGCAAGACCGGAGTCGCCAAGGGCGGGTGACATGGCCTCCTCCCTGCCAGAGCGGGTAGCGCTGCTGGGCGGCTGTGAGGTGAAGGCGGGCGAGCCGCTCGCGCCCCTCACCAGCGTCCGGGTGGGTGGCCCCGCGGAAGCGCTCGTCCGTCCGCGCTCGCCCGAGGCGCTCGTGGCGCTGCTCAAGCTGGCGCGCGACGAGGGCGCCCCCGTCACCATCATCGGCGGTGGGGCTAACACTTTGGTGGGAGACGGCGGCATCAAGGGCGTCACCCTGCGCCTGCCCGGAGACCTGTTCCCCGAGGTGGCCGAGGTCGGCGCGGAGGAGGGGAGGCTCACGCTGGGAGCGGGCGCGGCCATCGTCCGGCTCGTCAACCTGATGCGCGGCAACGGCCTGGTGGGCGCCGAGTTCCTCGCGGGCATCCCCGGCACGCTCGGTGGCGCGGTGTCGATGAACGCCGGCACCAAGAACGGCGAGTGCTTCCGCGTCATCGAGGCCGTGGAGCTGGCCACCGTGGACGGGGTGGGGTGGGTGGAGAAGGCGCGGATTCCTCATGCCTACCGGCACTCGGAGCTGCCTCCGGGCAGCGTGGTGACGCGGGTGCGCTTCCGCCTGCCCAAGGGCGACCTGGCGGCCAGCAAGCAGGCCATGGACAAGGACCTGGCCTACCGCAAGAGCACCCAACCGCTGAGCCAGCCGAACTTCGGCAGCGTGTTCACCAACCCGCCGGGCGACTACGCCGGGCGCCTCATTGAATTGGTGAACCTGAAAGGGCACACCCTGGGCCGCGCGCAGGTGTCCACCCTGCACGCCAACTGGATCGTCAATCTGGGCGGAGCCACCGCCCGCGACGTCCTCGGGCTCATCACCCTGATGCAAGAGCGGGTGCGGGCCGAGACCGGCGTCGAGCTCAAACCCGAAGTCAAACGAGTAGGAGAGTTCCTTCCGTGAGCGTCCTGTCCAAGTCCGAGCTGAAGACGAAGCGTATCGGTGTCCTGATGGGTGGCCTGTCCCAGGAGCGCGACGTGTCCCTGCGCACCGGAGCCGCCGTGTCCAAGGCCCTGCGCTCGCTCGGGTACGACGTGGTGGACATCGACGTGGGCAAGGACCTGCCCGCGAAGCTCGCCGCCGAGAAGGTGGACGTGGCGTGGCTGGCGCTCCACGGCCGCTACGGCGAGGACGGCTGCATCCAGGGCCTGCTCGAGTCGCTCTTCATCCCCTACACCGGCAGCGGCGTGCTCGCCTCGGCCCTGGGCATGGAGAAGGTCTTCGCCAAGCAGATGTTCGCCACCCACGGTATCCCCACGCCTCCTTATAAGGTGTTCACTGACGATCAGTCCGCGCGCGCCGCGGCCGACTCGCTGCCCTTCCCGTTCCCCGTGGTGGTGAAGCCCAGCCGCGAAGGCAGCAGCGTGGGCGTGCACGTCTGCAAGACGAAGGACGACTACCTCGCCGCCGTGGCGGATGCCTCGAAGTACGCGGGTTTCCTGCTCGTGGAGCGCTTCATCAAGGGCCGCGAGGTGCAGGGCGCCGTGTTGGACAACGAGGCCCTGGGCGTCATCGAAGTACGGGTTACCCGCGAGTTCTACGACCAGGAGGCCAAGTACAAGGCCGGAAGTGGAACGCAGTATCTCTTCCCAGCACCCCTGCCCGCAGATCAGTATGCGCGCGTGAACGAGGTGTGCCTCGGTGCCCACAAGGCGCTGGGGTGCGCCGGAGCGTCTCGCTCGGACGTCATCGTCACCGAGGGAGGAGAGGTGTTCGTGCTGGAGACCAACACGCTGCCGGGCATGACGGAGACCAGTCTGCTGCCGAAGATCGCCGCCGGGCGGGGGATCGACTTCCCTACCTTGTGCGAGCGGATCCTCCTCGGGGCCTCGCTCAAGGCCTGAGCCGCTACAGAAACATACCTGTAGCCAAAAACTGGCGCGGCGATCCAACCGCGCGCAGCATGCGGACCTGTTTCTCATGGCCTTCGGTAAGTCGCGAAATCGCCGCCGTCAGGACACCGCCCAGCAGAAGGAGGCGGTGAAGGGTGCCGTGCGCACGCACGGGCCGTCCACGGTGAAGGGGCTTTTGGCGGCGGTACTCACCGGCGCCCTGGTGTGGGGCGGGGTGGAGCTGCGGGCGTGGGCGCTGGCGTCGCCCACCTTCCAGCTCAAGGAGGCCACGTTCACCGGCCTGTCCCGCGCTTCGCGGGCGGAGCTGGTGCGGCTGTCGGGGTTGGCGGCGGGGCAGAACCTGTTCGCGATGGAGGTGGGGGCGCTGGAGAAGGCCATGCTGCAGCACCCCTGGGTGCGCAGCGTGGAAGTGACGCGGCACTTCCCGGCCTCCGTCTCCGTGCAGGTGGTGGAGCACTCGCCCGAGGCGCTGGTGGTGTTGGGCGATCTGTACGTGCTGGACGAGGAGGGCGAGCCCTTCAAGCGGGTGACGCCGGGAGACGGGCTGGACCTGCCGCTCGTCACGGGCGTGGAGCGCGATGCGTATGTGAAGGACCCGGACGGGGTGCGCGAGCGGATGCGCGGGGCGCTGGCGGTGGCGCGCTCGTACGCGGCGCTCAAGCCGGGCCGCCATGAGCGGCTGTCCGAGGTGCGGGTAGAGGGCAGCAACCTGGCGCTGGTGACGATGGGTGGGCAGGAGGTGCGGCTGGGCGAGGGAGATTCCGAGGCCAAGCTGTCGCGGCTCTCGCGCGTGCGGCGCGAGCTGAGCGCGCGAGGGCTGGCGGCCGATGTCATTCACCTGGACAACCGGGCTCGGCCCGGCTGGGTGGCAGTGAAGCTTTCGAGTGCCGTCTCCGAGAGGAACGGGAGCTCGACGCAGTAGGGAACGCCCTTTCACGAGAGTGGGGGCACCGGGGAGGCAGTGGTTATGGCGAAGCAGAAGTCTGGGGAGATCATCGTTGGCCTGGACATCGGCACGACGAAGATCTGCGCAATCGTCGGCGAGCTCACCGACAGCGGCATCGACATCATCGGTATCGGCACCCACCCGTCGAAGGGCTTGCGCAAGGGCGTCGTGGTCAACATCGAGGCCACCGTGGCCTCCATCCGCCGCGCGGTGGAGGAGGCCGAGCTGATGGCCGGCGCGGAGATCTCCCACGTGTACACCGGCATCGCCGGTGGCCACATCAAGGGCTTCAACTCCCAGGGCATCGTCGCGGTGAAGGACAAGGAGGTCCGCGAGGCGGACATCGCCCGCGTCATCGACGCGGCCAAGGCGGTGGCCATTCCGCTGGACCGGGAAGTCATCCACGTCCTGCCGCAGGAGTTCATCATCGACGATCAGGGCGGCATCAAGGAGCCGCTGGGCATGGCCGGCGTGCGTCTGGAGGCCAAGGTCCACATCGTCACCGGCGCGGTGTCGAGCGCGCAGAACATCGTCAAGTGCGCCAACCGCACGGGGCTCAACGTCTCGGACATCGTGCTGCAGCCGCTGGCCAGCGCGGAGGCGGTGCTGGGCGAGGACGAGAAGGAGCTGGGCGTGTGCCTCGTCGACATCGGCGGCGGCA
>DASVVJ010000559.1:0-13702 GCA_036389955.1 Myxococcaceae bacterium
CTCGAGCCGCACCACCAGCGGCACCTTGAGCTGCACTTCCTTCGCCGCGGCGATGATGCCCTCGGCGATCACGTCGCACTTCATGATGCCGCCGAAGATGTTGACGAGCACCGCCTTCACGGCCGGGTCCGCCAGGATCAGCTTGAAGGCCGCCGTCACCTTCTCCTTGGTCGCTCCGCCGCCCACGTCCAGGAAGTTGGCGGGGTTGGCGCCCACCAGCTTGATGGTGTCCATGGTGGCCATGGCGAGGCCCGCGCCGTTCACCATGCAGCCGATGTCGCCGTCCAGCGCGATGTAGGCCAGATCATACTCCTTGGCCTGCGTCTCGCGGGGCTCCTCCTCGGCGATGTCGCGGTAGTTGAGCAGCTCCTTGTGCCGGTAGAGGGCGTTCTCGTCGAAGTTCACCTTCGCGTCGAGCGCCACCACGTTGCCATCCTTGAGGATGACGAGCGGGTTGATCTCCACGAGCGACGAGTCGGTGTCGATGTACATCTTGTAGAGCGCCGAGCAGAACTGGACGAACTTGTTCACCGTGGCGCCGGTGAGGCCCAGGCCGTAGGCGAGCTTGCGGCCCTGGAAGTCCAGGAAGCCGACGGCGGGGTCCACTGCCTCGCGGAGGATCTTCTCGGGGTGCTTGGCGGCCACCTCCTCGATCTCCACGCCGCCCTCCTTCGAGGCCATGAAGGTGATGCGCGAGGTGGCGCGGTCCAGCGTCACGCCGAGGTAGAGTTCCTGGGCAATGGCCAGGCCTTCCTCGATGTAGAGCTTGTGGACCGTCTGGCCCTCGGGGCCCGTCTGGATGGTCTTCAGCTTCATGCCCAGCATCGCCTTGGCGAGCTCCTTGGCCTCGGCGGGGCTCTTGGCGAGCTTCACTCCGCCGCCCTTGCCGCGGCCGCCGGCGTGGATCTGCGCCTTGACGACGACGACCGGCGTGCCCAGCTCCTTGGCCGCGGCCTCCGCCTCATTGGGCGAGTTCGCGAGGATGCCTCGCGGCGTGGGGACACCGTACTTCCGGAAGATTTCCTTGCCCTGGTACTCGTGGATCTTCATCGAGGCTCCGGCTGAAGCGCGACGGCCCTGAGGGCGTCAGCGCGCGGGCAGCCTCTTCGCCCAATATGCGTCAGAGTGCAAGGCCGTTTGACGGCCCTGGGTGCCTGGAGACCCGCCATGGATGTAGGACGTCGATGACCACTGACCTGTCAACGCCCCGGCTGCTGGAACTGGCTCACCAGTACTACCCGGCCAACCTCTGGGATGCCGACGAGGGCTACGTCACGTCGGAGCAGTACCAGCGCCTTCTCCAGGCGCGCCGGAACGCATTGACGAACTCCGGCCATTGGGACCGATTCCTCGCCAAAGTGAAGGAGGCTTTTCCTTCGTGCCGCGTCGAGGACTTGACCGTTCCAACCCCGACCGACAACTGCTGGCGTGTTCGAATCTACCTGCCGGAGGTGCTTCAACTCGAGGGCGGGCAGGAGTATCGCTGCGTCGCGATCCTCGTCAGTATGCTGGCTCCAGCGTACGTGCGCTATAGCTCCTTCCATCGGCGCTTCGGGATCAAGTGGAGCAAGCCCACGCTCTTCTACGAAGACGTACCGGAGACCAAGCCCATCGCCGACAAGGTGGAGGAACTGGTACGCGCGGAGTTGAGAGCGCAGCCGCTACCTCAGGACACGCTCATGACGCTGGTTCCCGACATCCAATGCGGCAACAAGTCCCTGGGAGAGGTGCGACTCATCGACTGCCTCTTCACCGATGATCGCTGGTAACTACGGTGAATCGGACGTGGGCTCTCGCGGAGGGGGGTAGATGGGCTTGTAGCAGCCCCCCTTCCATTCGTAGGCCTTGGGCAAGCATTTGGGAGGCGTGTCCTCCAGCTTGTACCAACACCCTCCTCGGATCTCGTAGTCGCCCTCATCGCAAGGAGGACGGCGCTGCCCGTTGAACGGCTCCTTGGGCATGTTCAGGCTGATGCTCCGCTTACCCGTGGATAGCGGTGTCCTCGAAGCCACGGGTGCCAGGAGGTGCGTGTCTCCCACCGCGCTGGAGCCTCCATCGTGTGACTCCTGGTGGACGAGATGCAGCGGCTCGCGCGCCATCACCAGGATGAGGACCATCCCCAGCGCCGTCAGCGCGTGCCAGGGCCCCCATCTCGCGAGGGGCTCCGGGCGTGGTGGCACAGAGGCCGGAGCCGGGGCTTGAGCTTCAACCGGTCTTGGCTCTTCCGGCCTTTCCGGTGGCTCCGCTTGAGGCCTTTCTGGCACCGCGAATCGGTCGGCCTCCGGCACCAACAGCGGCACGTCCGCCTCGGGTCCCTCACGTTCCGCAGCCTGCTCCAGGGCCTCGGCTGCTCTCTGCGCACTGCCCTTGAAGCGCTCCACGGGCACCACGGACAGCAACTTGAGGATGATCGCCTCCAGAGCAGGCGCCACCCGTGGGTTGAGGATGCGCGGCGCCCGAGGCCCTGGCCCACCCTGCCGCCACACTCGAGCCCCTGGCTCTCTGGGATCCATGGGCGGAGGGTAGCAGCCCGTCACCAGCCGGTAAGCCGTGACCCCCAGGGCAAACAGGTCATCACAGGAGTAGGCCTCGTAATGCGCGCTGGGGTGACGAGCGAAGAGCTGCTCGTACTCCCACGCCTCGGGGCTGCGGTAGGCCGGCGTCGCGGGTGGCAACACCCACGGAGTCAGCGTGGCCGCGCCCCGATAGTCCCCCACTCCAAAGTCCATGAGGAAGGCCTGTCCATCCTCTGGCCTCACGAGGACGTTGTCGCCCTTCACGTCCCGATGCACCCCGCCCACGGCGTGGGTCGCCGCCAGAGCGCGGGCTACCTGCGCGACGATTCGCAGCGCTTGGCGTGAGGTGGGGTTGTGCCGGACTGCCCACTCGTACAGCGGCACGCCCTCCACCCAGTCCATCACCAGATAGGGAAACGCCCCAGCGGTATGCTCCCAGAGCCCATGGTCCCGAAGGCGCGGTACGTTCGGGTGAGCGATGCGTGACAGCAGCTCCGCCTCGCGGTCGAAGCGAGCGTCCTTCGCGTGCAGAGCCAGCTTGAGGGCGAAAGGCCCCTCTGCTTCCGCGCCCACGTGCTCCACACGGTAGACAACGCCGTAGGTGCCCCGGCCGCACCAGCCTTGCACCCGCCACGCGCCCACCTGCGCCCCATTGGGCAGGGAGGCCGGGTTCAGTTCCAACCAGGGCTGAATCGGATCCACGGGCGTCCTCCACAGGCGGATCCCCATGTCCGCGCTCAGCGGCACACTACCTCAGAGGTTACCCACGCGCTTGAGGATCGCTGGAAACCGCTTGTAGCCCAAGACGCTGGGGGGACTGGAGCGACGTGCCGGTGGACAACATCTTCCGCGACCTCATGTGCTCAACGCCTTCCAGCATCACGGCAAGGGCGACCCTGCTTTACCGACGCTCACGAAACTCAGCAACTCTGCCGAGGAAGCGCATGATCGCCACGAGGTGATCGCCTTGGGCCTCCGCCAAGAAGCGCGTGTGCCACCCCTCGGGAGGGAACTCGCCCTTCTCATCGCGAAGCCAGTCTCGAAAGCCGACATACTCTGAATCCACTGCGTGCGATTCCAACCGGGCGGCCTCAAGGCCAAGAACGAAGCCCCAGAGCACATCAATGTTCGGCTCACCGATAAACGGCAGAAACTGCGGCCGATGACGTCCCGCGTGGATCTTCAGCAGCAGATCAAGCACTTGGGGATGGCTCTGAGACATGCCGAAGACCTTTCATGGCAGGCCAGCAATAGGCGCTCCTGTACCCGTGAAGATACGCTTGGCGTATTCCGCGACAGTCTGCCCCAGAGGGCCAGTGAAGGCATCGTAGATACGGCCTTCCAGCAAGACGACAGCATGTTGCCCATTCACTGAGGCCTGAATGGTGCTGCTCGCCACACCCGGTACTTTCTCAATCCCAATGAGGCTGGAGCCGTCTGCCGGCCGAAGAATGAGTATGTCGGGCTTCTTCCCCAGCTCTTGAAAGCCTCTGAAAATACCGTCCGCGACTCTAAAGCAGGGACCGGCAACCTTATTTCCCGCATCGAAGGCGCGCTGAAAGTTCAGCAGCCAGTTTGGCGCATCCTTACCCGTCTGAGCCGTGTAGAACTGGATGGCTCCGGCAATGTTGCCAGATGCGATTCGAGTCCATAGCCCTGCCCTGATCGAGTCAGGCAAGGCCTGTGCTGTCGTAGCCGCGAGCAATGCTCCTGCCAGCACCAGCACCTTGAAATACGCTCGCATTCACGGCCTCTCTACGGAAACACCACGGCCCTGCCCCGAACTGTTGGGTCCGAGTGCAGGGCCGATTGTGATGGGCGGGGACACTGAACCCTCACCCCGTCCCTCTCCCGAAGGGAGAGGGGAATGTGGCTAACCCGGTCCGGCGTGGCCCTTCTTCTCCTCTTCCTTGAAGAAGAGATCCTTGATGATGACCTTCGTCACCTCGCGGTTCATCACCGCGATCGACGACGTCAGCGGGATCTCCTTCGGGCACACCTTCACGCAGTTCTGGGCCTTGCCACAGTCCTGGATGCCTCCGGGCCCCATCAGCGACCGGACGCGCTCCTCCGCGTTCATCTTGCCCGTGGGGTTCATGTTGAACAGCCGCGCCTGGCTGATCGCCGCCGCTCCCACGAAGTCGTTGCCCAGCGTCACCTGCGGGCACGCCTCCAGGCAGCTACCGCACGTGATGCACGTGCTCAGCACGTACATCGTCGCCTGATCGTGCGGAGACTGCCGCGGCCCCGGCCCCAGGTTGTGCGTGCCGTCCACCGGGATCCACGCCTTCACCCGCTTGAGCGCCTCGAACATCCGGCTGCGGTCCACCGTCAGGTCACGCACCACCGGGAACTTCTTCATCGGCTCGAGCGTGATCGGGTGCTCCAGCTTGTCGATCAGCGCCGAGCACGCCATGCGCACCCGCCCGTTGATGTTGATCGCGCAGCTGCCGCACACCTCTTCGAGGCACGCCGCGTCCCACACCACCGGGGCCACCTTGCGGCCGTCCACGGTGACCGGGTTGCGCTGGATCTCCATCAGGCAGGAGACCACGTTGGCACCCTTCGTATACGGGATGCGGAACTCGTCGTAGCGCCCCTCCTTCTCAGGCCCATCCTGGCGCCAGATGCGGAAGGTCACGGTCCGGGTGGAGACGTTGCTCGGCTGTGAAGTGTCCATGGTTGCTGTCCCCTTCTCTTTCTACGCGTACCAGCGCGGCTCCGGCTCCAACACCGGCGTAGCAATGTCTTCGTAGGAGATCTTCGGCCCCTCCGGCGAGTAGGCCGCCATCGTCGTCTTCGCCCACTTCTCGTGGCGCTTCTTCCACTGCGCCATCCACTCGGCGTCCTCGCGCGGATCCTTCGACTTGGGCTCCGGCAGCGAGAAGTCCGGCTTGTAGTGCGCCCCGCGGCTCTCGTCGCGCAGCAGCGCGCTGGTGGCGATCACCTCGCCCAGCTCCAGCATGTTCCACAGCTGGTTGGTGAACGACAGCGAGCGGTTGGCCACCCCACCCGTGTCCAGCACGTTGCAGTTCTTCCACCGCTCCTTCATCTCGCGGATCTTCTCGACCGACTTCTTCAGCCGATCGTTGTAGCGCACCACCGTGCAGTTCTCCGTCATCAGCTCTCCCAGCTCCTTGGAGATCTGGTACGGGTTCTCGCTGCCGGCCATCGCCTTGATCGTCGCGAAGCGGTCCTGCCAGTACTTCTTCGCGTCGGTGAAGTACTTCTCGCTCTTGGCCGCCGCGCTGGTGGCGTTGTTCTTCGCATACGCCGCCATCGCCGGGCCACCGATCATGCCCGAGTAGATGCAGGACAGCAGCGAGTTGGCGCCCAGCCGGTTCGCGCCGTGGAAGGCGTAGTCCGCCTCGCCCGCCGCGTACAGGCCCGGGATGTTGGTGGACTGGTTCTTCGGGCTGTTCTCGGCCGGCGTGAGCGTGCGCGGATCCGAGTCGAACGTCACGTACAGGCCGCCCATCGAGTAGTGCATGCCCGGGAAGATGACCATCGGCGTCTTGCGCGGATCATCGCCCACGAACTTCTCGTAGATCTCCATCACGCCCTTGATCTTCGCGTCGAGCGTGGGCGCGGGGATGTGCGTCACGTCCAGGTACACGCCGTCCTTGCCGCCGATGCCCAGCCCCAGCTCGCGGCAGACCGTGAAGATCTCGCGGGTGGCCACATCGCGCGGCACCAGGTTCTTGTACTTGGGGTACTTCTCCTCGAGGAAGTAGAAGCGCTCGCTGTCGGGGATGTCCTTCGGGTTGCGCGTGTCGCCCTTCTTCCGCGGCACCCACACCCGGCCGCCCTCGCCACGCACCGACTCGCTCATCAGGCGCAGCTTGTCCTCGCCCGGGATCGACGTGGGGTGCACCTGGATGAACTCGCCGTTGGAATAGATGGCGCCTTCCATGTAGGCGCGGCCCGCGGCGGTACCGGTGTTGATGATCGAGTTGGTGGAGCGCCCGAACACGATGCCCGGACCACCGGTGGCCAGGCACACCGCCTCGGCCGGGAAGGTGCGGATCTCCATGGTGCGCAGGTCCAGCGCCACGCTGCCGATGCAGCGGCCGGACTCGTCTTTCACCATGCCGAGCCACTCCCAGAACTCGTACTTGGTGACCTTGCCCTCGGCCTCGTAGCGGCGCACCTGCTCGTCCAGCGCGTAGAGCAGCTGCTGGCCGGTGGTGGCGCCCGCGAACGCCGTGCGGTGGTGCAGCGTGCCGCCGAAGCGCCGGAAGTCCAGCAGGCCCTCGGGGGTGCGGTTGAACGTCACACCCATGCGGTCGAGCAGGTAGATGATGCCCGGGGCCGCGTAGCACATGCCCTTCACGGACGTCTGCTCGGCCAGGAAGTCGCCGCCGCGCAGCGTGTCCTTCACGTGGATGTCCGGGTGGTCACCCTCGCCCTTGGTGTTCACCGCGCCGTTGATGCCGCCCTGCGCACAGACCGAGTGCGAGCGCTTCACCGGCACGATCGAGAGCACGTCTACCTGGTGCCCCGCCTCGGCCAGCTTGATCGTCGTCATCAGCCCGGCCAGACCACCACCCACCACCGTGAACCGCGCTCCTGCTGCCATACCTCGTCTCCTTCACTGCCAGAGGCCAGGGAGCGGCTTTCCCGCCAGCACTGGCGAGCACTCCCCACGGACCCCTGGTGCGGGGTTCTACAGGCTAGATAACTTGGCGGATTTCCGCCGCATTCAGGACGGCGCACGCGATTAGCGCGCGCCATCCCGCACATAAGAGCCCGGCCTACCTGGCAGGTTCCAGGCGGGCCGGACCGCTCTGCCGGACTACAGCTTGACGCTGTCGACCGTCTTCTTCACCGACTGGAAGGACTTCTCCAGCAGGGCCTTCTCGGAGTCGTCCAGCTGCACGGTGACGACCTTCTCCACGCCGCCGGCGCCAATCTGCAGGGGCGCGCCGAAGAAGTAGCCGTTGATGCCGTACTGGCCCTCGAGCAGCGCGGCGCCGGGCAGCATGCGCTTGCGGTCCAGCAGGAAGCTCTCCGCCATGGCGATGGAGCTGGAGGCCGGAGCGAAGTAGGCGCTGCCGGTCTTGTACAGCGCCACCAGCTCGGCGCCGCCCTCGCGGGTGCGCTTCACGATGGCATCGAGCTTGTCCTTGGCGATCAGCTCGGTGAGCGGCACGCCGCCCACGGTGCTGTGGCGCACCAGGGGCACCATGTCGTCGCCGTGGCCGCCGAGCACCAGGGCCTCCACGTCACGGATGGAGCAGCCCAGCGCCTCGGCCACGAAGCACTTGAAGCGGCTGGTGTCCAGCACGCCCGCCATGCCCACCACCATGTTCTTGGGCAGCCCGGCGATCTTGTAGAGCGCGTACACCATCGCGTCCAGCGGGTTGGCCACGTTGATCACGAAGGCGTTGGGGGCGTGCTGCTTGATGTTCGCCGCCACGTCCCGCATGATCTTCAGGTTGATGTCCAGCAGGTCCTCGCGGCTCATGCCCGGCTTACGGGGCACGCCGGCGGTGATGATGATCACGTCCGAGCCGGCCACGTCCTTCCAGTCCGTGGAGCCGGTGACGCGGCAGTCATAGCCGTCCACCGCGGAGAGCTGGTTGATGTCCAGGGCCTTGCCCTTGACCATGCCCTCGGCCGCCGGGATGTCGAAGAGCACCACGTCGCCAAGGTTCTTCTGCACGGCCAGCAGCGCCAGGTTGCCGCCGATCTGACCGCCGCCAATGAGGCCAATCTTCTTCTTGCCAGTCTGAGCCATGTGGGTTGTCTCCAGAGATGACTACATGTGCTTGATGATGGCCTGCCCGAACTCGGAGCACTTCACCTCGGTGACCGCCTCCTTGCTCTCGAGCTTCATCAGGCGGGCGAAGTCGTAGGTGACGGTGCGGGCGCCGATGGCCTTGTCCATGCCCTGGATGATCAGGTCGGCGGCCTCGTTCCAGCCCAGGTGGCGGAACATCATCTCACCCGAGAGGATGACGGAGCCCGGGTTCACCTTGTCCTGGTCCGCGTACTTCGGGGCGGTGCCGTGGGTGGCCTCGAACACGGCGTGGCCGGTCATGTAGTTGATGTTGCCGCCCGGCGCGATGCCGATGCCGCCCACCTGCGCGGCCAGCGCGTCCGAGAGGTAGTCGCCGTTGAGGTTCAGCGTGGCGATGACATCGAACTCGTCCGGACGCGTGAGCACCTGCTGCAGGGTGATGTCCGCGATGGAGTCCTTGATGATGATCTTCCCGGCGGAGACGGCGGCCTTCTGCTCGGCGTTGGCGGCCTCCTCGCTCTTGGCGGCCTTGGTGGCCTCCCACTGATCCCAGGTGTAGACCTTGTCACCGAACTCGCGGGCGGCCAGGTCGTAGCCCCACTTGCGGAAGGCGCCCTCGGTGAACTTCATGATGTTGCCCTTGTGCACCAGGGTGACGCTCTTGCGCTTGTGGCGCACCGCGTACTCGATGGCGGCGCGGATGAGGCGCTCGGAGCCCTCCTTCGACACGGGCTTGATGCCAATGCCCACGTTGGTGGGGAAGCGGACCTTCTTGGCGTCCTTCTCGAACTCCTGCTTCAGCCAGGTGAGGAACTTCTCGGCCTGGGGCGAGCCCGCCTCGAACTCGATGCCCGCGTAGATGTCCTCGGTGTTCTCGCGGAAGATGGTCATGTCCACCTTCTCGGGGGCCTTCACCGGGCTGGGCACGCCCTTGAAGTAGCGCACCGGGCGCAGGCAGACGTACAGGTCCAGCATCTGGCGCAGCGCCACGTTGAGCGAGCGGATGCCGCCGCCCACCGGCGTCGTCAGCGGGCCCTTGATGCCCACCAGGTACGTGCGGAAGGCCTCGACCGTCTCGTCCGGCAGCCAGTTGTTGACCTGCTTGAAGGACTTCTCGCCGGCCAGCACCTCGTACCAGGCGATCTTCTTCTGGCCCTTGTAGGCCTTCTCCACCGCGGCATCGAACACCGCCTGGGAGGCGCGCCAGATGTCGCGGCCGGTTCCGTCACCCTCGATGTAGGGGATGATCGGGTTGTTGGGCACAGTCAGCTTGCCGCTCTGCAGGGTGATCTTCTCGCCAGACGGAGGCGCCATTTGGAAAAAGCTCCTGAAGTAGGTGTGGCCGTGTAAGAAGGGTGGCGGATAGTCGGGAAAGCATCCCTTGCAGTCAAGCGGTTTGGCCGCCTGGGCAGGTGCCGGACTTATCGAAGCCAGAGCCCCGGCACAGGCTGTGCTCCCCGCTTCCCCTGCGCCGAGGGCGCGGGTTACATGCCGCGCGGGAGGGTTACCCATGCTGATCACGTTTCCGCGAGTGTCGTTCCTGGCCGTGCTGGTGTCTCTGGTGTTGGTGCCGGCAGCCCACGCCGAGGAGGCCCGGGGTCAGGACGAAGCGGCGATCCGCCAGCTGGTCGCGGCGCAGACCGAGGCCTGGAATCGCCACGACGCGGCGGCCTGGAGCAAGGATTTCGCTCCGGATGCGGACTTCGTGAACATCGTCGGGTCGGTGTTTCAGGGGCGCGCCGAGATCGAGCAGCGGCACGCGGGCATCTTCGCCAGCATCTTCAAGGAGAGCCGGACGCAGGTGACGGTGCGCAAGCTGGTGTTCCTGGGGCCCGAGGCGGCCGTGGTGGACATGGATCACGAGGTGACCGGGCACTCGGGCCTGCCGCCGGGCGTTCAGAACACGGACGCGTCCGGCACACTGCGCACCCGGATGAAGTACGTGCTGAGAAAGAGCGCCGGGAAGTGGCAGATCGTCGCGGGGCAGAACACGGATGTGAAGCCCGCTCCGAAGGGAACTGCCCCGCAGGGCAATGCCCCGAAGAAGTAGGGCAATGTTTTCGCGGCGCGTCATGTGCCGCATTCGTTGCCCAAACGTCGGGAAGCCGTCACCCCCCGCGTGTATCAACGCGGGGCGTAATGATTCCTCACGGATCGCCGTTTCAGAATGCGCGATCCCGGCAGTCCCGCGCGAAGGAGCAGGCAGATGGAATGGCTCGAGTTCACCCCGTGGTCCCGCGAAGTGGCGCAGAGCCTGGCCACCCAGGCGGCTCGCTTGAACACGCTCTCTCAGCCCGCGCCCACCAAGCCGCAGGCCACCGTGGCGCAGGCGTACAACATGCTGTCGCTGCTGCGGCGCTACCCGAGCACCAACCCCTGGGGCCACCCGTCCGCGGAGTGCTGAGCCGAAGCTCGCTTCAGGAAGCCGTGGCGAGCTGACGCAGGACCGTGCGCTCTACCTTTCCCATCGCGTTGCGCGGCAGCGCCTCGAGGGGGAGGAAGCGCGCGGGGACCTTGAAGCCCGCCAACGAGCGCCGGCACCAGCTGTCGAGATCTCCGGGCAGCGCGTGCCCGGAACGGAGCACCACGAAGGCCACCGGCACTTCTCCCCAGCGTGCGTCCGCAATGCCCACCACCGAGACTTCCTGCACCGCCGGGTGAGAGGCGAGCACCGTCTCGATCTCGATCGGGTAGAGGTTCTCTCCTCCCCGGACGATGAGGTCCGTTCGGCGCGAGAGCACTGTCAGCCGCCCCCGCTCGTCCAGCATCCCCATGTCTCGCGTGCGCAGCCAGCCGTCCCTCAGCGCCTCGCGCGTGGCCTCCGGGCGGTTCAGGTAACCCGCCATCAGCGTGGGACCTCGGACCTCGATGTCCCCTTCCCTGCCCGGCCCCAGAACTTCGCCCTCCGGTCCGACGATGCGCACCTGCAGCCCTGGCAATGGAGGCCCCGCGGTACGCCCGTCGGCCTCGGAGGGCCGCTCGGTGGTCACCTGCGAGCAGGCCTCGGTGAGGCCGTAGGTCTGCAGCGCCAACAGCTTCGCCGCCCGCGCCCGCTCCAGCAGCGGCGACGGCACGGGACCTCCGCCGATCAATGCGAGCCGGAACGTCTCGGGCACTGGGCGCCCCCCTCGCGCGTCCAGGACACGCTCCAGTGTGGTGGCCACGAAGCTGGCGTGGGTGATGCCCTCGGTGTCGATGGCCTGGTTCACCGCATGGGCATCGAACCGGTCGTGCAGGACGAGGCAGCCTCCGTCGTAGGCCGTGCGCGACATCATCGCCAGCCCGCCCACGTGGAAGAGCGGCAGCGTGCCCAGCCAGCGTGGCGCCGGATGGGCTCCCAGGTTCTGAGCCGAGCACCGCGCCGAGGTACGGAAGTTGCCCTCCGTGAGCACGGCTCCCTTGGGCCGCCCGGTGGTTCCCGAGGTGAAGAGCACCACCCGGGGTGAGGCCTCTTCCAAGGGCTCACAGGTCGATGCGGGTTCCTTCACGGCATCGGCCCACGACTCCAGCGGCTCGGCGTTGGGGAGCCGATCGGCCAGGCTTTTCTGAGCAAGCGTCAGGCGCGGGGAGATGTCCTCCAGAAGCGGTGCCAATTCCGCCTGTGTCAGCCGGGCGTTGAGCGGCGCGAGCACGGCCCCCAGCCGCCCCAGGGCGAAGAACAGGAACACCGTGTGGGCGTGGTTGGCCGCCAGCAGCGTGAGGCGATCTCCCGCTCGGATTCCCCGGGCTTGGAGTGCGGCCACCCAGCGGCCTGCTTCCACGTCGAGCTCACGGTACGTCCAGCTCTGCCCGGCGAAGGTCAGAGCCTCTGCCTCGGGCCTGTGGAGCGCTCCCGCCCGAATGGGACACTCGAAGCTCATGCTGGAAGCCCAAGCCCTGGCGCCTCCGGTAAACGGATGCGGCCTTCGACCGGCTGGAAGGGGTGATCGGCGGGCTCCTCGCGTACGAAGAGCCTCCCCACGCCCAGCCCCGATGCCAGGCGCCCGGAGGGTAGCGCCGCCGCCAGGTGCGCCGCGCCCGCGCGGGAGACGACCCCATCGAGCGAGCTCGTCACGAACGCCTCCACGCCAACGGCGGCTGCCTCATGGGCGATTGTCAGCGAGGCCAGAAGCCCCCCAAGCACCATGGGCTTGAGGACGAGAATCCGCACGGCCGGTGTCCCACTCGCGGTCTTCAGGAGCGCCGAGAGGTCCTGCGGTGACACGAGCGACTCGTCCGCCGCCAACGGGAACGCGCATCCGAGCTGAAGCCGCGCCAAGGCTGGGACGTCCTTCGCCGCAACCGGTTGCTCACACAGCTCTGGCCCATACGAGGCCAATCGCTCCAGCGCATGGGCCGCCTCCTGCTCTGACCATCCCCCGTTCGCGTCCAGACGGAGGCTCACGCCCTGCCCCACCGCTTCGCGAACCGCACGGACGCGCGCCTCGTCCTCCTCCAGCGGCCAGCCAGCCACCTTGAGCTTCAGGGTCCGGAAGCCCTCGGCCACGGCCCGGCGGGCCTCCTCGGCCAGCGCCTCCGGTTCGCTCGCCGTGAGCAGCGCATTGACGTGCACCTCCGAGCGCGCTGTTGAACCGAGCAGCCGGCACAGCGGCAGCTGCCACCGCTGAGCCAGCAGATCCAACAACGCCAGTTCCACGGCGTGCCTGGCCGAAGGTGCCCTGTGAATCACATTGAGCTCGCCGAGCACGTACTTAATGCTGTCGAGGTGGTCATAGACTTCCAGACCGTCCAGCACCGTCACGAGTCCGCGCAGGACACGTTCACACATCCTGAGCGGCTCGGTGCCGAACTCCGGCAACGGCATGGCCTCGCCCTGCCCTCTGCGCCCCTCCTCATCCACCAACTGGACGAGGAAGCCTTCTCGCGCCGTATAGGTCGACCGTGCCGTCTTCAGCGGGCGGACGAGTTCCAACCGTAAGGGCTCAAGCCGCGCCTGCTTGATGCGCATCCGCCCCTCACCTCAGGCTCAGGCCCACCGCGAACAGCAGCCCGAAGACGAGCTGCAGGCGCGCCGTGCCTCCCAGCGCCGCGTTCAGCGCCGCGCCCTGGGCTCCCAGGACCACCCGCAGCGGACCGATGGCCAGCGGCGCACTCAGCAGCGCCAGGAACACCCAGGCGCTGGCCATGCCCAGCCCGAACAGGATGAACGGCGTGGCGTACGAGGCGACGAGCATCAGGATGTACTCCGCCTTGCCCGCCTTCGTGCCCAGCCGAACGATCAGGGTGCGCTTGCCGGCCTTGGCGTCCGTCTGCGCGTCCCGCAGGTTGTTCACCGCCAGCAGCGCCGTGCCCAGCGCGCCCACCGGCACCGCCGCCCACCAAGCCGCCGGGCTCACCGTGAGCCCCTGCACGTAGTACGTGCCCGTCACCGCCACCAGGCCGAAGAAGATGAAGACGAACAGGTCTCCCAGGCCGTTGTAGCCCAGGGGAAACGGGCCGCCCG
>DASVVJ010000560.1:0-3278 GCA_036389955.1 Myxococcaceae bacterium
AGCAGCTGAGCCACCTCCAGCGGGCGCCAGGCCATGTCGCAGAAGAGCCAGTCCACGGGCTCCTCGGGAGCGAAGGCGAAGGCGCTCTCCTGCACGTGCCTCACGCGCGCATGCGAGGCCAGCTCCGGCATCAGCCGCGCCGGATCCACGGCGATGACGCGGGAGCCCCGGGCCACCAGCCGCTGCGTCCAGCCCCCCGGCGCCGCCCCCAGGTCCACGCACACATCCCCGCGGCCCGGCTCGAAGGGCAGGCCATAGAGCGCCTCCTCCAGCTTCATCGCCGCCCGGGACGGAGACTCGCCCGCGCGCCGCATGCGCTGCCGGCCACCCGAGGCCAGCGAGAGCGCCTCGCGGGCGTGCACCGCGCCCACCACCGTGACACCCGGCGCCATGCACAGGCACACGAGCATGGCTCCGGCCTCCCGGGCCCGCTCCGCATCCTCGATCAGCCGGTCCGCGGGCAGGCGGGCACGCAGCGCTTCCCGCAGGGCCTCGGCCTGGGGAGCGAGCGCATTGCCGCGAGGCGTGTCCGGCGTGAAGGCCTGGAGCACCAGGGGCGCGGTCGCCGGCAGGGCCGCCACCACAGGGGCAACAGCGTGGGCGAGCGGCTCCAGCGCCTGCTCCGGACTGCTGGCGAGCACCCGGAAGCCCTGCCGGGCAAAGGCGGGAGCGAGCCCCTGCTTCCCCTCGCTCTCCACCAGGGCCTCACCCACCAGACGGGGCTCGGCTCCGGCCCAGGCCAGCTCTTCATAGAGGTGCGCCTCGAAGCCCGCGCGGCACGTCCACAGCCACCGGCCCGCACGGGCAGGCAGAGTCTGTGGGGGCATGGCGGGCATGGGGACCCGGGGTGGGATGCGCGGGCCAGGAGCCGGGGCCTGAGGCCGCTCGGAGGCCTGGCCATGGCCATGGGTACGGGCGGGATGCTGCCCCGAGGGGCGGGCAGGACGCTGCCCCGAAGGGCGAGAGGGACGCTGCCCCGAGGGGCGAGAAGGGCGAGAAGGGGGTTTTCGACGGTGGGGCATTGCGTGGACCTGGTTCCGCTTTACTCTGTCCCGACGGCGCGCAGGGCAGACGGGCAAGAGGAATGCCCCGGGAGCGCGCGTGGTTTTTCCGGGGTTCCCTCTTACATCTCCTGGGATTTCCCTTCACTCGATGCCGTCCTTCGGGGATTCTCCCGGCGCGAGAGAGCACGAACGAATGATCGAATGGACTTTAAAGAAGCTCATCGGGACCAAGAATGAGCGCGAGCTCAAGAAGGCCCGGGCGAAGGTAATCCGCGTCAACGAGCTGGAAAGCCGGATGCGGGAACTCAAGGACGAGGACTTCCCCGCTGCCACGGCCCGGATGAAGCAGGAGGTGCAGAACGGCAAGTCGCTGGACGACCTGCTGTTCGAGGCCTTCGCGCTCACGCGTGAGGCGGCGCGCCGGGTGATCGGC
Organism: Myxococcaceae bacterium; assembly: GCA_036389955.1. Classification (GTDB taxonomy): domain Bacteria; phylum Myxococcota; class Myxococcia; order Myxococcales; family Myxococcaceae; genus DATHBR01. Next base: position 1,438 of record DASVVJ010000560.1, read on the forward strand.
CAGCGCCACTACGACGTGCAGCTCATCGGCGGCATGTTCCTGCATGAGGGCAACATCGCCGAGATGCGCACCGGCGAGGGCAAGACGCTGACCGCCACGCTGCCCAGCTACCTCAACGCCCTGTCGGGGCGCGGCGTGCACGTGGTGACGGTAAACGACTACCTGGCCCGCCGCGACGCCGAGTGGATGGGCCGCGTCTACCGCTTCCTGGGGATGAAGACGGGCTGCATCCTCCACGAGCTGAACGACAAGCAGCGCCAGGAGAGCTACCGCGCGGACATCACCTACGGGCAGAACAACGAGTTCGGCTTCGACTACCTGCGCGACAACATGAAGTTCCGGCTGCAGGACTACGTGCAGCGCGAGCTCAACTACGCCATCGTGGACGAGGTGGACTCGATCCTCATCGACGAGGCCCGTACCCCGCTCATCATCTCGGGCCCCACCGAGGACAGCACCGACAAGTACTACCGCGTCGATCAGGTCATCCCCGGCCTGGTCCCGGACCAGGACTACACGCTGGACGAGAAGTCCCGCGCGGTGTCGCTCACGGATGACGGCATCGAGAAGCTGCAGAAGCGGCTGAACATCTCCAACCTGTATGATCCGGGCGAGATCGAGACGCTCCACCACGTCGAGCAGGCCCTGCGCGCGCACACGCTGTACAAGCGCGACAAGGACTACGTGGTGAAGGACGGCGAGGTGATGATCGTCGACGAGTTCACCGGCCGCCTCATGCCCGGCCGCCGCTGGTCGGACGGCCTGCACCAGGCCGTCGAGGCCAAGGAGGGCGTGAAGATCGAGAACGAGAACCAGACGCTGGCGACCATCTCGTTCCAGAACTACTTCCGCATGTACTCGAAGCTGTCGGGCATGACGGGAACGGCGGACACCGAGGCACAGGAGTTCGCGAAGATCTACAGCCTGGACGTGCGCGTGGTGCCGACCAACCGCCCCATGGTCCGCAAGGACATGGAGGACGTGGTCTACAAGACCGAGCGCGAGAAGTTCGAGGCGGTGGCCAAGTCGATCGAGGAGCTGCACAAGAAGGGGCAGCCGGTGCTGGTGGGCACGGTGTCCATCGCCAAGAGCGAGGTGGTGTCCAGCTTCCTCAAGAAGCAGGGCGTGCCGCACAACGTGCTCAACGCCAAGGCGCACCAGCGCGAGGCGGACATCGTCGCGCAGGCGGGCAGCCCGGGCGCCGTCACCATCTCCACCAACATGGCCGGCCGCGGTACGGACATCCTCCTGGGCGGTAACCCCGAGGTGATGACCAAGACGGCCATGGGCCCCGAGCCCACGCCGCCCGAGCCGGTGGACGGACAGCCGGTGCCTCCCGAGGCCTTGGCCGCGTACGAGCAGCAGCTGGCCGAGTACAAGAAGAAGTACGAGGAGACGAAGGCCAAGTTCGAGGCGCAGACGCAGGCCGCGCGCGAGCAGGTGAAGGCCGCCGGCGGTCTGTTCATCCTCGGCACCGAGCGGCATGAGTCGCGGCGTATCGACAACCAGCTGCGCGGCCGCGCGGGCCGTCAGGGTGACCCGGGCGTCAGCCACTTCTTCCTGTCTCTGGAAGACGACCTGATGCGCGTCTTCGGCTCCGAGCGCATCCAGGGGCTGATGGAGCGCCTGGGCATGGAAGAGGGCGAGGTCATCGAGCACAAGTGGCTCAGCCGCGCCATCGAGGGAGCGCAGAAGCGCGTCGAAGGCCACAACTTCGACATCCGCAAGAGCCTGCTCGAGTACGACGACGTGATGAACCAGCAGCGGCGCACCATCTACAAGCTGCGGCGCCAGGTGCTGGCCGCGGGCGCCGGCCTGCCGCTCGTCGAGTACGACGAGGA
>DASVVJ010000561.1:0-5130 GCA_036389955.1 Myxococcaceae bacterium
CATAACCCGAGCCGCACCGCGGTGGACCTCTTCGGGGACGTGTGGGTGGCCAACCGTGCCGCGAACGTACAGGGCTCGGTGACGAAGATCGCCAACAACAAGGCCTTCTGCCAGGAGCGCAACGGCATCCCCGGCATCCAGACGAGCGAGGACAAGAACGGCGACGGCATCATCAGCACCAACCCGGCCGACGGCGAGATGATCATCCCGTCCACGGACAATGCGTCCGCGGCGTGGACGGACCCGTCGAAGTACGACGAGTGCATTCTGTTCAGCACCCCGGTGGGCCCGCCGGGCACGGGCACCATCAAGGCGCGCGCGATGGCCATCTCCGAGGGCATCGAGGGCAGCGCCGGTGACGTGTGGGTGGGCGTGCACAACGACCAGTCGATCATCAAGCTGGATCCGATCACTGGCCAGCAGGTGCCGGTGAACAGCGCCGGCCAGCTGAAGATCTCCCTGCCGTTCGGCCCCTACGGGGCGGCGATCGACAGCCAGCAGCGGCTGTGGGTGGTGTCCTCGAGCCTGGGCCGGGTGCGGTTGGCGCTCATCAACACCTTCACGGGCACCGTCGTCCACGACAACATCACTCCGCCGGGCACCTCGGGCGCCTACGGCATCGCGGTGGATGGCAAGGATCGCGTCTGGGTGGCTGGGTGGACCGCCGGCCCGAAGGCCTTCCGCTACACGCACCCGTCTGGCATGGGCAGCACGCTGGGCACGTGGACGGAGTTCGACTTCTCGCAGACGCTCAGCCAGATCAACACCAAGCTCAAGCGCCCGCGCGGCATCGCCGCGGACGACCAGGGCTTCATCTGGATGAGTTCGGACGTCAACAGCGCTAACGGCAGCGCCTCGCAGATCATCGCCTTCAATGGCGATACGGGCGCCGTCAAGCGGTTCAACTACCCGGGCGTGGGCATGGTGGACTTCATCGACGCGACGATTCCCCGCACCAACCCCATTCACCCGAACGAGACGTTCGAGGCGATTGGCGTGGGGCTCGACGCGGACGGCCACGTGATGATGAACAATCGCTCGGGCAACGCGGTGCGCATCCACCGGGAGACCGGAGAGATCATCCGCACGGGCCAGCAGGGCGCGGGCCTCTACACGTACTCGGACTTCACCGGCTACCAGCTGCGCAACTTCACCGCGCCGCAGGGCACTTACAAGCAGACCTTCCAGTCGGCGGAGTGTGGCCAGGACACCATCTGGCGCTATGTGGTGTGGGACGCCACGGTGCCGCCGAAGACGTCGGTTCAGGTCTTCGTCGTCGTGGCCAACGACATCGCCGGACTGGACAACCCGGCCAACCGCAAGGGCCCGTTCACCACGTCGCCGGCGGACCTGCGCGCCGCGGGTGTGCCCAAGGGCCGCTACCTGCGTGTCGAGTTCGTGCTCAAGTCGGATGACCGCCAGAATCAGGTCTCGCCCAAGCTCAAGTCGTTCGACGTGAACTACGAGTGCGAGATCATCATCCAGTAGCGGTCCATGGCCGGTGCGTTCCCCTCCCTGCCCGGGAGGGGCTGTGGTAGGCACGCGCCGTGTCCGACAAGCTCAAGGGAAATGGTCAGGATGCGCAGCTCGCTCTCAAGGCGCTGCGCCAACGGCTCGTCCAGCTCTCGCCCCGTAAGCGGCTCGACGCCATCATCGACTCGCCTGACGCTCGGGCGGTGGTGCGCTCGCTGCCCGCAGAGCTGCTCTACACGACGATCCAGGAGGTAGGCCTCGCCGACTCCACGGAACTCGTCCAGCTCGCCTCGCCGGCCCAGTTCCGCACCTTTGTGGACCTGGGCGCCTGGAAGCGCGACCGGATCGAGCCGCACGCGGTGCTCACCTGGCTGCGCGCCGCGCGGGGAGATGACTCCGAGGAGTTCCTGCGCAAGCTGCACGGCATGGACCTGGAGTTGCTCGAGTACATGCTGCGCGAGTTCACCCAGGTGTACGATCTGGAGGAGAACCCGGACGTCAACCCTGAAGGGGTGACGATGGAGATGCCCGAGGGCCGCTACCTCATCGAGTTCAAGGTGGAGGGCGTGGAGCAGGCCGCGCTGCGCGCCATCATCAACGATCTGATCGCCGAAAACCCCTTCGAGATGGCGCGTCTGCTGGAGGCCATCCGCTGGGAGATTCCCAGTGAGATGGAGGAGGCGGCCTACCAGTTCCGCACGGCCCGCCTGACGGACCTGGGCTTCCCGGCGCTCCAGGACGCGATGACCCTGTTCAGCCGGGTGGACACCGGCCCGGCGCCCACCCGGAGCGCGCAGACGGCGCTGGCGCCCGCCACGGGCCATGTGGACTACGTGGACGCGGCCTTCCGCGGGCTGGACCCGGTGGAGCTCGAACACGCCGAGGAAGAGCTGCGCGGGGTGGCCAACGCCGCCCTGGTGGCGGAGCTGGCGGATCCCGGAGACCTGGATGCCGTGCGCCGCGTGGGAGAGATGGTGCGCGACTACCTGTCGCTCGGGCTGGAGCACCTCGGCGGAGGCGATCCCTCGCGGGCCGCCGAGGTGGTGCGCGACACGCCGCTCAAGCGCGTCTTCCAGGTGGGCTTCTCGCTGACGCTGGCGCTGAAGTTCCGCGCGGATCGGCTGATGAAGACGCCCATGGCGCGGCTGGAGGACACTTCGCTGCTGCTCTCCGAGGAGGCGGCGGCCGTCGAGGCGTTGCGCCTGAAGCGTCCCCGCCGGGCGCTGCGCGTTCAGGGCGCCGAGCCGGTGCCGTTCCGTTCACTTCGCGAGCTGGCCTCCAGCGAGGCGATCCTGGCCCGGGCCGAGGCGCAGGTGGAGCTGTTCCGGGGCCTGCTGGGCGGCTCGGAGGAGTCCGCGCGGCAGGTGTTGGCCCGCTTCGGGGTGGGGCTGCCCATGCTGGGCCTGGAGCGGCTCTTCACCGCCGCCGTGGCCATGGCCGTGCTCGACGGCCGGGTAGACCCGCGTCCGGTGCCTCAAGGCCGAACGGTGGAGCTGGGTGAGCGGCTCTTCGAGGGCACGGCCCAGGCCCCGCGCCTGCGTGCCAGCGCCGCCGAGCGGGCGATTGGCGTGCTGGAGCCCGCCGTGGCACCGGAGGCCCGCGCGGAGCTGCGTCGCCTGGTGAACAGCACGCTGGAGAAGCTGCTCGGGGAACTCGGTACCCCGTATCTCCAGGAGGGACGGGTGGATCCCGCTTTGTCCGTGGTGCTGCCGATGGAGGGAATTCCCTCCACGTAAGTTTTTCAGCTTCCCGCTCGCCTGCCACCAGGTGGGCCGTTGCAAGGCAGCGGATCCACGGGCCTTTTGCCCAGAAGTGCCGGTGGCATGTCACCTGCTTTCGTCCCTGGCGCACGCGTCCGTGCTGACGCGTCTGTGGCTGGGAGGAAGGTATGGGTGTGGGCGAGCAGGGGCATCAACGCGACATCATCGCATTCTACGCGTTGGCGGCGTTTGCGGCGGTGATGTACGCGGTTCCGGGCGAGTGGATCGAGCCGCTGGAGCCGCTGCGGCTCGCGCTGCTGACCTCAGGGGTGGCGGCGGGGTTGATGGCGCTGCGGCGGTTGGGGCGTGCCGAGCCGCTCTACTTCGACGGGGCTCGCGGCATCGCGCTGTTGGTCTTCTCGGCGTTGGCGTTCGCGTCCCTGGCCTGGTCGGTGCAGCCGGAAGTCACGCGCACCACGGGCATGGAGCTGCTCAAGCTCACCGCCATCTACCTGACGATCATCAACGTCATCACCACGGGCCGGCGGCTGGCGGTGATGTGCGCGGTGATGGTGCTGGCCTCGATTGTGACTTCGATTGGCGTGATTGATTGGTACCGCACCGGCGTGGACCTGGTGGAGGGCTTCCGGTCGCGCTGGGTGGGCGTGTACGCGGACCCCAACCACATGGCGATGAACATGGGGCTGGTGGTGCCGCTGGCGGTGGCGTTCGTGGCGCGCAAGGAGTCGGGCTGGGTGCTGCGAGTGCTGTGTGGCGTGGCGGCGGCGCTGGCGGTGGTGTCCATCGTGCTGAGCCACTCGCGCGGTGGCTTCATCGGCCTGACGGTGGCGATGGCGGTGTGGGCGTTCCGCGAGAAGCGGCGGCTGCAGGCCATCGTGGTGGGCGCGGTGCTGGCGGTGGGCCTGGTGATGTTCGCGCCGGAGAGCTTCTGGAAGCGCAACGAGACGGTGGCCACGTTCCAGGAGGACGCCTCGGCGATGGGCCGTGTGTACGCGTGGCAGGTGGCCTCGCGCATGAGCCTGGACAAGCCGCTGCTGGGCGTGGGCGCGGGCAGCTTCCGGTTCGCGTGGGACACGTACGCGCCGCCCGAGGCGACGCGGGCCTACGTGGCCCACAACATCTTCCTGGACGTGATTGGTGAGCTGGGCTTCCTGGGCCTGCTCCTGTTCCTGGTGTTCGCCGGAGGTGCCACGGGTGGCGCCTTCGAGGCCTCGAAGGACAAGGAGATGGGCTGGCTGGCACGAGCCCTGGCGGCGTCCATGGCGGGCTACCTCGTGTGCGATCTCTTCTCGGGCTACATCCTTTCCGCGCACCTCTACGTGCTGTTCGGCCTGGCGGCGAGCGCGCACCGGATCGCTCGGGCTCGGGCTGAGACAGCAGTGGCAGTGCAACGGATGCCGGCGGCGAGCAGGGACTCGACGGCGGCCTGGGAGGGGTCAGGGCATGCGGCGTGAAGCGGAGGTGGTGGGCCAGGGTGAAGAGGCGCCCATTCGCCTGGTGCAGTTCACCCGGTCGTTCCACATTGGCGGCACCGAAGTTCAAGTCTTGGAGCTGCTCAGAGGCCTGCCGTCGCAGTACCGGCTGCAGGTATCCGTGCTGCAGGATGCGGGGCCGCTGGTGGGTACGCTGCGGCAGCTGGGCTATACGCCGGAGGAGTTTCCGCTCAACGGCTCGTTGATGCGGTTCAACACGGCGCAGCAGATCTTCCGGCTGGCGCGGTGGTTCAAGCGCCACCAGGTGGACCTGGTGCACGTGCACGACTTCTACTCGACGATGCTGGTGGTGCCGGCGGCGAAGCTGGTGGGGGCAAAGGTGATCGTCGGGCGGCTGGATCTGGCGCACTGGCACGGCCCGGCTCAGCGCGCGGTGCACGCGCAGTTCTCCCGCATGGCGGACCACGTGGTGGCCAACGCGGAGGCCATTCGCCGCATGCTGG
>DASVVJ010000562.1:0-3014 GCA_036389955.1 Myxococcaceae bacterium
TGCCTGGAGACCCTCAGCATGGCCTCTGCGCGCGAGGGGCACACCGCGACCCTGCTGCCTTCGGGCAACGTGCTGGTGGTGGGAGGGGGAAACCCGGCCGCGGAGGTGTATGACCCCGCCAAGCGCACCTGGGCGCCCACCGCGGAGATGAGCCGGGCCCGGAGTTACCACACGGCCACGCTGCTGCCCTCGGGCAAGGTGCTGGTGGTGGGAGGACAGCACGGCCCGGCGCACTCCACCACCGCAGAGGTGTATGAGCCCGAGGCGGGCCAGTGGCTCGTGGTGGGCGGCCCCAAAGAGGTCCGGAGCCATCACACGGCAACGTTGCTCTCCTCTGGGAAAGTGCTCGTGGTGGGTGGGCAGGGCCCCGAAGGTCCGCTCTCCACCGTGCGGCTGTATGATCCGGAGACCGGGCAATGGAATGCCACGGGCAGCCTGAGCGAGGCCCGCCGTGGCCACGCGGCGGTGTTGCTCCCATCGGGCCAGGTTCTGGTTGTCGGAGGAGAAGGCCGCCAGGGACCGCTGGCGGCGGCGGAACTCTATGATCCGGTCCATGGCACCTGGGCGTCCGCAGCCAGCCCATTGCACGCGCGCACAGGCCATGTGGCCCAGGTGTTGCCCTCGGGCAAAGTGCTGGTCACCGGAGGAAGGGGCCCAGGGGGGCTGCTCACGGTCTCGGAGGTATACGAGCCTGCCGAGAACACATGGTCGCTGAGCACCCACCTGGTGACGGCTCGCGAGCTGGCCGTGGCCGCCGTGTTGCCCTCGGGCAAGGTACTGGTGACGGGGGGCCGCGACAGTCAGGGCAACTTCCTGTCGAGCATGGAGGTGTACTCACCTTGAAGCAAAGAAGGTGTAGGCCACCGTTCCACCGCACTCGGTATCGCCAAAGCAGCCGGCGTGTAGCTCATGAGCACCGTCACCACCGGTGGGCACGGTGTAGCTGAGGAAGGCATGGGCGCCGCAAAGGTCGTCGTTGGCGGCCACCTGCTTTCCTCGGGCATCGTACAGCCGAAGGTAGGTGTCGCCCCGGCCGGAGGCACCTGCCACACCGCATGTCCCAAGCTGGATGATCTGCCCGGCCCGCAGCTCGACGCGCAGGCTCGCGGTGTTCCTCCGGGCGCCAGCCGTGTCTCGGGCGCTGAACTCGAAGGAGCTGATGGACCGGATGGACTGGGAGGCATTGCTCCAACTGTGCCAAGGCCCGAGGATATATTCCGAGAGGCTGCCAATCATGGTGTTCTGGCTGAAGGTGATGGTCTTGCCCTCGAAGTCCGGCAGGGAATACAGGGTGAGGGTTCCAGGGCAGTTGAAGACCCGGAGCGCGCTGATGCGGCCATGCCAGTTCTCTCCCGCGATGTCCCAGAGGCTCAAGAGCCCGTCTCCTGGCGCGAGCGAGAAGCTGGGGTCCGTGAAAGTGTGAACACGGTCGTGGAAGGAGGAGCGGCTCTCGCACGGCGTACTTGCCAGGGACGGCCCCTGCATCGGGTCGGGGCCTGGCCATGAATAGGCCACCGCCTCCTCTTCGGAGTCGAAGCCAGCGATGAGCCCGTGCTGAATCAGCTCTGGAGTCACCGCGAGGTGATGGACCTGAAGCCCCAATGCCTCGAGTTCCAGGGGCGAGTAGTGCTGGCCCCGGTAAAGCACCTGAGGCTCGCGAGAGACCATCCCGGGTTCACCGCAAGCCATCAGGCCCAGCCAGAAGACCCAGGCGTTCGACGCGCGCATTCCTCATCTCCAGCACGTGGCGGGTTGTACCCGGAGTATGACGCCAATAGCATATAGTGGGTAGTGCCGAATCGCACCTACCCGATACGGGGGAGCGCCGCATGTGGGGGCCGTGGCCTGGACGGAGAGGAGCGGGACTGAGCTTGGTGCTGGTGGTGCTGGCCATGCTTGCGCCGGAGACGGCACACGCGGCGCGGCGCCGGGCACTGCTGGTGGGGGCCAATGAAGGCTGGAGCGAGCCAGAGCTGCGCTACGCGCAGAACGATGCGCGCAAGCTGCGAGGTGTGCTCATGCAGCGGGGAGGCTTCGCCGAAGAGGACATCGTCCTGCTGAACGATCCTACCGTCGACAAGCTCCGCAAGGAGCTGGAGCGGATGAAGCTGAGCTTCAGCTCCTCACCCGAGGAAGAGACACTCTTCGTCTTCTACTACTCGGGGCACGCCGACCGCGACCATCTGCACCTGCGAGGCAAGCCGGAGTTCTCCATTGACGAGCTGCTGCATCGCATCAAGCAGGTCCCCGCCACGCAGAAGCTGGGCATCCTGGATGCCTGTCAGAGCGGCGCGCTCCTCAAAGGTGTGCGCGAGGTACAGCTCGGCTTCGATGTGGCCCGGAAGGAGGTCCTGACCGTGCGAGGCATGGCCTTGCTCGTCTCTTCCACCGCGAGGGAGCCCTCCCAGGAGTCCAAGGAGCTGGCCGGCTCGTTCTTCACGCATTACCTGGTGAGTGGACTGTTCGGCCTGGCGGACGTGAATCGGGATCAAAAAGTCAGCCTGGAAGAGGTCTTCCGGTACGCCCAGGAGCATACCGTGGCGGCGACGGCCAGCACGGTGGCCGGGACGCAGCATCCGGGCGCTCGAATCGAGCTGACGGGCTACAAGAACTTCTATCTCTCCTATCTGGAAGGTCCCTCCGCGACCCTGGTCTTCCCGGCCGGGGAAACGCGGTGCTACCTCACCAATCGACAGGAGAGTCAGCTCCTGGCGGAGATCGTTCCTTCTCAGGTGCACAGGAACGTCCTGGTGCCTCCGGGGGTGTACGCATTGAAGTGCGAGGAGAGCAAAAGCTCACTGCGCGTGGCACGCTTCACCGCGAGGGTGGGAGAGCAGCTGGATGTCACAGCCCGATTACAGTTCACCGACGCGCCGCGCGTGGAGGGGCTGGTCAAAGGCAGCACCCCGCCGTCAGGGCGAGCCCTGCTCCCGATCGTTTCGGGAGGAGCCTTTGCCTCGGGCGGGGTGCTCTGGATTCTGGCGAAGAAGGAGCAGGCTCGGCTGCGCAACAAT
>DASVVJ010000563.1:0-2517 GCA_036389955.1 Myxococcaceae bacterium
ACAGACTCGCGCTCTCATGAATTGAGCACTGAAGTGGCAACCGGCAAGCACCCTTTCGTTCAATTGACCCAGTCGTCCAGTGACGGATCGTTCTGCTTGTCGGACATCTCCGCCAGAGTGGTCTCGTTGGCCGCGGCGGACTCGAAGCAGGTGGCGACCATGTACCCGGTGAGCCCCGGAGGGCTGGGGTGGCAGCGCAGCACCTGCAGCCGGGCCTCGGGCATCATCAGCTCGGGGATGTTCACCCCCAGCACCTCGCCCGGCTCGAGCGGAGAAGGAACCAACAACAGGCACCCGCTCTGAGAGGCATTGACGATGTCCGCGTTGAGCTCTTCGGCGCCGCGGCGCACTTTGATCGGCAATCGCAGGGAGTATCGTTGGTGTCGGCGCCGATCGTGCTCGGACATGCGTCTTCTCCGGGGGCTGCCCATCGCTGATCACAGCCGTGGGTGAGAAGACTGTAGCGCGCTCGCCAGGTGCGCGTCACTCCGCGCCCTTCATTTAACGATGAGCACCTCAACACCAGACAACACACCCTCGCCCACCCTCTTCTCGCTCTCGGCCGTGGCGCTGCTGTGCGTGATGGTGATGGGACAGGCACTGGGCACGGTGCTTATCTTGTCCGGCGTGCTGATCAGCAGGGTGCGGAAACCGCGGCCTGATGGGCTCTCACCCCCCACACCAGAGAGCGCATCGCGTCAAAAAACGCAGGAAGTTCATTGAGCGGGGCAATTAGGACCTGTGGACAACAGGAGGACACGCGCGCAGAGACCTCCCACCACCCGGCTCTCCAGGACTCAATCACTTAGAAAGCCACAGGCTTCACTTTCGGACAGAGGGGGCGGCAACACTCCAGGTCACCCACCACCCAGGGCGTCAAACCAGACCCACCCTTCGAAACCGGGCCTTTTACCGATTTTTACCAAGTGCTCTGACTGATACTGAATCACAATGATTTCGCTGTAGTCGCTGCTACCTGGGTTCGTTATTCTTACGCTCTAAGCCGGTTTTTACAAATTTTACTTACAGCTTATCCGTAAAAATTCACAGCTTCTCCTCGCAGGGCTTCACTGTTTTCAGTGAATTTCTGCCAGGTATAATCATTGCAAATGTTCCGGCATGCCCAGTCGGCTCCACAAGGGGCGACAGTGAGCCGGAGCTGTATCAGGCACGCAGCACCTTGGACGCACCCCAGGAGAGGCCATCATGCGAAAAATCGCCATCATCGGTTCCGGACAGGCAGGACTCCTCGCGGCGCATGCTCTGGTGAAGGCGGGCTATCCCGTCACCGTCTTTTCGGATCGGACTCCGGAGCAGTGGCTGAAGGAGAGCAAGCCCACGGGCACCGCGCTTCGCTTCGACATGGCACTCCAGTTCGAGTACGATCTGGGCCTCACCTCCTGGGAGAACGACGCGCCGTGGATTGATGGGCTCCACATGACGATGTGCCCGGTGCGCGGCAACCGCATGCTCACCCTGGCGGGGCGCACGCGCCGGCCCGCGGTGGCCGTGGATCTGCGGCTGCAGAGCCACTCGTGGATGCAGGAGCTGACCAAGCGCGGCGGCCGGATCGAGATCGACAAGGTGTCCACGGACCGCCTGGAGGAGATCGCCGCCGAGCACGATCTCACCATCATGGCGACGGGGCGCTCGGACCTGAGCCGCATCTTCGAGCGGGACGCGGCCCGCAGCATCTTCGACAAGCCCCAGCGTCACCTGGCGATGGTGTGCTTCAAGGGCCCGCCCATGGGCTTCGACGGCATCCCCATGTTGCCGGTGAAGTTCAACATGGTGGGCAATGCGGGCGAGATCTTCTTCATCCCCTACTTCCACAAGGAGGTGGGCGCGAGCTGGAACATCGTCATCGAGGCCCTGCCGGGCGGTCCGCTGGATCGCTTCCAGGGCGCCACCAGCGGCGAGCAGGTGCTGAAGCTGGCCAAGCAGGTGGCGCGCGAGTTCATCCCCTGGGACGCCGACTGGCTGCAGCACGCCGAGCTGTCGGATCCCCTCGGGTGGCTGGTGGGCAAGTTCCCTCCGACCGTGCGCAAGCCGGTGGGCAAGCTGCCCTCGGGCCGGCTGGTGACGGGCGTGGGTGACGCGCTGATGTCGCTGGACCCCATCTCCGCCCAGGGCGCCAACAACGGCAACAAGATGGTGCGCAACCTCGTCGAGTGCATTGTCGCTCGCGGCGACCAGCCCTTCGACGCGCAGTGGATGACGGACTCGTTCGAGCGCTTCTACGCCCGGCACGGTGAGGCGACGTACAACTTCACCTGCTCGATGCTCGAGCCGCCCAACGCCGCGCTGCGCGATCTGTTCTTCGCCCAGTACGGCAGCGACGGCCGCTTCGACAACACCAGCGGAGCGCAGAATCTGGCCAACATCTTCGCCGACAGCGTCAACGATCCGGCCTCGATGCTTCCGATCACGAAGGACCGGCGCAAGATGCACCAGCTGATCGAGAAGACGACGGGACGCTCGTGGCTGCGCTCCGTGGCCAGCGGCGCCATGAGCGTG
>DASVVJ010000564.1:0-2605 GCA_036389955.1 Myxococcaceae bacterium
CCCGGGGTGGAGGCCGAAGGTGTCATCGAGCCGGAGCGCCGCGTCGCTGCTGGTGCCCGGCGCGGCGAGCGCGAGCTGAGGGCGCAGCCGGTAGTAGTCGGGGTCTCCCACCGGAGGCACGAGGGACAGGCCATCCGCGCCGCCTCGGAGGAAGAGGGTGACGAGCACCTTGCGGCGGTTCGGAGGCAGGGCCTCGGCGGCGCGGGCGAGGAAGGGCGGCAGGGTGGCCAGTCCCAGCAGGGAGAGGCCAGCGGAGCGGAGCAGGGCGCGGCGGGAGAGCGTCATCACGGGCCTCACTGCTTCTGGAACTCGGGTGAGCCGAGGAGGAGCCCCACGGCACGGCGCACATCCACCGGACGCACCTCGCCATCGGACACGTGTTCATCCTCTCCGGGCGCCAGCGCGGTCAGCAGCGTGGCGCGGGTCTGCGCGGAGAGCGGCTCGTAGAGCAGGCGCAGCGCCAGGGCATCCACCAGCGCTCCCGCGTCGGTGGGAGCGGGCGTGGGCACCAGTTTCATGACGTCCACATCGGTTCCGCGCACGCGGTCGGAGGCCAGGGCGAGGGCGAAGTTGAGGCGGACCACGAGGGCACCGGCGTTGACCCAGGGCGCGGCGTGCTCGGGGTAACCGGTGGGAGCGGGGGCGCGGTAGAGGGGCTCGCCCATGCGCTCCACGGCGCGGGCCAGCGGACGGCCGCCATCGGTGGTTCCGCCCAGGGCGCGGATGCTGGAGGCCACCAGCTCCAGCGGTGTCTTCGTCTTCGCGCTCCAGGCGGCGTCGGACCAGAACTCGGGCGAGGTGAACAGGGCGGTGTACACGGCGCGCAGGTCGCCATCCGTGGAGAGGAACACCTGGGCCAGCCGGTCCACCAGCGCTGCGGGGGGCTCGTCCGAGACGAACTTGCGCGCCAGCTTGGTGGAGAGGAAGCGCGCGGTGGAGGGGTGACGGGCCAGCAGGTCGAGCACGCGCTCTCCGTCCTGGATGCCTCCGCCCGGGGGCAGCGCCTGCCCCAGCACCGTCTTCTCATCCGTGTCATGCGCATCGGCCCGGAACACGAAGGCGGGAGCCACGCGCGGCCGGTTGAGGGACCAGCCGGTGAAGGCCCGGGCCACCTCGCGCACGTCCTCCTGGGTGTAGCCGCCGTCCACGCCCAGGGTGTGCAGCTCCAGCAGCTCGCGGGCGTAGTTCTCGTTGAGCCCGCGCGCGTTCTTGCGGAAGGCCGGGGCCATGCCGAAGCGGCGGCGCGGCTCGAAGCCATCGCGGACGCTCGTCCAGTTGTCCAGGTAGAAGAGCATGGCCGGGTGGCGCGCGGTGGCCCCCAGCAGGTCGCGGAAGCGGCCGAAGACGTGGGGGCGGATGGCATCCCGCTCATAGGAGGTGAGCATCCACCGCACGGGCCCCTTCTCGGCGGAGACGTTGAAGTGGTTGAACCAGAAGTCGACGAGCACCTCCTGGAGTTGGTGGTGGCTCTCGACGGCGCGGATGAGCTTCTGGGCCATGAGGTCGTCACCTACGCGGCGGGGCAGGGCGTCGGCGCCGAGCATCTGCGTCAGCTCGCGGCGGTCCTCGCGGCTCTCCAGGGGCACCCCGAGCTCCCGGGCCTGCTGGCGCAGCGGCGGGTAGCGGGCCATCAGCTCCTCGGTGCTCAGGCTCAGGGTAGGGAGCGGCGCGAGGCGGGCGGCCAGGGCCTCATCGGGTAGCCGCTCGGGGTAGAGCTGGAGCGCCACCCACTGGGCGGTGCCGATACGCCGCACCTCCTCCCAGTCCCGGGGCGAGGGCCCATGGGCCAGGCGCCGCAAGGCATGAAGGGCGCGCTTGTCCTCGGACCAGCCGGTGTCGGGCAGTGTCACCGTGGGGACGGTGGGAGCAGAGGGCGCGGAGGAAGGTTTAGAGGACGAGGCACAGCCCAGGGCCAGCAGGGCGGCCAGGCACCACAAGGCAATCCGGCGATGCATCGTATCCATGACGCAGGCATTAACCCGGGCAGCGCCCAGAAGTTTCAAACCCCTCTCCCGCCGGGAGAGGGACGGGGTGAGGGTTGCCGCGCCCCCGTATTCTCACCGTGCCCCACCCCTGGCTGTCCACCCACGGTCCCCGTGCATACAGTGCCGACATGAATGCCCGACTGGCGAGCCTGCTTGCCTCCGCGCCGCGTTATCCCCAGCGCATCGTCTGTATGACGGAGGAGACGACGGAGACGCTGTACCGCATCGGCGCGGGAGACCTGGTGGTCGGAGTGTCCGGCTTCACGGTGCGTCCGCCCGAGGCGCGCAAGAAGCCACGGGTGAGCTCCTTCCTGGACGCCAACTTCGAGCGGATCCTCGAGCTGAAGCCGGACCTGGTGCTGGGGTTCTCGGACCTGCAGGCGGACCTGGGGCGCGAGCTGTGCAAGCGCGGGGTGCCGGTGTACCTGTTCAACCAGCGCTCCATCGCGGAGATCCTCCAGACGGTGCGCGTGGTGGGCGCGCTGGTGGGGCGGGCGGAGGCGGCCCAGAAGCTGGCGGACACGCTGAGCGCGAACCTGGAGCGGCACGCGGAGGCGGCGGACCGGCTGCCGCGCCGGCCGCGCATCTTCTTCGAGGAGTGGCACGAGCCGCTCATCTCC
>DASVVJ010000565.1:0-8876 GCA_036389955.1 Myxococcaceae bacterium
TCAAGGCCAGTGTCTCCCGCGGGAAGAACTACCAGACGCTGGGGCTTGGCCTGATGGGAGCGGGCATCGTGGGGCTGGGCGTGGCCGCGGGCATGTCCCTGCTGGGAGAGCCCGAGGCTCCCGTGACGGTGGGAGTGGGCACGAGCGCTCCTTCCGTGCTCGTGCAGGGCCGCTGGCCCTGAGCGAGCGCAGGGCTCTTCCCACCTGCTTCAGTCAGGACGATGTGCGTGCTCAGCGCAGCCCCGGTCCGGGAAGAGCCCGACGTAGAGCGCGCGTGTGGCACGGGCCGAGAGCACGATGGCCGCCTGCTCGTGCGGATCCTCTAGCTGGAGCAGCACGGTGTTCAGCGCGGCCACGTGTGAGATGTCCGCGCCCGCGTGGCCGCGCAGGAAGGTAACGGCCTTGTGGATGAGGGGGATGGTGCCGTGCTGGATCAGCCGCTCCACCGCCCCACTGGCCCGGTACACCGACAGGTATTCCAGCACGTAAGCCGTGCCGAGGAAGGCGGTGGGCGTGCCCGCCTCCGCGGTGAAGCGGTTCCACGCCACGTAGGCGAGCACCGCCGGGCAGGGCGGCGTCTGCTCCACCTCCTCACGGGACCAGCCCAGATTCTTCAGGTCCGCCAGCAGCCAGCGCTCGTGGCCCTGCTCCTCCTGGGCCTTCTGCAGCAACAGCTCGGCGAGCGCCGGGTGCCAGCCCAGCCGCTTCATCCGCCGTCCCGCCTGCTGCAACAGCGGCGTCGTCCACCGCACGTAGTGATACGTCTGAATGAGCCAGTCCGCGTAGCCCTGCGTGTCGATGCGCCCCTCGAAGAGGCGCTGAGCGGAGGGAATCGCATCCAGCTCCTCCACCAGCGTGCGCGCCTCGTGCTCCAGTGCCTGGGTCCATTCTGTCTGCGTCTGCATACACGTCTCCTGTGTGGGGCCGTTGCCGGTCCCGTGGGTGTGAAGTGAAGGTGAGAGGAAACAGAGGGCCGGATCAGGCGGCGGAGCGCGCACCGGACTCCACGGCGTCGAACAGCGCCAGGGTCGAGGTGGGCACATCATCCAGCGCGGCGATCAACGGCATGGAGTAGCGGCGGAAGTGCGTGTCATAGAGGGGCTCACCGAGGAAGCGCGCGCCCATCTTGCGTGCGAAGAGCCCGAGCGTCCGGGGAAGCCTGAGGCTGTCGAGCCAGCCCAGCCGCGCCCGCTCCCGCTCCGCGGGCGAGTAGAGCGGAGCGCGGGGATTGGATGGGGGCTGCGAGAGCTCGCGGGCCTGCACACGCCAGCGCGGGTGCACCAGCCCCTGGTGGTCCGCCACCTGGTAGAGCAGCGCCGCGTCCTCGGCCGAGTCGGTCTCGGTGTTGGCCGAGGCGATCCAGTGCGTCACCCCGCGGCGCCGGCTCTCCTGGTAGAGGCTGGACTGAAGCCGCAGCAGGACGTCGGAGCGCCGGTAGTCCTTCACCACGCAGAAGCGCGTGCTCTCCGCCAGGCGCATGGACGGATCGCCCACGTTCGAGAGATCGAACTTCTGCTCCAGGTCGATGCCCAGGTGCCCGTGAGTGGCGCTTGCCACCTCGGTGTTGGGCAGCAGCAGCCGCGCGGTGGCCACGGGCCGGCTGCCCGCGTAGACGACGATGTGAAGGGTGGTCTCCAGGGTGTCGAAGCAGTTCACCTCCCTGGGCGCCGCGGGACCGGGGCCGCCGATAAGCCGCAGTTCCTCACCGAACACCGCCCAGCGCACACGAAGCGCGTCGTCGATCTGCCGCTGCGTACTGGCCACGAGACAATACAAGGACGTCATATGGGTCCTCCCTCCAGAGGGCACACGAGTGGACTGCAGAGAGCTGAGTGGATGAGCTGGGAGCGGCGCGCACACGAGCGCTCCGTCCCGGGGCATGGCGCCGTGCCGCGCCCCTCTCATTCCATTCGTCGCTGGACCCGAATTTCGTGGGAATTATTTTTTGGGGACCGGTGGGAAAGGCGCTGGTGTCCTAGCGGGCTTTCTCTTTCGTGAGGTACGTGCTGCCCACCACGACATCCCTGGGCGCCATCTTCTGGAGGTCCCGGCCCTGCTCCAGCGCCTGGACCGCCCACCCCAACTCAAAGGGGCGCTCGGAATACAACGTGTACAGGTCCTCGCGGCCGAGCGTGTCGTCGAGGACAAAGGCATCCGGTAGATCTGGCTGGGTCACGTCATAGGACGCCGCAGCCGTGCCTCGATAAGGATGGTAGAGGGTGACCACTCCCTTGGCGTCTCGGCCCAGCACCGCGAGGAAGCCGTTCTTCTGGGCCTTCACCGTGAAGCGGATGGAGTCGCCGGGAGCCAGCGGCTCATTCGGGAGCACCACTTCGCTGTCCTGGGCCGTCTTGCGGTTGACCAGCAGGATCACCGAGCCCTTCGCGGTGTAGGGCGAGTCGAAGAATGGGAGGTGCTGCCGGATGTCCTGGCGGAACACCACCAGCAGAAGCAACACAGCTGCGAAGGCGGGCATGAGCAGCTGGGGCCAGTGCCACCACCTCCTGCGTTTTCTCTCCTGCTGGAAGCGCTCCACCATCGGTCCGGGGGGATGTTGGAGGAGGAAGGCCGCCGATTCGGCGCGCAATTCTCCCAGCCGGGTCCGGTCCATGGGAGAGCTGGCGAGGGTCTCCTCGAGATGAGCCCGGGTCAGCGCGTCGAGCGAGTCCGCGAGGTAACACTCCAGCAGGCTGTCCGGGATGCGCCGGTCTTGGGATGTCATGACGGACCTCCGGGGCGGAACCGGGCGCTGCGCTTGCGGGCGCGCTCGGCGAACTGGCGCAGCAGCCGGGAGACCTGATGCCGCTCCATGCTCAACACCCCTCCCACCGCGTTGAGGCTGTTGCCTTCGACGAAGTAGAGAAACGCGGCGGTCAGCGTCAGTGGCGACTCGTCCTCGGTGAGCAGGGCCAGGTCCCTCGCCGCCTCGACGCGGTTCAGTCCACCCTCATGTGCGAGGAGCCATGGGCCCTGTGGCCCGGCCCCGTTATCCTCTGGAACGTCCAGCGAGCTGAGGGCTCCAGACCAGCGAGCGCGGCGGCGCAGCCGGTCCACCGCCTTATAAGTGGCGATTTGGTACAGCACGGTGAATGCAGAGGCGTCACCGCGCAGTGAGGCCTCACCGCGCATGTAGCCCAGGAAGGTCTCCTGCTTCACGTCGTGCGCCTCCTCGGCATCCTCCAGGATGGCCAGGGCGCGCCGGTACACGCCAGGGGCAAAGCGCCGGTACAACCCACTAAGGTGGTCTTCCTCTGTGTGACCTGGCATGTCCTGTCGCAATGTAGACGAGACCTTCCCGACCTCCTAGTGCATGGATGGCTTCTGGTTCATGGCACTTGCGTGCCATGGCAAAGTCTTGCCACATGCGTCCCTTCGCCCTGTCGCTGTTGGCGTTACTGCTCGCCGTGGGGTGCTCGCGCCCCGTGTCCTCTCAAACGCTGGGGCTGGAGTACGAGCCTCCCTCGGGGGTGACGCTCAGCTCCGAGCAGCCGGGGCCGCCGGCCGTGGCGCGCTTCGAGGGCGGGCTGGAGCTGCGCTCGGTGCCGGGCACGCCTCCCGCGTTGGATGCCTCGCCCGAGGCGGTGCTGGCCGCCGCGGGCCTGAGCGTGCCAGGCAAGGTGGTCAACAGCGCCCAGGGCACGCTCACCGCCGGGCCCGTGGGGCGCTATGAGTTCAAGCAGGGAGACACGTGGACGCTGGTGTACTTCCTTCCACGTCCGGAGCGCTTCGTGCTCGTCACCTTCAGCGCGCCCAGCCAGGACTACGGCAAGCGCTCGGCGCGGGTGGAGCGCTCGCTGTCCACCTTGAAGCTGCTGCGCTGAAGGCGGCCGTGCCCAGCCAGCAGGTGGCCCGTGCCTTCGTGCGGCGCTGGGGATTGGTGCGGCGCGCGAACGCTGGTAGAGCGCGCCCCATGAGCCTTAAGGACGTGGTGCAGCGGGCCCTCATTCGCGAGGCCCGGCCCGAGGATGACGCCGCCATCGGCGAGTTGCTCGTCGACGCGTTCATCACCCAGTACGCCAAGAAGCTGCCCGAGGTCGTCTACACCGAGGAGCGCAAGCGCCACCTCCGGGACGTGGCGACCAAACGCGCGGTGGCCTCGGTGCTGGTGGCCGAGGTGGACGGAGAGGTGGTGGGCACCGTGGCGCTGTTTCCCCCCGGAGCGCCGGGTGCCGAAGTATGGACGCCGAACACCGCGGACCTGCGGCACCTGGCCACCTCGGTGCGCTACCACGGCCAGGGCCTGTCCCGCCCGCTGCTGGACGCGGCCGAGGCGCTGGCTCGCCAGTGGGCCGTGGACGCCGTGGCGCTGCACGTGCGCAAGGGCGTGGAGGGCGTGGCGCGCATGTACATGCAGCGCGGCTACGTGCGCACGCCCGAGGGAGACCTGGTGCTTCCCACCGTCACCCTGGAGGCCTACCTGCTGCGGCTCAAGGGCTGAGCGGCGTATGCTGCGGGCCACTCGCCGTTCTCCCGGAGGTGAAGGTCCGTGGCAGCCCCCGCCCATGCGCTTGCGCCCGCGCAGGCGCCGTCGCTCTATGCGAGCCTGCTCGGGCCCGGCTGGGAGGCGCTGCCCGCCATCGTCCGCCGGCTGCACCAGGAGGGCAGCTTCCGTGGCCGCTTCACCATCCGCCGGGGCCGGGGTGCCCTGTCCTCGGTGTTGAGCTGGCTGAGCCGCTTTCCCGCCGCGGGAGAGAACGTGGACACCCGGCTGGTGGTCCGCCGGGACGGAGCCCTGCAGCATTGGGAGCGCAGCTTCGGTGGCCACCTGCTCACCTCGGTGCAGTGCGCTCGGGAAGGCTCGTTGATGGCGGAGCGCTTCGGCCCCCTGGAGTGTGCCTTCCGGCTGCGCCCGGTGGAGGGAGGCCTCACCTATGAGCAGGTGAGCGCCTGGTTCTGCCTGGGGCCCTGGCGCTTGCCGCTGCCCCGCATGTTCGCGCCTCGCGTCGAGTGCACCGCCACCGAGGCTCCCGGCGGCATGGCCGTGCATGTGCGCATCGGCTCGGGCTTCACGGACTGGCTGCTGGTGTACGAGGGAATCATCCAGTCCGGAGAGGAGGCGCCATGAGCATCGCGTTGTGGCTGCTCGCCATTCAGGGCGCGCTGGGCGCGCTGGACACGCTTTACTACCACGAGTGGCGCGCGCGCCTGCCCGCGGGCGTGCCGGGAAGCCGGCCCGAGCTGATGCTCCACGCCGCTCGGGACTTCCTCTACGCGGTGCTCTTCGGCAGCCTGCCGTGGGTGGCCTGGCGCGGAGCGTGGGCGGCGGTGCTCGCGCTCATCATCCTGGCAGAGGTGCTCATCACCCTGGCGGACTTCGTGGTGGAGGACGCGGTGCGCAAGCCCCTGGGCGGCGTGTTCCCGGGCGAGCGCGTCATGCACACGGTGATGGCCATCATCTATGGCGCGGCACTGGGCTACCTCGTCCCCGCGCTGCTCACCTGGTGGCAGCTGCCTACCGGCTTCGTCGTGGAGCCCGCGCCCGTGCCCCCGGCACTGCGTGTGGCGCTCAGCCTCATGGCGGGCGGCGTGTTCTTCTCAGGGGGTAGAGACTTGTACGCGGCGCTTCAACTCCCTCGGGGACACTGGCCCTGGCCACGCTCTGGGCACCCGAGCCCCGGTCCACACTCGACTTGACCGCGAGCGGGCCCCGGCTGAGGCTGTGGCCATGGCGGACAAGCTCGTCTTCGATCACACGGTCGAAGGGCTGTTCCTGAGGGGGCTCAACGGGCAGGTGACGCCGCGGCTGAAGGAGAAGCTGCGGCAGGCTGGGCTGGACCTGGACCGGCCGCTGCTGCCCGCGTACCCCTTCGAGGTGTGGAAGAGGTGCATCGGCCTGGCGGCCCAGGAGCTCTTCCCCGAGGCGTCCGAGCCGGAGGCCTGGCGGCGGCTGGGCGAGCGGCTGGTGGAGGGCTACCGCGAGACGGTGATGGGCAGCGCCATGTTCACGCTGCTCAAGGTGCTGGGCCCCCGGCGCACGCTGGAGCGGGCCCAGAAGAACTTCCGCTCGGGCAACAACTACACCGAGGTGCGCTTCACGGACGTGTCGCCCACCGTGGTGGACGTGTGGATGAACGACACGGACCTGGTGAGCCACTTCACCCGGGGCGCGATGCAGGCGGGCATGCGCACCAGCGGAGCGCCCGAGCTGCAGGTGAACATCCTTCACAGCGACGGCCAGGGCACCACGTACCGTGTCTCGTGGCGGGAGCGCTGAGCGGGGCAAGGCCCACGGGGGAGCCATGATTCGCGAGGACTACATCGAGAGGATGATCCAGCAGTTCGCCGCCGTGTTCAAAGCGCTGCTCAAGGCGCGCGAGGAGCAGCGGCCCGAGGACGCGCTCAAGCTCATCCGCGAGACGGCGCTGTCCGTGCTGGGCATGGAATACAGCACGTTGACGATGGCGGACGCAGCCTCCACGGCGCGGCTGTTGGGGGACCCGGTGCGTGTGGTGGGGTTGGCGCGGCTGGTGGTGGAGGAGGGCGAGCTGCTACGCGCGCAGGGCAAGGAGACGCGCGCCTCGCTGCGCTGGAGCCTGGCACTGGAGCTGTTTCTCGAGGCCCGGGCCCTGGGCGCCGCGCTGCGGGGCGAGGATGCGCGCGTGTTCGCCCGGCTGCGCACGGAGGTGGCGCCCATGCTGCTCTCCGAGCGGCATCAGCAGCTGTTGGCGGAGCCTTCTGCTCGCACCGAATGACGCCGCCAGCACGTCAAAAGCCGGAAAAGAGAGGGTCTGGAGGCGCCCACGTTGGTACCGCCTGCGCCCTCGGTGCCCGAGGCGGACGCGGCCCGGCGCCGCAGGACCAGCGCGGCAGATAAGCCCGCACAATCTAAACACCCTGCGTCATGAAAGCTGGAAATCCGGTTCCTGCCTACCCATAAGGTAGGGCTTGCGGACGGGGTGAGCGTCATGCGAAGAGTTCACCAGTTGTTCAGCACAGCGGATTGTCAGGTGCCCGGAACTTCAGGGGTTCTGCGGGCCATGCGGCTTGCTCGTATATATTGGTCTCGATCATGGATCTGGCACTTCCTGCACCGCTTCAGACACTGCCATGGGGGGCGGGCCTCTTCGCCGTCATCAAAGCTGCCTTCGCGGCCTTGAAGCGTGAGGACCTCACCCCAGAGCAACGGGCCCATGCCGCCCGGGTCTGGGAGATCAGTGACACGTTCGGCAGCTACATTCTTGAAGCGGAGAACCGGGAAGATCTCCTGGCACGTGTCGACACGCTGATTGAAGACCCCGCGGTTCATGAAGCGTTGAGAGAAGCTTTTGGAGGGCAACGGCGCAATGCGGGTGAGCTGGATAAGCTGCCGACTGTTACCTCGCCCGGAGAGGACTACCACGAGTCGTTTGGCGAGGCGCTCGGTCCCGCGGCCGTTCCACATCTGCGTGAGCTCCACCGGCACATGCTTACGCTCGTCGCCTATCTGAAGGAGCTTCAGCAGCGAGAGCCTCCGCCTCAGCGGAAGCCCAAGAAGCCTCGTGAGAAACCTGCTGAGGCTCCGTCATCCGAGGGCGCGGATCCACTTGGCTTCTTGAGCGACCCCTCGATTCCTGTGCCTATGGCGCGTGCGCTGCTGGGGGGCGTACGCTGCTTGGTGTTCACGCTTGCCGCGTGTGCTGCCGCGGTTCATCCCGTTGAAAGCTGGCTCGGGGCCGCCATCGCGGAGCGGTGGAGCCAAGAAGCGCGTGAGATGCTTGCCCTGTTTGAATCGCTGCTCTCAACGGACACGGCGCAAGCGCTCAATGACCGCGTCAAAGCGATTCGTGAAGCCTACGCGCACTTCAATGCCGATGCGGAGCGGTCGGGTGACCCGGTATATCCCTCCACGTCCTAAACCCCAGCTAAGGGATCGCGGAGTCGCGCTCGTTGAGATCAACGGCAAGGAGCGCCCCGCCATCATCGTGCGGATCTTCAAAGAGGAGGAGCGTGCGCTGGTCGTCTATGGTACCGGCACCAGGCGCACGGAGCTCCTGGTTGTAGAGGTCCCGGAAGTCTCGGCGGCTGGTCGAGCCCTGAAGCTCACCAAGCCCACCTGTTTCTATGGGAATGCTGTCAGGAGCGTGAAGCTCAGCCACCTCAAGCCCAGTGAGGGGCACTGTGTTCCTGAACTCTTTCTACAGATCCGAGCACTTGCCGAGGGCGCCGTGGGCGTATTGCCCGCCAGCGTGCTAGTCGAGGATCTGGCTGACGGAGCTGCCCCACCGCTGAACACTCAGGAAGAGTCTGATCCCTGAGTGTTTGACAGCGACGGCGCTCAGCGGCGCAGCGGCAGCGCGAAGGCCAGGTGGAAGCGCGTGCTGCCCGCCTGCTCCGGGCGGACGGCGGCCTCCACCTGAATGAGCTGGCTGCCCCCGTCGCCCGGCACCAGGTCCGCCTTGAGGCGGCCCAGCTCGGACATGCCTCCGAAGAGGAACACCTCGGCCGCCTGGGAGAAGAGCGTCGACAGGTCCTGCGCGCTCGAGCCCGCCGGGAGTTGATCCCTCACCCACAGGGCGAAGCGGACGATCCGGCCGGTGAGCAGCTGTGCCGGCAGCGGCATGACGTGCGCATTGCCGCACGCCATGGGCGCCACCGAGAGAATCATCATGTCCGTGTTGCGGCCGCTGCCCACGCCCAGGATGCCCAGCTCGGACAGGCGCGTCTGCGCGCGGATGGAGAGGAACGTCTCGGTGGGGTAGGCCGAGCCCGCATCCCTGCCACCGGGGGGCTCCCACGTGCCCGGAGCGCGCAGGCTTCCCGGCTGCCCGGTGATGCGCGCGAAGCTGCCCGTGGCCTGGAAGCTCGCCGAGAGCATCGCCGCCACCGCGAACGCCGGGCTGGCGAAGCTGGCGCGGTTGAGCACCCCGCGCTTCTCACTGGTGGCCACCATGCGGTTG
>DASVVJ010000566.1:0-2743 GCA_036389955.1 Myxococcaceae bacterium
GGCCAGCCGGGCGATGGATGAGATCTCCGGCATTGCCGATGACATGCGTGCCATGAGCCGCACCCAGCTCATCCGCTTGAACTCATAGTGAATGGGTAGGTGGCGTTGCGGAGCGCTGGGCACTTCAACGAAGGTGGCAGCACCACAAGGGTACGCGCAGGGGCTGACGCTCGAGATGTGCGCTGCCCATGAACGGCACTGACTGACGGACTTCGTCGATCGTCTGATCAGGCTCACGCGCTAACCGCGCGCAAACACGTGCGGCGGCAGCGTGAGCACGCGTGGCCCGCTGATTGCTTTTCTGTTTCGTCGCTGTCCATCCCCACCATCGACAAGGAGCATCCCTATGGCGCAGCGTCGTCAGCGGTACGGCTTTACCCTCATTGAACTCATGATCGTGGTTGCCATCATCGGCATTCTGGCTGCGATCGCGATCCCCAACTTCGTCCGGTTCCAGGCACGAGCGAGACAGTCCGAGGTGAACACCAACCTCAAGAGCCTGTTCACGGGGCTGCGCACCCAGCAGCGCATGCCCTCTCCGCGCATCCGTGCCACCAGCTTCGCCCCCGAGCGCGGCAACCGCTACAGCTACCACATCGAGGACAACTGCTCCTCCTTCGAGAGCCGCAACGGCATCGATGCGATCCAGAACGATGACGACACCTGCATCGGCGTGGACACCTTCAAGTACGCGGGCTTCCCGGACTTCTTCCCCGTGATTCAGCTGGCCGCCGCGTCGTGGAACGCCAAGGCCACCAGCAATGGCATGTCCACCCAGGCGGGCATCCAGGGCACGCAGGACTCGTGGGACTTCCTGGCCTATGGAGCGGGCGACGTGGACAACCAGCCCCTGATGGACCAGCCGGACACCTGGTCCATCTCGTCCTCCGACGGCCAGCTCAGCGCGGTGTGCCCCCACTCGGGCGCTCCTGAGAACGTCGCCGCCGGCGAGCCGTTCAACGTCAGCAATGACGTGAGCTGCGACTAATCAGTGCCTCGCCGCACGTCCCCGGGAGGCATCGTGGCTCCAGGGAGCGTGGTTTCATGGCACGGCGAGGATACGAAGTGGACTCTCTGGCGAGAGGGAGTCCACTTTGTACAAAGCGTCGTTCAGTCGTGAGTGAGCGTGCGCGTCTCGTAGCCGGGCGCGGTGGCAATCTCCTCCTCGGTGAAGGCCACGTTGCGCCACTGCTTGTTGGCGAAGAGGGTGAGCTGATCCCGGAAGGCAGGTGAGGCCGGGTTGCCATGCTGCCCATAGGTGAGCAGGGCGCGGGCCCGGACACCGCCGTCCACGAACTCGGTGGCCAGAAGGAAGCTGGTGCCACCGTTGATGACGTAGCCGTCGGCCGTCAGGCCCGTACGGGAGTTGAGCACGGTGCCGCGCGGCGTGGGCGGCTCCAGCGAAGTCATGAGGTTGAGGTTGTAGTTGACGACGTTGATGACGCCGTCCTGGGCCAGGCCCCCGTGCACGGGCACGTGCTGCCCCGCGCGAGGCGTGAACTGCACTTCGCCCAGGAGACGGGTGACCGCCATCCCCGCCCCCTTCAGCGTGAGCACCGCGGCCGCCAGCCTGTCGAGCACCGGATCGGTGCCGCTGGCGGGAGCGGACACCAGCGTGTTCGGAGTCTCCAGCGGCGCCTGCACCGAGAACGGCGTGGCAAAGAGCGCTCCGGCCTGAGTCTGCGCTCCGGGACCGAAGGCGTCGATGAACTCGCGCCAGAGTGGGGGCCCGGCGACCTCGGCGTCGAAGCGGCCATTCCATGCGGCCAGCACCGCGCACGCCTCGGTCAGGTCCACGCTCTGTCCCTGCGCGGTGCCCCGGGGCATGGCCTGGCAGCGGAGAGAAGCCCTCGAGCGTCACGGTGGGGTGGGGTAGCCAGTAGCTCTCGTTGGCGTTGAACCACCACGTCGCGGCGGGTCAGCCGGGGCGTGGAGGGCGTAGGCACCAGGCCAGGGCTGCGCGAGCCCGGTGCCACCACCCACTCATCGCGCGAGGTGCTGCCGTCGAGCAGGATGATGCTCGAGCGCGCCAGCACGGACTGGAGCGAGCCGGGCCCCGCGCCCAGGTAACGCGAGCGCTCACCCCGCACCTTGACGAGCTGATCCACCAGAGTACATGCGTGCTCCCGGGCCACGGCGTAGCCCTGGCCGAAGCCGGCACTGCCGAAATCATCGGCCCGGATGTGAGCGACGGCATAGTCGGTGTAGCGCAGCTCGGAATCAGTCTCTCTCGCCCGGCTCCACGGCGTGGGCTTCGGCACCCGAGCCGTCCCGGGGATTCCAGCTCACGTCTACCCAGAGGTTCCGTGCGAACTTCACCCGGAGCTTTCGCCCCGGCTGCTCCCACGCATAGACCGGCCTGGATGGGACGCTGTCTTCGAAACTGTACGCCCCGTCCAGATCGGCCACCTCCTGGTCTCCATGCTTGATGAGGGGCGAGCAGGTGCCCCACGACAGCAGCTCGGTCCAGGTGGGGCCACTCTGATCCAGTTTCCAGAGCAGCAGGGCGGAGACCTGGGCCGCGCCGCACATTCCTCCCATGGGTCTGTCCATCAGCCAGCCCGTGTGCTCCACCACCGCTCCCTGCGTCCCATCCTGGAAGCGAAAGCCCAACGTCGTTCCCTGGATCCAGGCCGCCTGGGTCTCCCGCGCTCCGCGAAACAGGATCAGCTCACCCGCTCCCTCCGCCTCGCCGATGCCTCTTAGGCTCATGTCGTCCTCCTCCGTTGCTCGCACGGGAATG
>DASVVJ010000567.1:0-10890 GCA_036389955.1 Myxococcaceae bacterium
GGGCTGGCACGCAACCAGGTGCCGGACAAGTGCGAGTTCTTCGTGGACCTGCGGACCACGCCGGGCATGGACCACGCGTCGGTGGCCATTCAGCTCTCCGAGCAGCTGCGCAGCGAGGTGACGGTGCACTCGGCGCGCTACCTGCCGAAGTCCACCTCCGAGCACGAGCCCATTGTCCGGGCCGCCGTGGCCGCCGGAGGTGCGTCTCCGGTGGGCTCGAGCACTGCGTCGGACTGGGCCTTCCTGGGCCAGGTGCCCACGGTGAAGGTGGGCCCCGGCGACACGCTGCGCTCGCACCGTCCCGACGAGTACCTGGAGCTGGCGGAGCTCGAAGCGGGCGTGGCCTTCTACCGGAAGCTCATCCACGGCTACTTCTCGGAGCTGGGCCGTGGCTGAGGACAGGCTCTGGGCCAAGGGATTGCCGCTGGATGCGGCGATCCACCGCTTCACCGTCGGGGATGACCCGGTGGTGGACCTGGCGCTCGTGCCACACGACGCGCTCGGCAGCGCCGCGCACGCGAGGATGCTCGCGCGCGTAGGGCTGATGCCCGAGGCGGACATGCGCGCGCTGGTGGCGGCGCTGCGCTCGCTCCATGACGAGGCCCGTGCGGGCGCGTTCACCATCCGGCCCGAGCAGGAGGATGGGCACACTGCCCTGGAGGCCGCGCTGGTGGCGCGCGTGGGTGAGGCCGGACGGCGTATCCACCTGGCGCGCTCCCGGAACGATCAGGTGCAGCTCGCCCTGCGGATGCTGCTACGCGAGCAGGTGCTGGTGCTGGGCGCTCGCGCGGCGGAGCTGGCGGGGGCTTTCCTGGACTTCGCGCAGGCCCACGCCCACGTGCCGATGCCTGGCTACACGCATATGCGCCGCGCCATGCCGAGCACCTTCGGCCTGTGGGGCACCGCGTTCGCCGAGGGACTGCTCGAGGAGCTGGAGGCGCTGCGCGGCCTGTGGGCACGGATGGATCGCTGCCCCTTGGGTGCCGCGGCCGGCTTCGGCGTGCCGCTGCCGATCGACCGTGAATATGTGGCCACGCTGCTCGGTTTCTCTCGCGTACAGCGCAGCCCGATCGACGTGCAGAACAGCCGGGGACGGCACGAGACGGCGGCGCTGGGCTGGGCGAACTCGGTGGCGGGAGGCCTCGAGAAATGGCTGTGGGACGTGTCGCTCTTCAGCACCGAGGAGTTCGGCTTCCTGGCCCTGCCGGATGCCTTCACGACCGGCTCGTCCATCATGCCGCAGAAGAAGAACCCGGACGTGGTGGAGCTGGCTCGCGCCCGCTGCCGCGAGCTGCGCGGACTCACCCGCCAGGTGGAGGAGGTCGCCAGCGGCCTGCCCTCCAGCTACCACCGCGACTTCCAGCTCCTCAAGCGCCCCACCCTCGCGGCCCTGGGCTCGCTGCGGGAGCTGCTGGAGGTCCTCACGCGCCTGGTGCCCGCGCTCCAGGTTCGCGCCGAGGCCGCGGCCCGCGCGTGTGATGACACGCTCTACGCCGCCCACCAGGCCTATGTGCTGGCCGGGCGCGGCATGCCCTTCCGGGATGCCTACCGCCAGGTGGCCCACGAACTCGCCGACGGCACCTTCCAGCCGGATCGCGCCGCGCTGACCGCCTCGCACCTGGGCGGCGCCGGCAACCTGGGCCTGGAGCACGCCCGCTCCGAGCTGGCCAGCGCGACGGCCTGGCTCACCGACACCCACCGTGCGCTCTCGGCCTGTGCCGAGCGCGTGTGGAACCCCTGAAACAACGCAGCACGAGGACCCGCGAAAACCATGAGCAAGAAACCCGTGGTGTTGGCTTTTTCCGGTGGCTTGGACACCTCTTTCTGCGTGGTCTACCTGCGTGAGCAAGGCCACGCCGTCACCACCGTCGCGGTGGACACCGGTGGCTTCTCCGCCGAGACGCTGGCGAAGATGCCCGAGCACTCGGCCCGTCTGGGCGCCGTGGCCCACTACACCGTGGACGCACGCTCGCTGCTGTTCGAGAGCTACCTGCGCCACCTGCTCGCCGGCAACGTGCTGCGCGGCCAGGCCTACCCGCTGAGCGTGTCTGCCGAGCGCGTCTGCCAGGCCACCGAGGTGGTGAACATGGCACGCAAGGTGGGCGCCAAGGCGCTGGCCCACGGCTCCACCGGCGCGGGCAATGATCAGGTGCGCTTCGACGTGGCCTTCCGCGCGCTGGCGCCGGACCTGGAGCTCATCACCCCCATCCGCGAGCTGGGCCTCAGCCGCGCTCAGGAGATGTCCTTCCTGGCCGAGCGCGGCATCCACCTGCCGGCGAAGACGGGCAGCTACTCCGTCAACGAGGGCATGTGGGGCACCAGCGTGGGCGGCAAGGAGACCCACGACTCGTGGAGCACCCTGCCCGAGGCGGCCTACCCCGCGGGCGTCATCCCCTCGGACCTGAAGCCGCGCACGCTGGTGGTGAGCTTCGAGCAGGGCCGCCCGGTGGCGCTGGACGGCAAGGCACTCTCGCCCGTGGAACTCATCGCGGAGCTCAACGCGCTGGGCCAGCCCTACGGTGTGGGCCGTGGAGTGCACCTGGGAGACACCATCCTCGGCATCAAGGGCCGGGTGGGCTTCGATGCGCCCGCGGCGGTGATGCTGATCACCGCGCACCGCGAGCTGGAGAAGCTGGTGCTCTCCGGCAAGCAGCTCTTCTGGAAGGAGACGCTGGGCAACCTCTACGGCACCCTGCTGCACGAGGGGAACTTCTTCGATCCGCTCGCGCGTGACCTCGAGGCGCTGCTGGAGTCCTCGCAGGCGCGGGTGACGGGCGAGGTGCGGCTGACGCTGCAGCCGCGCGCGCTGGTGGTGGAGGGAGTGCGCTCGCCGCACTCGCTGATGGACGCGAAGGTGGCCAGCTACGGGGAGTCCAACCATCTGTGGACAGGAGCGGAGGCCGCTGGCTTCGCCAAGGTGTACGGCGTGGCGCAGACGCTGGCTCTCCAGGTGAAGCGATGAAAGTGCACATCGACAAGATCGGCAGTGTCACGCGCAACCTGCGGCTGGGGCGCACGGTGCACCTCACCTCGGACATCCAGGCGGTGGAGGGCGCGGTCATCGCCGTGCGCATCCACGGCGAGAAGTCCGTCTACAACCAGCTCGAGGACGTGCACGGGCGGATGGTGAACCTCCACGGCGGGGACATCGTCGTGGGGGCACTGGGCCACCGCAACGCGCTGCACGGCTATGAGGGCGTGGTGCCCGAGAAGGTGGTCGCCGGCCAGCGGCTGCACATCCTCAACATGGGCGGGGTGATCGGCCAGTGCACCTCGCACAACCCGGGCGTGGGCACCCCGTTCGAGGCGGAGGTGCTGGGCCAGGTGCTGATGTTCCCCGAGTTCCAGTCCCGCTCGGGGCAGCACGCCCATGTCCGCGCGGGCGCGCTCAAGGGCGCCGAGCGGCCGGTGAACGTGCCGGTGGTGTACGTGGTGGGCACGTGCATGAACGCGGGCAAGACGTACGCCGCGTGCGCGCTGGTGCGCAAGCTTTCCCAGGCGGGCTACCGCGTGGGCGGAGCCAAGCTTACGGGTGTGTCGCTGATGCGCGACACGCTGAGCATGCGCGACTCGGGTGCGGAGGTGGTGATGGACTTCACCGATGCGGGCACGGTGTGCACCAGTCCGGCCACGGCGGCGCAGGTGTCGCGCATCATCCTGTCCGAAATGGCCGCCTCCGAGGTGGATGTCATCGTCGCGGAGACGGGCGACGGCATCATGGGTGAGTACGGCGTGCAGGCCATCCTCGAGGATCCCGAGCTGCGCGGGCTGGCGGGCGCCTGGGTGCTGTGCGCCAACGATCCCGTGGGGGCCTCGGGTGGCGTGCGCCACCTGAAGGAGACCTACGGCATCCACGTGGACGTGGTGGCGGGTCCTGCCACCGACAACCGGGTGGGCATCCGCTTCGTGGAGCGCGAGGTGGGGCTGCCTGCTCACAACGCCCGGGCCGACGCTGCCGGCCTGGGGGGTCTCATCCTGGAGAAGGTCGCTCCGAAGATCATCGGGAGGAAGAGCGCATGACACGGGTCCACGCTTACATTCTGGGTGCTGGGGGCTTCGGTGGAGGCGAGCTGCTTCGGCTGCTGGCGGGTCATCCCGCCGTGGCTGCCGTGCGCGCGGTGTCCAAGCCTCACACGGACATGCCCTTCTACAAGGTGCACCCGCACCTGCGCGGCCTGGTCGAGGGCAAGTTCGACTCGGAGCCGGACTGGCGCTGGCTCACGGACTCGCCGCAGCCGGTGGTCTTCTCCGTGATGGACGATGAGGACCTGGCCAAGCAACTGCCCGCCCTGGAGAAGAAATGGGCGGAGCTGGGGATCGCCGACCGGCTGGTGCTGGTGGACCTGTCGTCGGACTTCCGGCTGGACCACCCGGGGCGCTATGCCGCGAC
The DNA here is from genome assembly GCA_036389955.1 of Myxococcaceae bacterium. Taxonomy (GTDB): domain Bacteria; phylum Myxococcota; class Myxococcia; order Myxococcales; family Myxococcaceae; genus DATHBR01. The sequence continues at coordinate 4,391 of DASVVJ010000567.1, forward strand.
GCATGGCCGGTCTCACCACGCGCCGGAGCTGCTGGAGCGCTTCGTGTACGGGCTGCCCGAGTGGCGCCGCGACAAGCTGAAGGGTGCCAAGCGCATCTCCAACCCGGGGTGCTTCGCCACCGCGGTGCAGCTCGCGCTGCTGCCCGTGGCGGCGACTCCGGGGCTGGGGCTCATCGCGGCGACGGCGATCACCGGCTCCTCGGGCTCGGGGGCTCAGCCGGGCAACGGCACCCACCACCCGACCCGCGCGCATGACTTCCGCGCCTACCGGCCGCTGGAGCACCCGCAGGAGGCGGAGATGGACGTGATGCTCGTGGCGCACAAGGCGTCGCGGCACCGGCTCACGTTCGTGCCGCACTCGGCGCCGCTGGTGCGCGGCATCTTCGCCACGGTGCAGTTCGAGTGGCCGGAGCTGGCCGGCGGGGTGAGCGCCACTTCGCTCACCGAGACGTACCGCCGCTACTACGCCGCGTCTCCGCTGGTGCGTGTGGTGGAGGAGACGCCGCGCCTGGCCTCGGTGGTGGGCAGCAGCTTCTGCGACATCTCCCTTGCGACGCGCGGGCGCACCGTGGCGGTGATGGTGGCGCTGGACAACCTGGTCAAGGGCATGGCGGGCCAGGCCGTGCAGAACCTCAACGTCGCCCTGGGGCTGCCCGAGGACACCGCACTGCGCCAAGCGGCCTGCTACCCCTGCTGAGGCTCGAAAAAGGGCATATGCTCAAGCGATTCCCCTGGAATCCCACATGTGAGCACCTGAATGCCCCTGAGACTCTTCTCCATCGGCCTCGGAGTGCTGCTCGCCGCCTGTAGCACGACGCCCAAAGCTGCTCCTCCGAGTGCCGAAGAGTTCAGCCACCGTGTTCTCGTCATCAGGGAGTCATCTGATGGCGAGGTCAGTCACTCCTGGCAGCGCGCCGAGGACTTTGACTCGGCGCGTGCCACGCGCTTCGCGAGTGGAGAGAGCGCGACGGGGTACATTGTGCTCGCCAGCGGTCAGCAAGATGACTGCTATGAGCAATACCTCGAGTGCTACTACCAATGCCGCAAGGCGCCCGTCCCTCCAGAGTTCGATCAGTACCTCTATGACCTGGGGCCCATCGCCGGGCACGAGCGGTACTGCTCCGAAAAGTGCATGAGGCAATACACGGACTGCCTCAAGGCGACGGGCCGGCGGCACAAGGAGTTCACCGCCATGGACGATGCGCTTGACTGGCTTAAGCGCCATCACAAGGCTGTGTTGGCTGGCAGCCTGATCGTCATCGCCGGAGTGGTCTTCGTCGTGGTCTCAGCTGGGGCGGGGATCGTCGTGCTGGCGCCGGTCGTGCTCGTGACGGCGGGACCGCCCCCACTCGCTCCACCTCTCGCCACGGTGTCCCCATGAGCATTCACGACCTCCTTCTCGACGTCCAGGGTCTTCTCGGGCGCACCATGAAGGGTGCTCAGTCTCCCGAAGAGAAGGAACTCTTCAGGGTAGCGACGGCAGCGCTCATGTTCATCTCGGAGACAGGGGCCGTCTCTGCCTTCGAGGACTACCTCCAGTTTCGCAGGGGAGGACCGCCTTACGCCGTGGCTGCCTTCAAAACACCCGAGGAGGCAGAGGCCTGGCTACATCAGCACAAGGAACCTCCGCACGGGGCATTCGTGCTGATCGCGGACAGCTACCACATCGTCATGTCTGTCCGTGAAATGAACCACCGGCGCCTCTTGCCCCACCCCATATTGGAGGCCTATCTCCGCGAGCTTCAGCGCGAGGCTCCGACCGACACTCTGGCGGCGTTCAGTACGCGGGAAGAGGGGGTTGCCTGGCTCCAGGCTCAGCCTGAACCACCCCAACGCGTATACTTGGCCATCTCGGGCAAGCCCCATGTCGCGCTGTATCACCGCAACATGAACCACTGGGCGCTCTACCCGCTCTCACCAGAGCCGGAAGCGCCAGGCGTGTAGTGGCCGCTACCCCCTGCTGAGCAGTCAACAGCGTTCCTTTCGTCAAGGCGCAGGGCCCTGCCCTGCGCTAAGAAGGGGCGTTATGAAAATCACGAAGGACAGCGTCGTCTCCATCGATTACAAGCTCCACCTCGGCGACGGCGAGGTGATCGACGAGAGTGACCCCGGCGAACCCCTCGTCTATCTGCACGGCCATGGAGAGACCGTCCCCGGCCTGGAGAACGCGCTGGAGGGCAAAGCCACTGGCGAGTCGCTCAAGGTGAAGGTCGCCCCCGCCGAGGGCTACGGGGACCATGATCCCGAGAAGATCGAGGAGGTCCCCCGCACCGAGTTCCCCGACGAGCTGGAGCTCAAGGTCGGCACCATCCTCACCGCCACGGACGATGACGGCCACGAGCTGGACTTCCTCGTCAAGGAGGTGCGGGACAAGTCCGTCGTGGTGGACTTCAACCACCCGCTGGCCGGCAAGACGCTCCACTTCGACGTCACCGTGCGCGAGGTGCGCGCCGCCACCGCCGAGGAGCTCGAGCACGGCCACGTGCACGGCCCCGGCCACGAGCACTGAAGCGCCCCACCGGGCAGCACGGCTCGCCCGCTTCGAGGAGTGCCCATGGCAACCACCACCCTCCAGTGCCTCTGCGGTGCGGTGATCCTGGAACTCACGGGCGAGCCGCTTGCGCAGCTCTACTGTCACTGCGACGACTGCCAGGCCATTCACAACGCCGCGTATGTGCCCGCGGTGATGTACCGCATCCCCAACACCCGGCTCGTCAGCGGTGAGCTCTTCTTCTGGAAGCGCAAGGCGACGCCCCGGGCCACCTGCCGCACCTGCGGCACCCGCGTGTACGCCGAGCCCCCCGGCCTGGGGATACGCGGTGTGTCCGCGCTCCTGCTGCCGCCGGGAATGTTCAAGCCCACCTTCCACATGCAGTGCCAGTACGCCCTGGCACCGGTGAAGGACAGCCTGCCTCACTTCAAGGGCTTCCCCGCCGCCTTCGGCGGCTCCGATGAGCAGATGCCCTGGTAACCGGACGGCTCAGTGCTCACACGGGGAGACTTCCTCCACCAGCTCGCCCCGGCGGGCGAACGGGACGTAGAGCACCGGGTTGTCGCCGAACTTCCCTCCGCTCCAGCGGCCCACCGGCAAGGTCCGGCCCGTCGTAGACTTCCAGGGATACTCCAGCTTCAGCGGAGACTTGCTCTTCTCCCTCAGCGTGAAAATCAACTGGGTGCCCTGCTGCTCCACCGAGCGGATGGTGAAGGACTCTCCATCCTGGATGTAGTCGAAGTACAGGCTCCCCATCACGCCCTCGTCGGGATGGACCTTAATCTCGACGTACTTGTCGCAGAAGCTGAAGACGCGCAGCCCGTTGCTGGAGTCCACTTCGAGCCACCGCTGCGGTAGCTCGCGGATCAGCTTGCGCATGGCCTTCAGGCCCGCCGGATCAATGAACTTCGGGTCCTGCTCGTTCCTCGGCCGTCCCACCAGCGCGTGGAAGAGCGCGTCCGAGGGGTTGGCGCTGTAGCCCCGGTAAGGGGTGGCCCACAGCCTGCCCTTCTCCTGCTGAGTGAACTCACCGCCCCACACCTGCAGCTCGCCCTGCCCCATCAACATCAACGCCACGAAGCGAGCCCCTCGCACGTCCGCCTTGCTCCACACCACGTCCACGGGCTTGCCTTCCTTGTCCCTGCTCAGCGCCTCCGTCACGCACGCGTCCACCCCAAGCTTTTCGCTATCGCAGGACTCCACAAAGTGGGTCGACGGGTCGCTGATGTTCTCTTCCTCCGGAGCGTTCTGCAGGGCGTCATGCTCGTTGTGGAAGAACGTCTCCCGGGTGAGGCGCAGCGCCTCCTCGTCTCCGGGCTTCAACGTCAGCGCCCGCAGGGCGAAGGTGTGGCGATTTCGGAAGGACAACTTCTCGTCCCGGGCCTGAGCCAGGAGCTGCTCGGGGTCCGGCTTTGCGGGCCCCAGCAGGTCGCGCATCGTCCAGCCCGTCGCTCCATCGCAGGAGAGCTGCACCCAGCCTCCCTTCTTCTCGGCCAGGACCTGACACTGCGCGCCGATGGCGAGCTGCCTCACCACGTTCGCCTTGGGGCGTGGCTCGGCGCGCAGGTTGAGGCTGGTGGCGTGGACGAACAGCGCCTCCTCGGCGCTCGCGGGCAGGCCCAGCGTCAGCACGAGCCCCACCAGCAGCGCGTGGGCCGGGAAGCGGAGAGAAGGAGTGCGAGAGCGCATGCGGCGGCGATTATCGCACAGCCGCTACGGAGCCGGCTGCAGCCGCTGCTTCTCCCTCAGGATCACGTTCCACTCCTGGAAGCCCATCTTGAGCACCTGGATCCACGCGTCGACCTCCGGCGCCAGGCTGGGATCCACGCTCCGCAGCTTCTGGAGTTCGGGCACCGCGCCGCTGAAGCCCAGCTGGGCGATGCTCTGCAGCAGCGCCTTGCGCACTCCGGCGTCCTTCTCGCCGCCGTACATGGCGAGCAGCGACTCGCGAGCGCTGGCCATCTGCTCCGCGGGCACCCCACCGAGCGCGGTGGCTGCCGCCCTGCGGATCCCGGCATCGTCGCTGCGCAGCAGGGACTTGATCTGGCTGGCCGAGGTGGCGCTGATCTTCTCGGTGGAGATGTTGCCGAGGATCTTCGAGGTCACCTGAGGATCATTGGAGGCCACCGCCGCCGCCACCGCCGTGTCCGCCGCCGGTCCGTGCTGGCCCGAGTAGACGAACTGGTTGTCTTCGACGAGGTTCGTCGCGGCCTCCATGCGCACCTCGGGCGAGGGGTCGCGCACCAGGCGCTCGTACAGGTCGCCCGTGCTCTCGGTGGCGCTGGTGCGCCGCATGGCGCGGACGGTGGCGGCGCGCACCGCCGGGTCACGCTCCTCCAGCGCCCGCTTCGCCACGGCCTGCATCGCGTTGGGGTCCGCCCCCCGCTCGGTCCTCGCGACCAGGGCGGCCGCCAGGTGCTCGGCCATCACCGGATCCGTCTCCCGATCGAAGGCGGCCCGCAGCTCCGCGTCAGGCAAGGTGACGGCGGACTCGCGCAGCAGCATCTTCATGTAGCGCTTGTAGGCCTCCGACTTCGAGCCCATGCCGCGGCGGATCTGATCCATTAGCCCCTGCACCGAGCAGCTCTGGCCCACGATCGCAGGGGCCGGGCCCGAAGCGGCGGTCTGCGCGACCGCCAGGCCGGGGAGGAAGTGACAGAGGGCCAGCGTGAGCAGGCCGAGTGAATTCACGCGAAGGTGGAAGTGGCGTGTCATGGGCGTTCCCGTGCTCAGTGGTGCTTGTCGAGGCAGTTGTAGGGATCCTGGTTGGGCAAGCTGTTCCACAGCCGGATGAAGTCGAGGATGCCGCTGGCGTAGAGCCGCGCGAACTCCTGGTACGTCGGCTGGAAACGCGGATCGATGACGGCCATGTTCGCCATGATGGGCAGCGCGTCCTGACCGGCCACGCGCGCGGTGAAGCGGAACAGGGCCCAGCGTACGCACACCGACGTCTCCTTCTCGAAGGTACTGGCGAACAGCTCCAGCACCTTCATCTTGTCCTGGGACAGCGAGAGGTTGTGCGCCGCCGCATCCCGCCCGTCCTCGTTGCCCTCGGTGAGGAGGATCTGCGCGAAGCGCTCGGTGGCCTCCGAGTCCAGCACGGGGGCCGCGTGCATGGGCATCATCTGTCCCAGGTAGCGCGTGGGCTCGTCCGGCGACTGGGCACCGATGGTGAGCAGTTTGTCCATATAAGGAGTGAGGTTGCCGCTCTGGTTGAAGTCGCGCGTCATCACCCTCCCGATGGTGCGGGCCGCAGCCCAGCCGGCCTCGCCCGCGGCCGGGTCCGTGGCGAAGGCGGCCAGCCGATCGAGCGCCTTCTGATCGAAGCGCTTCTGGGTGTCCAGGATCGACAGGGCCGCCGCGCGCCGCTCGGGAGGCAGGACGCTGTCCGGCTTGAGGCCCATGTCCATGACCTGCGAGAAGACCTGGGGCTGGTGAACCGCCTCGGAGTCCCTCACCGCCTGCATGTACACCTTGAAGGCCTTCGGCTTGGCATCGCTGGCCCAGCCCAGCACCTGGCTCGCGCGCTCCGCGTCATTGCCAATGAGCTCGGAGAGGCGCTCCTTGAGGTAGTCGCGCACGTGCCCGTCCCGCGAGTCCAGCATGGGAGCGGCCCACTCGCGGAAGGTCTCGATCGTCACCTCTTCGTTGAAGCGCTCCAGGTCCTGCCAGCAGATGGTGGAATCGAAGCGAGGGCCTTTCTCCTCTCCGGCAGCATCCGCTCCGGCCGCGCCTGCAGCAGGAGCCGAGCCACCGCCCGGGCGGGCATGCTTCGTGCCCTCCGGCCCAGCGGCCCGCGCCGCCTCGTCCGGGTGCGGCGCTTCGCTGGAGCCTCGGCTCACGAGCCCCAGCCCCGCAAGCAGCACGGCGAGCCCGGCCCCGGCCACGAGCAGCGAGGTGCGGCGATTCGAGGAGCCTGGAGCGGCACCGGAGCGAGGAAGAGAGTCTGGGGTCATGGCGGTGGAAGGCTCTGTCGAGGGGGTTGCATGCAACGGTCCTTCGTGAGGCA
>DASVVJ010000568.1:0-18058 GCA_036389955.1 Myxococcaceae bacterium
CCAGCCGCGCCACGGCCAGGTACTCCTCGTGTTGGGGCAGCTCCAGCACGCGCTGGTCCCGCGTGTGCCCCTTCACCCGGTCGAAGACGTCACGCAGGTGGGCTTGCCGCTTGGAGCCACCTTCCTGCGGGGGGGGATTCAGAATGTTGTAGGTGGCCGTCCCGCTCTTCGTCTCCACGTCAGGGTGGGCAATGAGCTGGCCATCATCCCGGAACAGGAGGTTGTAGGAGCCGGGCAGGTGGTTGGCGATGATCCGGTCCATCAGCTCATCCAGGAGCACGTCACTGCCAATGGAGGCGACGTGGCGGCCGTCGAGGTCCAGCGGCGTGGTGGCCGAGGACAGCCACACCTTGCTGGGCTCATCCTCATAGACACCGGTCCAGGTCGTCTCCCGCCGGGGGTTGTTCTGGACAAGGGAGTTCGTGAAGTAGTCGAGCTCCGCGAACGAGTAGGAGGCCTCGACGTCCCGGCTCCACGTGGGCGCCTTCGGCCAATACATCACCAGCGCCCCCTCTGGCAGCATGACGTAGGTGTCCGTGAAGCGGACATGGAGCGGGGGCCCGTACTGGGCAGTGACCTCGTACGCGGCGATGAGCCGGCGGCGGAAGTCGTCATCCACCGGCACGCCCCTGGCGACGAAGACCTGCGGCAGGCGCGTCCCATCGAAGCCCTGGAACTGATTGCGGATCGTCCCATCCGGCATCTGCGCGAACAGGGTGTCGAAGTGAGGCTGGGGATCCTTCTGGCGCCAGGCCTCGATGCGCTCGCGCAGGGCCTGCTTGAGGGCCACATGGTTGTCCTGCGCCAGCAGGAAGATCTGCTGCTCGCGCTGGCTTCGATCCGAGACGTGCCGTTCCAGCTGCTCGAGGGCTTCGTCGCGCAAAGCGTGGAACAGGTGGAGGTAGCTGAAGACGGTCGCCAGGGCGATGACCACCGCGATGCGCACGCCCATGTTGATGAGGGTCGAGCGGGCAAGGGACGCTGAGGACTTGGAAGAGAGCACGTGCGGCACACTCGAAGGGAATTCGGGCCGCTTCGAGGCGACCCCGCGCCTGAACGCCTCGGCAGACCCGTTTGTTTCAGAGCCTGCCTGCCCGGTCTCTTTGATTTCAGTCATTGCCAAGAAAGTATTTTTTTCCTGGTTTCGGCTCTTCTATAGAGCGCTCCACCACTTCAGCAGCACAGCGGGAGGAAGCACGATGGAGTCGAGCGCACGCAGGACCTGGAGCCTTCGTCGAGCACGGGTGTTGGCTGTCTCCACGTGGCTCTTCACGGGCTGCGAGCCACCCCGGGCCGAGTACGTGGCCAATGACGTGGACGTAGGCACGGTGGAGTCGGGGATCAGCGCCGCGACGGGCACGGTGGGCGGCAAGCTGGTCTGGGCGCACTTCAACAACCCGCCCGCGTTCGGGGGCCGGGACTACACCATCACCGAGGAGCTGAAGCGGCTCATCCACAACACGCCCGCGGGTGGAACCATCCGGGGAGCCATCCACTCGCTGAGCATCGATGGGGTGGCCGAGGCGCTGGTCGCGGCGCAGACCCGCGGCGTCACCGTTTACGTCGTGCTGGACGGGAAGAACGCGGCCTCCACCGACCCCGCGGTGACGACCATCAAGAAGCTCGTCAACCACCGCTTCTGCACCAACTCGAGCGGTGGTGGCGGCTGCATCGGCACGAGCGCCGCGGGCAACATGCACACGAAGATGTTCACGTTCAGCCAGACCACGGACCCGAATGGGACGGCACGTCCGTACGTGTCCTGGTTCGGCTCGGCGAACCTGACCTACGCGAGTGGCACGGATGCGTTCAACAACACCGTCACCGTGTACGACGCCGTCACGCTGTTCGACGGACTGAACGCCAACTTCTCGGACATGTGGAACCGGCGGCACTACGCCAACAACGACTATTACGACTCGGCCAGCGGGCGTGGGTACTACCTGTCCAATCCGGCTGACGCCTATGCCTCTCCCGAGGCGGTGGGCCAGACGGACACCATCGTCACCCGCCTGAACGACATCACCCCGGATGCCAACTGCCGCGTGCGCATCGGCATGTCATTCGTCACCACGGGGCGCCCCGGGGTGCTCTCGCAGATCAAGCGCCTGAAGGCCGGGGGCTGCGCGGTGTGGATGGTGGTCAGCGGCAATGCCACCGATGGCATCGACATGGCGCAGCCGGTTTATGACGAGCTGCTCGCCGCCGGAGTGGCCATCCGCCGGAAGGACAAGGTCCACGACAAGTTCTTCCTGGTTTATGGCAAGTACGGCAGCAGCTACCTGTACCGGCTCTATACCGGCTCGCAGAACTGGTCCCAGGACGCGCTCAACGAGAACGAGGAGATCTTCGTCAAGATGGCGGGCGAGTCCGGGACGGTGCACCCGCTCTACGACGCGTACTACGCGCACTTCAATGACGCCTACAACAGCGGCGTGACGTGCAGCCGCAGCAACTACCCCTGCCGGTAACAGCGGCCGACATCCGCGCGAAATACAGCCTACACTCGGTGTGAACCCGAGTCGGGAGGGGCTGCGATGAGATACGCGGAACCACAGACAGTGGAGGAGGGCGTCTCCCTGCTGGCGGCCACGGAGCATGCGCGCTGCCTGGCGGGAGGGGCCTCGCTGGTGGCGATGATGCACGCGGGCCACCCAGCGCCCGCGATGCTGGTCAGCCTGCACCGCATCCAGGAGCTGTCGTCCATTACAGAGACTCCCGAGGGAGTCTGGGTGGGAGCCATGGTTCGTCACCGGGCTCTGGCGGCCGACGCGCGCCTGAGGGGAGCCATGCAGGTGGTGGGCAGCGCCGCGGAGCAGCTCGCGCACCCGGCCATCCGCAACATGGCCACCCTCGGGGGCTCGCTGGGCCTGGCCGATCCCAATACCGAACTTCCCGTGGCCCTGGTCGCTGCCCAGGCCCGTGCCGAGGTCGCGGGCCCCAGCGGGAGGCGGATTGTCCCTGTGGAGGCGCTCTTCGTGGACCGCTTCAGGACTTCGCTGGATCGCGCCGAGCTCATCACCCGAGTCTTCATTCCCAGGGGCACGGAGGGCGCCGTGGGCCGCCACCTCCGGTTCAGCCGCGTGTCCGGTGACTACCCCACGGTGTCCATCTCGCTGGTGCTCGCCATGGAAGGGACCACGTGCCGCCAGGCGCGCGTGGTGGTGGGCTGCTGCGGGCCGGTGCCGCTCCATGTCGCCGCCGCAGACCAGCGGCTTGTGGGCACCCGGCTCGGGGAACAGGATGTGGCCGAGGCGGGGCAGCTCCTGGCTCAGGCCGCCGCACCTGTTGATGATGTCCGTGGCTCGGCCGAGTACCGGCGCCTGCTCATTCCGCGCCTGCTCGGCCGCGCCCTGTCCCTTTCCCGGGAGCATGCCCATGGCTGACAAGATTCCTCTGTCGCTCACCATTAATGGGACGGTTCACACGCTTGCGGTCGCTCCCGAGCGGACCCTCCTGGACGTGCTCCGCGAGGAGCTTCGGTCGACGGGCACCAAGCGCGGCTGTGATCAGGGGAGCTGCGGAGCCTGCATGGTGCTGGTGGACGGCGAGCCCGTGTTCTCCTGCCTGTCCCTGGTCCTGCCTCTGCGCGATCGCGCCATCACCACTATCGAAGGAGTGGAGAACGGCCACACGCTGCACCCGGTGCAGCAGGCCCTGGTTCAGCATGGCGCGGTGCAGTGTGGCTTCTGTATGTCCGGCATCGTCCTCACGGCGAAGGCGTTGCTCGATCGCACGCCGCGCCCCACGCCCGAGCAGATCCGCCAGGCGCTGGGCAGCAACGTCTGCCGGTGCTCGGGTTACGCCAAGATCGTGGAAGCCATCGCCTCGGTGGGAGGACCGTCATGAGTGAGCACCCGAAGCCCTGGCCGGGCCTGGCTCCCATCGGCGAGGTGCTGGGCACGTCCGTTCCGAAGCTGGATGCGCGCGAGAAAGTCACCGGGCGCGCGACCTACACCGACGACATGTCCCTGCCGGGCATGCTGCATGGCGCCCTGCTGGGCAGCCCCCATCCCCATGCCCGGATCCTGTCGTACGACACCTCGCGGGCCCGGGCGATGCCCGGCGTCAAGGCCGTGCTCACCGCTGAGGATCTGCCCGACCACAAGATCGGCGCCGTCATCAAGGATCAACCGCTGCTCGCGCGCGGCAGGGTTCGCTACGCGGGCGAGCCCGTGGCCGCGGTCGCCGCGGTCGATCTTCAGACCGCCCGCCTGGCGCTGCAGGCGATCGACATTCAGTACGAGCCCCTGCCCGCGGTCTTCGATCCCGAGGAAGCGCTGCGTCCGGACGCCCCCGTGATTCACGAGCAGCGGGACGCGTACTTCAGCCTTCAGGAGAACACCGAGGCCCGCGCCCGGACGCCCAATGCGGCGTCCCACATCCGGCTCATCGAGGGAGAGCCTGACAAGGTATGGGCGCAGTGCGAGGTGATCGTCGAAGACGTGTTCGAGACGCCCGCGCAGCAGCACATCTATCTGGAGCCGTGCTCGACCCTGGCTTCGGTGGATCGCGACAGCGGCAAGGTCACCGTTTACACCTCGACGCAGTCCGTGTTCCGGACCCAGGCGATCGTCGCCGAGTCACTGGGCATTCCCATGTCCCGCGTCCGGGTGATCGCGCCGCGGGTGGGCGGAGGGTTCGGTGGCAAGACGGAGTCCACCAACCAGCCCATCACCGTGGCGCTGGCGAAGGCCACGGGCGCGCCGGTGAAGCTGACGTTCTCGCGCACGGACGACATGTTGATGATGCGCTCGCGCCATGCGTGCCGCATCCACATGCGCACGGGAGCGACGCGGGACGGACGCATCCTCGCCCGTCAGGTGCGCATCTACTTCGACACGGGGGCCTATGCGGATGATGGGCCGTTCGTTACGGCCGTGGGCGCCTGGTTCTCGCGGGGGCCGTACCGTATTCCTCACGTCGATATCGAGTGCTGGTGCGTGTACACCAACCGGCTCCGGGCATCGGCGTTCCGCGGGTTCGGCAATCCGCAGATCCACTTCGCCAGCGAGGTGCAGGTGGACCAGCTTGCCGAGCGGCTGGGCATGGATCCCATCGAGCTGCGGCTCCGCAATGTGCTCGAGACAGGCGAGCGCTGGCTGGGAGGAGTCCCCGTCGAGAGCGGCACGCTCAAGGCCTGCCTGGAGCGTGCGCGCGAGGTGTCGGACTGGCGTCGGCGCCGGAGCCAGCCCCCGGCTTCTCCTGGCAAGCGGCGCGGAATCGGAATCGCGGCGGTGGGTCACGTCTCCGCACTGTTGGGCTCGAGCGCCACCGTGCGGCTCAATGAGGACGGGACCGTCACCGTCAACACCGGCGCCGTGGACATCGGCCAGGGCTCGGATACCGCACTCGCCCAGTGCGCGGCGGCGGCCCTGGGGCTCTCGCTCGAGCAGAGCAACTTCACCCGGCCGGACACGGATGGCTCGCCGTATGACTGGTGCACCGGAGGAACGCGGACCACCTTCACCGTGGGCCGGGTCATCACCCAGGCCTGCGAGCAGGTCCGGCAGCAGCTCTTCGAGCAGGCCAGCGAGATCTTCGGACGTCCGGAGCGGGAACTCGAGCTGAGGCCCGGCGGCATCGTTGGCATCCAGGGCGAGCCTGAGTCCTCGGTGCCGTTCAACGCCATCGCCGCCCGTGCGCTCTACTTCAAGGGAGGCCCGATCATCGCCAGCTCCCGCTGGATGTTCCCGCCCATCCCGATCGACACCCGCCGCACGTCTGCCCAGGGGCTGTCCGCGATGGGGAACGGCTACTTCGTGTTCGCCGCGCAGGTGGTCGAGGTGGAGGTGGATGAGCTGACCGGCCAGGTTCAGGTGCTCGAAGGGTGGAGCGTTCACGATGTGGGCCGCACGATCAACCCCGCGGCGGCGGAGGGGCAGGTGCAGGGCGGGTTCGTGCAGGGGCTCGGCTTCGCGCTGACCGAGGAACTGGTGTGGCGGGAGGGGCACCTGATCAACCCGTCCATGAGCGGCTACAAAGTCCCCGGCGCGGAGGATGTCCCCGCGGGGATTCACGCGGTGCTCCTCGAGCACCCGCACGGCGAAGGGCCATTCGGAGCCAAGGGCGTTGCCGAGGTTGGAATCATCGGCGTGGCCGCTGCTGTCTCCAATGCGATCCGGCATGCGACCGGCGCACACGTCACGCGGATCCCCGCCACCAGTGAGCGGGTCCTCCGCGCCCTTACGATTCAGCGTCCTGGGGCCAGGTAGCGCTTCCCAAGGGGTACCGCTGCTCCGGGCGCCTGCTTGCCCTACGGGCGGACGCTCGGAGCCTGGAGGCTCCGGTGCGTGCCGTGCACACCCTCACAGCACTCGACTGGGAGGAAGTGCGCATGAAAGCGATGTGGACTGGCTCGGCACTGACGCTGCACAACCTGGGACTGGCAGCTGGCTTCGGAGGCTCGCTCTTCGGCCACATGGCGCTGCACCCGGCGGTGCGGACCATCGAAGACAAGAAGGAGCGTGGCGAGCTGTTGAACAAGGCGTGGATGGGCTTCAGCCCGGTGAACGCCTTCGCGCTGAGCTCGGTGGCGCTCACGTGGCTCATTGGTCGGACCCAGTTGTCCGGTGGAGAGATCGACGCTGAGACGCGCGGGCTGGTGTTGGCCAAGGACATCCTGGTGGGGCTGTACACGGTCACGGGGGTGGGGGCGATCGTCATCGGCTTGACGTGGGGTAAGCGTGAGCCGCCGGTGGAGCAGGGAGGCGAGCCGGCCGCGGAGACGCCCGAAGTGGACGCCAAGGCGCTGAAGACGGTGAACTGGCTGGGCAAGGGCAACATCCTGTGCGCCGCGGGCATCATCGCGCTGACGGCAGTCCTGAACATCAAGGCGGGCCGCTCCCAGAAGTGGAGCCTGCTGAGCTGGATCCTGCCGTAGCCCTTACGAGCGGTGCGGGGGAGCCTGGCGGCGGGTAGACTGGGGATCAGCTACCTGCTTCCAGGAGATCCCCTTGGCCCGACAGCGACCCACGCCGCAGGAGCATGAGCAGACGTTGGCGGCAGCCCGGGAGAAGGTGGCTCAGCGCCGCAAGCAGCTCGCGGAGCAGCCCTCGGACGAGGCCTACCACGATCTGATCGACGACCTGTTGGAGGTGACCGCGCCGCTGATCTATCTCGAGCGGCGTGAGGAGGTCCTCGCCACCCTGGACGAGGCCGTCGGCCTCTGCCGCACGCTGGAGGCCACCTCCCCAGGCAAGGGTGTCTTCCGGCTGGCGCTGCTGTTGAATCACCAAAGCTCCCTGCAGAACTCCTCGGGCCGGAGCGAGGAGGCCCTCGCTTCGATCCAGGAGTCGGTGCGCCTGTTGCGCCCGCTGATGGAGAAGAAGCCGGAGCTGGTGGCGCCCCATCTGGTCAACTCCCTCATCGGGCTGGGCATCATCCAGCGTTACGTGGGCCAGGCGGTCGAGGGACTGGGGCCGCTGCGCGAGGCGGTGGCGCTGACGCGCAAGCTGGCGGAGCAGAAACCGGAGGAGTTCCTCGGAGATCTGGGAGAGAGCCTGGGCAACCTGGGCACCCAGGAACGGGAGCTGGGGCTGCGGCGGGAGTACCTCACCACGCTGCAGGAGGAGATCGACCTTCACCGCAAGCTGGCCCGGAAGCACCTGGGGCAGTCCATCCACCTCATGAAGCTGTCGAGCTGCCTGGAGAGCCTGGCCACCTTGCAGCGCGAGCTGGGCCAGAGCCAGCAGGCCCTGGCCGCGGCGCAGGAGGTCCGGGCGCTGCACCGGCAGCTGGCCCGGGAGACTCCTTCGCTGTACCTCCCGCTGGAGGCCAGGCTCTTGCCCCTGGTCATTGCCCTGCACCACGAGCTGGGCCAGCACGAAGAGGCCACGCTCGAGGCGCGCGAGGCGGAGGGCATCTACCGCAAGGTGGCGCAGAGCTTCCCCGAGGAATGTTTCGGGCAGCTCGCCATGGGCCTGGAGCGCCTGAGCCTCGAGCACGGCGAGCCGCGCCAGCAGGAGGCCACCCTGGCCTCGGTGCAGGACACGGTGGAGAGCCTCCGCAAGCTGGCGGAGAAGCGGCCGGAGCTGTTCCTCCCGCCGCTGGCCCAGAGCCTGGCCCTCCTGGGCGACCACCGGAGCGCGCAGGGCCAGCACGCGCAGGCGCTCCCCCCCACGCAGGAGGCGGTGGACCTCTTCCGCTCGCTGGTGGAGAAGGACGCGAAGAAGCACCTGCTCGCGCTGGCCAGGAGCCTGCACAGCCTGGCCGCCCGGCTGAGCGCGGTGGGCCGGCATGAGGAAGCCCTCGGTGTGGCGCAAGAGGCGGTGGGCCTCTTCCGCAAGCAGATGGAGGGCGCCATCCATGGGATGTTCAGCTCGGACCTGGCGATGGCCCTGCACCGCCTGGCCACCCTTCAGCGCACGCTGGGCCGTCCGCAAGCGGCGCTGCCCGCGGCCCAGGAAGCGCTGGAGCTGCTCTGGGCCTCACCGGATGACGTGCCTCCTTATTATGTCAGCGACCTCGGGAGCGTCTTCCAGGGCGTCCTCGAGCTTCATGCGGAGACGGGCACCCCGCTTCCCCCAGCACTGCGGGCGCGCCAGGAGAAGTGGGAGGCGTTCCATCGGCGATCCAGAACGTCCCTCGGCTGACAATCAGGGGCGAAGTGCCTGAAGTCATCCTCGCCCCTGAGCCCCTGTCCCCGTCCATTCGAAAGCCGTGAGCACGCCGCGCCCGGCTCAACTTCCCTGGAGCAGCCACTGGAGCAGCGGTTGGAGCGCCTCCACGTGGACGAAGTGGCCTACTCCCGGCAGCGTGGCCACTGGGCACCCCGCCGCCTCCATGCGCTGGGCGTCCGCGTCCGTCACGTAGCGCGCGCGGCCTCCCCGGATGCAGCGCACCTTGGCGCCCGGACGCTCCACCGCGGACCACAGGTCCGTCTGGTTCACCCGCCCGTGCAATTCCTGCAGCGCCTCCCGGTCGAAGCGCCAGCGCACCCCGCCTTCGGGCAGGGGGGTGAGGTTCATCACCAGCCAGTCCGCCAGGGCCTCCGACAGGCCCTGCTTCGTCAGCTCCGAGCGCATGTCCCGCCGGCTCGGCGCGGTGTCCGGGGCCTGGAGCAGCACGTTGAGCACCATGCCGCTCTCCGAGAGGTCCACCGGTACCGGGCCCGGGGTGATGTCCAGCAACGTCACGCTGGCCACGTCCAACGGGAAGGCCAGGCTCGCCGCCAGCGCCACGCGCCCGCCCAGCGAGTGCCCCACCAGCTCCAGCGGCCGGGTGAAGCCCACCGCGCGCGCCGTCTCCACCACATCACGCGCCAGCGTGCTCAGGTCCGCGCTCAGGGGCAGGGCCGGCGAGGTGCCATGGCCCGTCAGGTCCGGCACCAGGAAGCGCCGGTGGCGGGCCGCCTCGCACCACGAAGTCGCCAGCGTGCGCAGGTTGCGCCCCGAGCCGAGAAAGCCGTGCAGCAGCACCGTGGAGACCGCCCCATCACCCAGTTGGAAGTTCTCGAGAACCACGTGCCCACCTTTCTTGAGCCCAAGCGCCTTGACCTGGGCGTGGGCTGTCGCGCTTCATACCCCGAACGCCCCTCACTCTGGAGCCACTGCGTGTCCATTGCCTCGCTGATCTGCCTCGCCCTCGCGGCCGCCACCCCGGAAGCTCCCAGGGAGGAGCCTCGCGCCGCCGTCTCCGCCGTGCTGGATGACTGGCACAAGGCCGCGGGCGCCGCGGACGAGGCGCGCTACTTTGGCCACTTCACCGCCGATGGCGTCTTCATGGGCACCGATGCCACCGAGCGGTGGACGCGGGATGAGTTCCGCGCCTGGGCCAAGCCCTTCTTCGCGCGGGGCAAGGCGTGGAACTTCCGCGCCGTGTCGCGGAATGTCTCCGTGTCCAAGGAGGGCACCGTGGCCTGGTTCGACGAGGCGCTCGACACGCCCAACATGGGGCCCTGCCGGGGCTCGGGCGTGCTGGTGAAGGAGGGGGGGAGCTGGAAGATTGCCCAGTACAACCTGTCCGTCCCCATCCCCAATGACCTGCTGCCCGACTTCAAGGGCCGCATCGAGGCCCACCTCAAGAAGCCCGCTCCCGCCAAGAGCGAGCCCGCCCGGAAGTAGGGCCTACAGGCCGAATGGGTACGTGTCGGGCGCGTCCTCCTCCTCGTGCCCCGCGTCCGCGTCCAGGGGCTTGAGCGCCCACGTCTCGTCGTAGTGCACCACCGCGTCGAACTGCGCCGGCAGGTCCGCCTGGAAGTAGTGACTCCAGCGCTCCGTTCGCGGTGCGTACACCACGCCAATCGCCCGTTCCAGCCGCCGCTCCCTCAAGCCCGCCGCCGCCTCACCCAGCTCCTCCATGCGCAGCAGGAACCGCCCGAGGCCCACTTCGTGGAACAGGTGCTCGTAGCTGCCCGTCAACGCGGGGCGGATGCGCCGCCGCAGCCCCGGCCCGTCCCACTCCTTCGCGGCAATCACCGTGCCCGTGTACGTGGTGAAGCCCAGGCTGTAGGTGGCCTTGCCGTGCCGCTCGCGTAAGAGCTGCCCCAGGTTCAGCTCGCCCTGGTCCCCCAGCTGCGTGGCCCGCGCGTCTCCCAGGTGCGAGTTGTGGGCCCACACCACCATCCGCGCCGGCTGGCCCAGCTTGCGCTCCAGGTGCTGGGCCAGCGCGTCCGCCGTGTCCGCCATGTGCGTGTCCCGCAGGTTCCAGCTCTCGTTGCGGCCCGCGTACATCGTCCGGTAGTACGCCTCCGCGTCCCGCACCAGCCGCGCGTTCTGCTCGGCGTAGAAGCGCTCGTCCTCTTCTCTCCCGCCCCACGCCCGGTGCTGCTGCAGCTCCATCAACTGCTCCACCACCGCGTCCCGGCACGTGTCCGAGTAGCCGTATGCCGTGGCGTGCCCGTAGTGCTGCGGGTCCTCGCCGAAGTGCTCGAAGCACGCGTAGCGCTCGCGCGCACGCCGGGCCGCCGCCGGGTCCACCTTCTCCAGGTAGCTCACCACCTCGCGCATCGAGGCGTGCAGGCTGTAGAGGTCCAACCCATAGAAGCCCGCCCGGCGATCCGGCGGCTGGGCCTCGTTGTGCGCCCGCATCCAGCGCACCAGCTTCAGCACCTCCTGGTTGCGCCACATCCACCGGGGGAAGCGCTGGAAATTCCCCAAGGCCGCCTCGGCGTCCGTGTCCTGGCTCTCGGCGTGGACGAAGGCGTTCACCCGCAGGGCATCCGGCCAGTCCGCCTCCACCGCCACCGCGGTGAAGCCATGCTCGCTGATGAGCCGGCGGGTCAGCGCCGCACGCAGCGCGTAGAACTCGTGGGTGCCGTGGGTTGCCTCGCCCAGCAGGACGAAGCGCGCGTCACCGATGCCCTCGACCAGCGCGTCCAGATCCGAGGCCGAGCCCGTCAGCGGCACCGCCGCCGAGCGCACGCCATCCAACAGCGCTTGTGAGGGCTCCTCTGCGTCGTCATCGAAGAAGGGGGCCATACCGGCAAGGTGTGCGGTAGTGCTCATCACGCCCAGCAGGCTCCGGGCAGCCGCCCGCCACGCGTGCAGGCAGGCGGGCACTTCCGTTCACGAGTGCACCTCAGCCGGGAACGTCAGACCCTGTCGGTACCCTCGTGTTCATGGGGCGGCTTTCCACCCACTCTCGAATGTCGGGATCCGTGCACGCTGAGATCAGGGGCTCTGGCCACCCGCCGCCCCGAGACCCAGTGTTCCGAATGCTCGGGTTACTCGCGGATTGGTGGAAGGGGACAACCTTCCAGGGCGCCGTCGTCTCCGGAGGGGAGAGGACGGCAGTCCAGGCCGCGAGGGCGTTGCGGGGTGGCCGAATGGCGCGAAGCGGTTGGGTGGCGGGGGCGAGGTGGTTGGTGCTGGGCGCGATGCTGGCGGCGGGGCTGGCCGAGGCGAAAGAAGTCGGGGGCGTGAAGATGCCCGACACGCTGGAGCTGGAAGGCCGCCGGTTGGCGCTGGCGCACATGGCCCTCAAGGAGAAGCTCTTCTTCGATGTCTACGTGTGGGGGCTCTATATGGAGCAGATTCCCCGCGCGGAGTCCGAGGCCATTGCCGCCAACCACCTCAAGCGCCTGCACTTCCGCTTTTTGCGCAAGGTGCGCCGCGATCAGCTCGTGGAGGCCATGCGCCACGGGCTTTCGCGCCACGCGGACCTGAACTCCGCCACGATGCAGCCGCAGCTGGAGGCGATGCTGCAGTCCCTGAAGGACGTGCGCAAGGGTGACAACCTGGTCATCACCTATGTGCCCAACAGCGGGCTGCAGGTGTCCGGTGAGGCCTCGGGCGGCGTGCTCATTCCCGGCAAGGGCTTCGCGGACGCGCTCTTCGCCGCGTGGCTGCGCACCAACCCTGTCTTCTCCCGCTGAGCGGGGCAGCTACTTGCGCCGCAGCACCAGCGGCATCAGCGGCTTGATGCCCTGCTGCTGGGCGAAGCTGCCCTGGTTGATCGCGAAGGCCACGCGCCCGCGCGAGTCCACGTACATCAACGGCTTGCCCACCGGCACGTCGCTGAAGGTGCCCACGTAGGGCAGGCGCAGCTCGCGGCCCTTGCCGAAAGAGACTCTCGCCGTGTCTCCGCGCTGGTAGCCCAGCTGGGCCAGCACCGCGCCGTCCACGTTGGTGACGAGGTTGCCGTACGGGTGCTCGATGGCGAGCACCGTGCCGCTTACCCCCGTGTCCGTCGGCCTGGCCTCTGGGATGTTCAGCCGCACCCAGTCCTTGACGGGCTCGCCGACCTGGGTCCAGTCGTCTCCCCGGGCGAGCCGGGCCCCCACGGGGGCGAAGATGTCGCGGCCGTGGAAGGTGGAGGACAGCGTGCCGCCCCAGTGCCAGGAGGCATTGGTGATGGCGCGCACCTCCTCGAGGCCCTCCTGGCGCTCCAGCAGGGTGAGCAGGCCATTGTCGGGCACCACGACGAACAGGCCGCGCCTCGTTTTCGCCACCAGCGCCCGGCGCTCGCTGCCCACGCCCGGATCCACGACTCCCACGAACACCGTGCCCGGCGGGTAGTACGGCGCCGCGCCCGACAGGAAGCGCGCCCCGTCCAGCACGGAGTAGGGCTCCACGTCGTGCGACAGGTCGATGATGCGCAGCCGGGGCTCGATGCCCAGCATCACGCCCTTGCAGATGGCGATGGAGTCATCCCGCAGCCCGAAGTCCGTCATGAACACCAGGGTGGGCGAGGCCCGCTCCGCCGCGCGGGTGCTGGCGGCGGACAGGAGCAGCAGCAGGAGAAGGGGGCGGCACATCGAGCGCATAGGCGCTCTATATATTCGGACGCGGGCGCCCGTGAGCGGTAGTGTCACCGGCTCATTCACCTGTCGTCAGGAGGACTTCTACCCATGCGTTCCATGCTGGCCCTGGCCTCGCTCACGGCCTTTGCCGCCACCGCCTGTGTTTCTCAAGGCAAGTACGACGAGCTGGCCCTCGAGGCTTCCAACCTGGAGACCCGGCTCAAGGACGAGAAGGGCGCCCGCGAGGCGCTGGAAGCCAAGGTGAAGCAGCTGGAGGAGCAGATCGCCGCCCTGGAGCGCGACAAGGAGGCGCTCACCGCGCGGTTGACCACCTCCGAGTCCCGGCTCACCGCCTCGGCCGCCGAGCGCTATGCCCTGGAGCAGAAGAACATCGAGCTCACCGCGCTCAATGACGAGCTGGCCAAGTCCACCCGCAGGCTCGCCGAGGCCAAGGAGGCCCTGGAGAAGAAGAGCTCCGAGTACGAGAACCTCGCCCAGAGCCTCAAGCAGGAGATCTCCGAGGGGAAGATTCAGCTCTCCGAGCTGCAGGGCCGCATGACGGTGCAGCTCAAGGACAAAATCCTCTTCGCCTCCGGCTCCACCCGCGTCAACAAGGAGGGCCAGGACGCGCTGAAGAAGATCGCCGACGCGCTGAAGACGGTACAGGGCCGCATCATCCGCGTGGAGGGCCACACCGACGACGTGCCCATGCCCAAGGATGGGCCCTTTCCCTCCAACTGGGAGCTGAGCCTGGCCCGGGCCATGGCGGTGGTGCGCGCGCTCCAGGACTCGGGGGTGGACCCCACCGTGCTCTCGGCGGCGGGCTACGGGCAGTACCAGCCTATTGCCACCAATGACACGCCGGAGAACCGCAGTCTGAACCGGCGGATTGAAATCGTGCTCGCGCCAAAGGCGGGAGGGCGTTAGAGGGGGAGCGCGGATAGCCCGCGCCCCTCTATGAAAACGCTCGCCTCCGTTCTCTGTCTCCTCGTTGCGACCGCCGCCGCGGCCCAGGGGGCCCCGGATGCCGGTACTCCCGCGCCTGACGCGGGAGCGCCCACCGGGGTGCTCACCAAGCCCCCGGTGCTCAAGCGCCAGGTGGAGGCCCAGTACCCACCCGAGGCCCTCGCGCAGCAGCTCGAGGGCACCGTGGTCATGCTCATCGACATCTCCGAGACGGGCGCCGTCACCGACGTGCAGGTGACGCAGCCGGCCGGTCAGGGGTTCGACGAGGCGGCCGTGGCCGCCGTGCGCCAGTTCGAGTTCGAGCCGGCCGAGGTGGACAACGTGCCCGCCCCGGTGCGCATCGAGTACGCCTACCAGTTCGTCTGGCGCGCGCCCCCGCCTCCCGAGGAGGGCACCGGGCCCGCGCCCGAGCCCCCGGTCAACTTCAGCGGCCAGGCGCTGGAGCGGGGCACCCGCAAGCCGCTGGCCAGCGCCGAGGTGGCCCTGCCGGAGCTGCAGCTCACCACCTCCACGGATAAGGAGGGCCGCTTCTCCTTCCGCGGGGTTCCCAACGGCTCGCACGAGGTCATCGTCGTGCTCAGCGGGTACGACCGGTTCCGCACCCGGGAGCTCATCAGCGAGGGCCAGCAGACGCAGGCCACGTACTACGTGCAGCGGCGCATCTTCAGCCAGTACGAGACGGTGGTGCGCAGCGAGCGCGAGCGCAAGGAGGTCACCCGCACCACGCTGCAGGCGGCGGAGATTCAGAAGATTCCCGGCACCCAGGGCGACACGCTCAAGGTGGTGCAGAACCTACCCGGCGTGGCGCGGCCCGCCTTCAACGGCGGGCAGATCGTCATCCGCGGCACCAGCCCCAACGACTCGGGCGTGTTCCTGGACGGGCAGCGCATTCCGCTGCTGTTCCACTTCGGCGGGCTGACCTCCGTGTACAACTCGGAGCTGCTGGACTCGGTGGACTTCCTGCCCGGCAACTTCTCCGCGTACTTCGGCAACATCACCGGCGGCGTCATCAACGTGCGCAGCCGCGCCCCGCGCATGGACCGCTTCCACGGCACCGCGAGCGTCAACCTGCTCGAGTCCAACGCCGTGCTCGAGGGCCCCATCACCGACAACCTGGGCATCGCCGTGGCGGGCCGGCGCTCCTATATCGATCTGGTGCTGAAGCTCGTTCCCGAGAACGAGGACGGCCCGTCCATCCAGGTAGCCCCGCGCTACTACGACGCCCAGCTCAAGCTGCACTGGACCCCCAGCAAGCAGCACACCTTCACCCTCCAGGGGCTCGTCTCCAATGACGTGCTGGGGCTGCTGTTCGATCGGCCCGCGAACGACGATCCCAGCGTCAACGGCGCGTTCGAAATCACCACCGGCTTCAGCCAGGTGCGGCTGGGCCACCAGTACAAGTCCGGGGCGTTCACCCTGGACAGCCAGGGCCTGGTGGGCAACACCCTGATCCAGTTCATCCTCGGGGACCGCAACCTGCGCATTTCCACGCTGGACCTGGATCTGCGCTCCACCGCCGAGTACACGATGAGCGAGGAGCTCACCCTGGCGGGCGGCCTGGACGTCAACTACTCGAACGGCAGCGTGAGGGCGCGCGTGCAGTCCCCGCCGCGGGAGGGCGAGCCGCCCGCGCCCCTGCTGCTGGACGAGGTGCTGGTGGTGGACGGCGACGCCTCCCAGTACTTCCCGGCCATGTGGGCCGAGGCGCGCTGGAAGCCGCTGCCGGGCCTGCTGGTGGTGCCGGGCGTGCGCAGCGAGAGCTACGTCTATACGGAGCAGCTGGTGCGCAAGCGCTCGCTCAACCCGCGGCTGGCGGTGCGCTATGCCCTCACGGGCACGGTGACGCTCAAGGGCGGCGCGGGGCTGTACCACGGGCCTGCCATCAACGAAGAGCCCAACAGCGTCTTCGGCAACCCGGAGCTGAGGGCCAAGCGCTCGGCCCAGTACAGCGTGGGCAGCGAGTGGCAGCCCACCCCCGAGTACTTCATCAGCGGCGAGCTGTTCTACAACCACCTCACGCGCCTCATCGTCCGGTCGGACCGGCTGGTGGAGCGCAACGGGCAGCAGGTGCCCGAGCAGCTGACCAACCTGGGCACCGGGCGCATCTATGGCTTCGAGCTGCTGGCCCGGCGCAACCTCACCGAGCGGCTCTTCGGGTGGGTGGCCTATACCTTCAGCCGCAGTCAGCGCCGCGACAGGCCGGACGGGTCGCTGCGCCTGTTCGACAACGACCAGACGCACGTGCTCACGGCCATCGCCAGCTACAAGCTGCCGGACGGCTGGGAGCTGGGCGCGCGCTTCCGCTTCTCCTCCGGCAACCCGCGCACGCCCATCACCGGCGCCCGGCGGGATGACCTGACCGACGTGTTCATCCCCATCTTCGGGCCGGTGAACTCGGACCGGCTGCCCAACTTCCACCAGATGGATGTCCGCGTGGACAAGACCTTCGTCTTCGACGCGTGGAACCTCAACGTGTACCTGGACCTGACCAACGCCTACAACAACCCGGCGAAGGAAGGCGTCCTCTACAACTACAACTACACCGAGTCGGCGTTCCTGGAGGGCTTGCCCCTCCTGCCGATCATCGGCGCCAAGGGGAGCTTCTGACATGCGCGCGCTGGTTCTTCCCGCATTGGCCGTGGCCGTGGCCGCGTGTGGCCCGACCTTCGAAGAGCAGAGTGAGATCCGCCGCGTGCGGGTGCTCGCCATCAAGGCCGAGCCCCCCGAGGTGACGTTCGATCCGGACAACCCCGCGCTGCCGCCCCCGGTGGTGTTCACCACGCTGGCGGTGGCACCCGAGGAGCGCGAGGTGGGGGTGACGCTCGCGCTGTGCAAGCTGGGCAACGCCTACTCGGAGGAACTGGACTGCCCGGGCGAGGACGGTGCCACGCTGCCCGATGGCCAGCTGTCGCTGCAGGATCCGAACGTGCAGGAGGTGCTGCAGGACACGGCCAACGCGGGCACGGGCGGCGAGCCGTTGGATCCGAATGATCCCGAGCAGCGCGCCGTGCTGGAGCGGGGCATTCCGCTCTTCATCGGCTACGAGGCCAGTGACGGCACCGAGGCCCCCGAGGGGCTGGAGCGGGGCGTGCGGCGGCTCACGCTGCGGCTGACGGCCACGCCCAACCAGAACCCGCGCCTGGAGGACATCCTCGTGGACGACGCGCCGCTGGGCGGCACGCTGCCGCCGGGCACCGAGGTGACGCTGGTACCGAGGCTGGCCGAGGGCAGCCTGGAGCAGTACGAGACGGACACGGGCACTCAAACGGAGCAGGTCTTCTATAGCTGGTACGCCACGGGTGAGGGCGAGGTGGAGCAGCTGCGCTCGCTGGAGCCGGTGGATGGCAAGCCTGGCGATCCGTCCACCACGTACGTGACGCCCTCCACGCCTGGACGGGTCACCTTCTACGTGGTGGCCCGGGATGGGCGCGGCGGTGTGGACTGGCTGTCGCGCACGGTGGAAGTGGGGCCCTGACTCAGGACCACTTCAGCGTGAAGCGGGTGGTGGATTCGTGCCGCGTCACCTGCTCGGAGAGCAGCACGCGGCCGAAGCCCGACAGGAAGCCCTGGAAGAAGCCCGAGAGCAACGGAATGGGCAGGCGCGTGTCCACCTCCAGCACCACCGAGTCCGGGCTGAAGGACACCGTGCGGATGGACTCCGCGCACGGCAGGCCGCTGACGACATCGTGCGAGAACGCTTCGAAGTCACCGAAGATGCGCTCCAGGGTGTTGAACCCCGCGGCCCGGTGAAGGGGCAGGAGCTTCACGATGGAGGCCTGGGCCACCGCCCGGAGCGAGGAGTCACTGAGCCGGGCGTGCAGGTCGTGCATCATCCGCACGTACTCCTCCCACGGGTAGTGCTGATCGTCCCGCATCTGGGCGATGCGCTCCCGGAGCTCGGGGAAGAGA
>DASVVJ010000569.1:0-4126 GCA_036389955.1 Myxococcaceae bacterium
TCGCGCACCGAGCGCAGCCCATCCACCACGAGCAGCCTGGCCTTCCGCTCACGCACGGTGTTGACGAGGATCTCCCTGGCCTCCCGAGCGCCTCGTTTGAGCCACGTATAGATGTTGAGGAAGAAGAGTTCCTCGCCCACCTTCGCGCGGTTGTAGAAGGAGAACCCCGCGAGGTCCTCGAGCAGCTTGGCCTGAGACTCGGAGGTGGTGGTGGCCAGCACCACGGGGGTGCCACGCGCCGCGTGGTAGAAGGCCACCTGGCTGGCGAGAACGGTCTTACCCGTTCCAGGCTGGCCTGTGATCAACAGGGCCTGGCGCTCGGGAAGTCCACCGCCGAGAAGGACATCGAAGCCGGGGACGCCGCTGGGAAGGAGTTTTCTGGGGGAACTCACGCAAGCCTTTCGCTCTCTTGCTTAACAAATGACAACGGCCCCGCCCGAGAGCAAGGGCTCCATCGCCTGGCTGTTGCGCGCTAGCGTCATGGTGCGGGCTCAGTACGCCGGAGGCTTCGCGACGCTCCAGTCCAACCGGTAGAGCGTCAGCGGTGCTTCCTTGCCCTTGACCTGCACGGGCGGCAGCAGCTCCAGCTTCCAGCGGCTCTGGTCCACCAGCCGGTCCAGGGTGCTCTGGGTGATGAGGATCTCTCCCTCTTTTGAGGCGCTGCACACCCGGGCCGCCACGTTGGTGGTGTCTCCAATGGTGGCGTACTGCAGGAAGCGCTTGGAGCCGATGTTGCCCGCCGCCACCATGCCGGTGTTCAGCCCGATGTGGATCTCAATCCCCTCCTGGCCGCGGGCGCGCCGGCGCTCGTTGAGCGACACCAGCTCCTGCTGCATCCGCACCGCCGCCCAGAGCGCGCGGTCCGCGTCATCCGGATGCCCGAAGGGCGCGCCCCAGATGGCCATCAACGCATCGCCGATGTACTTCTCCAGCGTCCCCTCCTGCTCGAACACGATGTCCGCCATGATGGGGAAGTACTCGTTGAGCATGTCCACCACCTCGGTGGGCCGCATCCGCGAGGACATGCTGGTGAAGCCGCTGATGTCCGAGAAGAGGGTGGTCACCTCGGTTTCCCGCGCGCCCAGCACCATGCCCGAGGAGGACTGCTCCAGCCGCTTCAGCGCGCTGGGCGGGAAGAAGCGCTGGTAGTTGTTGCGCAGCACCGCCTCCTGCTCGATGCGCTGATTGAGCATCGCGTTCTCCAGCGCGATGGCCACCAGGTTGGTGAAGGAGGACAGGAACTCGAGGTCCTCCTGCGAGAAGCGCTCGGGGGTATGCAGGTTGTCCACGTAGAGCACGCCCAGCAGCTCCGTGCGCGCCTTGAGCGGGGCGCACATGGCCGCGTAGATGGACTGCTGCATGACGGAGTCCGCCGTCTCCAGGCGCGGGTCCAGCCGGGCGTCGGCGAAGAGCGCCGCCACGCCCTTGTGCTGCACGTAATGGACGATGTGCTTGCTGTAGATGTTGCTGCCCGCGGCCTTGCTGCCGTCCGCGGTGCGGGTCACCCGCGGCAGCAGGGCGCCAGTGCGCTGCTCCACCAGCAGGATGACGGCCCGGTCCACGTCGAGGATCTGAAACGCCAGATCCAGCGCGCGCTCCATCAAGGTGTCGATGGTGCCCGGCGAGGACATCAGCTCGCTGACCTTGAGGAGGATGCGGAGCTTGTCTTGTGCGCGCTCCGTGGGGGGCACGGCGCTCAGCTTGAGCGCGGAGCTCTGGCTGAGTTCGTCCTGGCCCAACAGCTCGCGCATGGAGATCTCGGTGATCGCCCGGGCGGTGTACGTGCGCGTGGGGTTGACCTTGTGCTCCGCGTCCTCGACGACCAGCTTGAAGTCCACGGCCCCACAGGTGAACGTGTCACCCGGCCGCAGCTCGCGGCTGCCGCCCTTGGGCAGCCGCACGTTGCGCACGGCGGTGCCGTTCTTGCTGTGAAGGTCGCACAGCGTCACCTTGCCGCCGGCGATGTCGAGCCGGGCGTGCTTCCGGGACAGGCTGCTGTGGAGGAAGGAGACCGGATTGTCGTTGTCACGCCCGATGAGCGTGCTTCCCTCGCGAAGAGGGAAGACCTTCTCGTCAGGCAGCCCTGGATTCATGATGAGCTGCAGCGCCTGCACGAAGAACCTCCTGCGGTGAGCCTACTTCACCGGGCCCTGGGGAGCGAATCTGGCGCTCCGTCCGCTTGACTGTAGAGTGGCGCTGAGCCAAGGCGACCATGTCTTTTGACGTCAGGGAGATTCTCAAGCTGCTGGACCTGGGCCACGCTCCCGAGGCGGGGGCACCGGAGTGGCTGAGGCAGAGCTGGGAGGACCCTGACGGCTTCATCGCCGCGCTCACCGCGGCCCAGGCAGGCCGTGGCGCTCCGCCGCCCAAGAGCCGGCCGGGCCAGCACTACGATTTCTTCCACGACCTGGTCATCCGGCACCTCGAGTCGGAGCGCATCGCCTTCAGGGCCTATGACCGGCTCCGGGGCTGGCAGGCGCTGAGCTATCGCCAGCTTCATGATCAGGCGGCCCGCCGCGGCTCGGAGTGGGCCGAACAGGGCGTGAAGCCCGGGGCGAAGCTGTGCCTCGTCTACAACATGGGGGCCGAGCTCCTCATCTCGCTCGCGGCGGCCCTGCGCCTGGGCGCCTGCCTCAGCATTCTGCCGCCGCAGGGCACGCACTTCGTGTCCCGCCGGCTCGAGGCGCTGGCTCCGGACCACATCGCCGCCGAGCCACACCAGGTGCCGCTGCTCAAGGGGTTCGAAAAGCTGCTGCTGCGCAGCCGTGGCCATGCCCTGCCCGGGTTCACCTCGTACACCTACAAGCCGGACGAGCCGGTCGGCCTGCTGTTCTCCCCCCTGGTGGATCCCACCGACACGCCCGTGCCGCTGCTCGCGGCGGACGCTTGGCGCGGTGCGTTGTGTGATGGGCTGCTCTCTTTCAAGCTGGGGCCGGGGGACCACCTCGCGGCGCCGGGCTTCCACCTGCTCCAGCACCAGCCGGCCCTGTTCTTCGCCACGCTGTTGCGGGGCGCCACCTTCCTTCACCTGGAGCTGGCGGACCTGGAGCATGAGCAGGCACCGCTGTTCGAGCACCCGCTGCATGCGCTGGGCGTCACTCCGGCGCTGCGCGACATCCTCCTGCGCGGCCGGGGCAAGAGCCTCAAGAACCTCTCGCTCTGGTTCCGGTGTCCCGAGGAACGGCTCGACTGGCAGGCCTGGCGCGCCTGGGTGCGCCAGTGCGGCCTGACCGAGGTGCCCCATGCCAACGTCCTCATCGACTCCACGGCGGGCGGCATGGTGGCCGGCTCCTGGCGGCACGTGGGAGACATCCACACGGAGGCGCTTCCGGCCGCTGGGCGTTCCTGGACGTTGAGGGACCTCAACATGAGCGGTCAGGAGGCGGCGGGCGACGTGGGCGTCCTCACGCTGCTGCCCGACAAGGGGCGGCCGCCTGGCTACATCGTCCTCTCGCGCATCCGGCAGCAGTACCACTACGCCAGCACGCGCGATGCGCGGAAGGAGGGGCGCGTCTATCCCTCGGCCGAGGTGGCCGCCGCGCTGGCGGATCTGCCCTTTGTCGAGGGCGTGTCCGTGGTTGCCGTGCCGACGGGGGGCCTGATGGGGCACCACCGCTACGTGCTGCTCGTGTTCACCGGCGCGGAGACGCAAGAGGTGGCGGCACGGGAGTCGGGGGCGCGCCAGATGGAGCTGCGCCGCCGTCTCGAGCTGCGGATGGGCGCGGAGTTCCTCCCGGACCGCATCGAGTTCTACGCGCTCTATCCCCGGCGGAAGAAGGGCGTGGTCGATGACGCCTGGTGCCGCTCGCAGTACCTGACGGGGGCGCTCCACCAGAAGTCGATCCACCCGATGTTCCAGGCCCTGACCGCGGTGCGTGGCCACTTGGTGGCCAGTGAGGCAAAGCCGGGTGAGGATGAGTTCACGCAGTAGCGGGAAAGGAGAACCCACATGGGAGGGCCACAGGTCGTCATGGGCGCCATGCTGCAGTGCAGCTTCGGTGTGGCGCCCTCATCGCTGACGGTCTTGCCGACCAACCGGGTGCTCGGCTCGACACCGGCGGCGAACATCATGGACAACGTGCCGCTGCTGAACATTCTGCCGTTCGGCATGTGCTCATCGCCGGCC
>DASVVJ010000570.1:0-3167 GCA_036389955.1 Myxococcaceae bacterium
CTTCAAGAACCCTCCCATAGCCGACTGAGCCATCGCCAAGAGGGATTCTCAAGAACGTTCCCGGTTTGTCTATGGGCATGGTCATCTTGGCCCTAGTCTCCCGTATACTCGTTAAGCTCGCCCCACTTGTCTGCGGCAGCCTTGTGAAACTCCCAGCCTAGCTTATGATCCTTTGCCACAGCTCGAATATTGTTTTCCGTTTTATAGGATCCCCCTGTATCGGACCATGCCCCTCCAAAACGATCAATCAACTGCTGCTCTCTTCCGCGAATCCTCCAGTAAGCGAGATCCTGATATCTGTCACCATAGTTCACAGCGGTCCCAACATCGAACTTATCAATCTCCGCACCGTCGAACGCGGGATCCTTTGGTTCAGGATTCTCATCTTCGATGTGATGATTTTTATCCCGCTTTCTGATTGCATCCACCGCTTGAGGGTAATGGGGCTTACTCAAGTCGATCAACATGCTGGTTCGCCCAGAATAGTAGCGGTTAGTTTTGTGGTTGCGTTTCGTATAAGTTACATAGATACGGCCTGGCTTTTCCTTATTCCTGTCAGTGTCCGGCTTCCACTCAGGTGGAGAAGGAAAGAGATCCGGGCCTAGCCTGCCCCTGGGAGATGGATGAGGTTTAGGTTTAAGCTTGGGCGTTGGACTGGCATCGACTATCGTTCGCGGCTTGGTCTCCTCTGGTTCGGCCCTCCGCGCTGACGTGTTTTCCACATAATCCGCGATAGCCTCTACAATCAAGACAGCAGCAATTCCACCAACGACTATCACCCCGGCGGCAACTAACACTGGTGCTGCAGGTGTCAAAACGAGTGGCGCTGCCGCCAGCGGAAATGCTGCCAGTTGTGGTCCTGCAAACCTCCTTATCGCCAACGATGTTTCTACCACTGGAACTGCTGCTAACAGGCATTTCCCTGGTGCAGTCGTATCCGCAGAGTCGACAGCGCACTTTCCCGCAGAAGTTTCGAAGCGAATATTTTGGAGATCGAGTGCATGAAAACATCTCTCCACCACCACAGGCCACTCGTTCGGTGCTTCTCGCACTACACAACTTCCATCATCCTTCCAAGGGAGTTGTACGGCCTTCCTTAAATTATCGATTCTCGTGTTTTGGTCAGCGTTCTCTCCAGGAGAGTGTTGGCGATTTCCGGCACAGCCAATCAGGAAGACCAACAGCAGAATGAAAATATTCGCTCTCGAAAGAATCGCATTCACGAATGCCTCTTTGTTAAGGCAGGAGAGCATGTAAGCTTAACCAAAACCTAGAATCTGTCGTAGAACCTGCCGGGTAATGATTCCCTCTCAGGACGTAGCCCGGTTGAAGGGCTATCCGCTTGGAGTTCTTGAAGCGGAGCCCCTGCGCTACCGGCTAACGCCTTGATTCTACGTTGGCTTGCTATCTCGTGTCGTTCCGTCTGGTTCCGCCTGATTCTGCGCTGGAGCAACTCACCTGCTTGGTGATGCAGCGCTGGAGAACCGAGCGCGTCCACCAGGACCTCAAGGGCGACCTGGGCCTGACCCATCTGGCCCCTAACGCAGGAGTGCTAACCCCAGGAGCTGGACCTGTTCCGGCTGGTCGCCGAGGCGGCGCGGCGGTTGGGTTTCGAGCAGGACATCCTCTTCCGCGAGCTGCCCCTGCGCTGAGTGGGGAGCGCAAGGCCCGTGCGGCCAGGCCATGGCCCCGTGCCCGCTCAGTCTACGCCGTCCCAACCAAGAAACGGCCCTGGTGGAGGCGGCCAGTTCTCCCACGCGGGAAATGCGTGTCCGTAGCGAGGAAGGATGGCGGCGCCGGGCCTGGAGCCCTCCCGCTTGTTGATCAACCCATCGTGTTCATATCCGAAGATGCACACCGGATAGCTCTTTCCCTCGGGCGTCTCGAGACGGTTGAAGCGCAGCATGGCGTACTCAGGGCCCCATCTCGTGTCCAGCCACAGGTACCCGAAGAGGAGGCTTCCCACCGGGATGCGCGCGTTATTCTTGTCCGGGTAGTAGATGACCTTGGCGGTCACAGGGCCTTCCGTCCAGGCGTCGAATTTCGGCTCATCGGGCCACCCAAGCGGGGTCTCCTTGTCCAGGCTGATGATGAGCTTGGCGCCGTGCGCCGGGTAGAACACGTGGTCCTCCATCGCTTCGACCGCCTCCGGGGGGCAGGGCCCCGGATCGGGCCGGAGCGGGACTGCGGAGCACCCCGCGTTGGCAGCGGCCATGGTGCCCGCGAGGGCGGCGCACTTGCACCACTGGCGAAATTCCTTGGAGCCACGCGAGGGGGGCTTCTTGCGTTGGCACAGCGCTTCAGTGGGGTCGGCGAGCGGCGTAGAGGCTGTCATGGGGCTGCCTTTCTTCGCGGAGGGAGGGGCAGGAGGTGAGAGGGTGTTCGTCTCGGCGGGGGCCGGCTCGGGCGGTGATATCGCAGGCGGCGGGGGGTTGGCGCCAGGCATGGTCCCAGGGCCAGCCGCGACAGGCGCCGGAGGCGGTACGGGCCCGGGCTTGTTCTGGCGCAGCACTCCCAGACTGAGCAGCAGGAGCACGAGGAGGCCCCCCGCCACGCCCGCCACTGTCCGGGCCCGGGGAAGCTGGAGAAGCCGTCGCAGCCGGCGGGGAGCAGCCCGCCGGGGGGGCACCGGCACGGCAAGGGGCGCCTGCGCCGAGGGTGGGTGCAGCGTGCGCTGTTTCCATTCCTCTCCCTGCAGCGGGGGGAACTCCGCCAGCGAGCGGCGCACCTTCTCCATGCTCACCGGCCGCTGCTCGGGCTGGCGCGCCATCATCTGGTCCACCAGCTGGCTGAGCGCCACCGGCACCCGCTCATTGACGCGGTGGGCCGACATGGGGGGGATGACCTCATTGCCCACGGGCAGGTACTTGGGGTCGCTGTAGAGCCGGGGCACCGTCAACACGTCATACAGGGTGACCCCCAGCGCGTAGATATCGTCGGACGCCTTGAACTCGTAGCGCGCGTCCGGCTGCCCGCGGTGCTCGCGGTCAAAGCGCAGGGCCTCGGGAGAGGTGTAGCGCGGGGTGCCCGGCGGCAGCCGCTGGTCGGTCAGCGCGGGCCCCAGGGGAAAGGCGGCGGCGCCGAAATCCACGAGGACGGGTTCGACATCGCTGGCGCGCACCAGGATGTTCTCTGGCTTGATGTCCCGGTGGAAGATGCCCAGTTCG
>DASVVJ010000571.1:0-31652 GCA_036389955.1 Myxococcaceae bacterium
CCTCCGGTGTCACCACCACGGTGTTCGGTGCGCTCAAGCGGGGCCTTGCTCCGGTGGAGCGGGAGCTGGGGCTGCACTTCTGTGGGGGCAAGGGCGCCGAGTCCCGCCGCACGCCCGATGAGCTGCTGGCGTTGGGATCGCGGTTCGGGCTGGAGGCGGACGCGCTCGTCCGGGCCAGCAAGCTGACGGCCAAGGTGGACAGCGCGGCGGTGCAGGACGGTTTCGAGCTGTACATGCACGGCTTCGTCGTCGCGGATGATGGCGCCTGGGCAGTGGTGCAGCAGGGCATGAACGTGGAGACGCGCGAGGCCCGGCGCTACCACTGGCTGTCCGAGGGGCTCACCAGCTTCGTGGAGACGCCCCATGCGGCGATCGATGGGCCTCCGCAAGGCGTCATCGTCAACCTCACGGACGCGCGGGCCCAGCAGGCCCGGCAGGCCCAGGTGGAGCTCGTCGTGGAGGGACCGGACCGGGTGCTGGGTGCTCTGCGCAAGCTGCGCGAAGGGGCGGAGGCTCAGCCTGGGCAGCTTGCCCTGCCGCACCTGAGGATGCCGGACCACCACGAGGTGACACGCAAGGACGTGTTTCTGCGCCGGCTCCACGGGACGTTGGCCGCCGCGGCGGAGCAGGGCCCGAAGGACTTCGCGGAGGTGCTGCTCAGTCCTGGTGTTGGCGCGAAGACCGTGGTGGCCCTGGCGAGCGTGGCGGAGGTGCTCCACGGCGCGCCTTACCGCTTCGAGGATCCCGCGCGCTTCTCCTTTGCCCATGGCGGCAAGGACCGGACCCCCTACCCGGTGCGGCTCGACGTCTATGACTCGACCCTGCGGGTGCTGCGCGAGGCCGTGGATGCGGCGAAGCTCGGCCGGGACGAGAAGCTGTCCGCCATTCGCGAGCTGGACCGGCAGGCCCGGCTGCTCGAAGGCTCGGCGACAGGGCCCTCCTTCGAAGCGCTCATCGCGTCAGAAGAGGGGGAGGACGCGCCGCTCCTCACACCACGATCGGAGGCTCGATGAGGGTGGGCGGGGTGGCGCGCTTGTCCTTGGGATCAGGCACCCACTCGGGCTCGCGGACGGTGCTGCCCGGCTTCCAGGCGCGAGGCACCCGCTGGATGCCAATAGGGTAGATCCACAGCTTCCCCGCTCGGTCGATCTTCATCCGTAGGAAGTTCTTCCAATCTGGGATGGCCAGGGCCGAGAACGCCTCGTTGCCGTGAACGCCGAAGGCGTTGAGCGACAGCAGCAGGTACACGCCCATGACCGTGGGGCCAACGACGAAGCCTCCCAGGAAGAGGAACCCGGCGCTGAGCAGACCCCGCTGCAAGCTGCGGAAGGGCATGTCCAGCACGGCTCCCAGCAGGTGAGATACGCCCCAGGCCAGGAAGAACACGGCGGTCAGATGGGCCAGCCCATGGAGCGCTCCCATCACCCAGCGCCACCAGCCGAGCCGCGAATCCGCCAGGGCCACCAGCCCCAGGATCGCCAGCAGCGCGATGAGCACGGTGCCCGGGCTCGCCAGCGCCGTTCCCACCACCAGCGACAAGGCCGTGCCCACCGAAGCGGTGGTGATGTTCGTCGACAGCGCCCAGGCCAGCAGCAGGTAGAGCACACCCGTGAGGACTCCGAAGCGCGGGTTGTGTTTCAGGAACGCGAGGTTGCCCCACGTGAGCCGGCGGGACTCCTTGGCGCTCGGGTAGCACTTGCGCGCGGTGAAGCCTTCAGCCAGAGGGACCTCCTTCCGTGGCACGTGCGTCGGGTGCAGGAAGGCACCGCCTCCGCCCGCGATGATTTTCTGCTGGCCCTGCTCATTGGCATGGCGGCGGTAGTGGTGGAGATCCCCCGCGAGGAAGACGCTCACCTTCTTCCCGAGCACCTGCTCCTGGAGGAAGTCCAGGTTGTTCTCCAGGTAGGACCTGTCTCCGGGCCTGGGGACTTGAGCGCTCAGCCACGCGGGCTCCGCGTGACAGAGGATGATGCGGTCCTCTGGGCGCATCAGCTTCGCGACCTCCTGGAAGTAGCGGACCTGGGGCTCGTCGATGTCCGACTCGAGCTGCATGTCCGTGCCGATCAGCCACCAGCCATGAGGCAGCTTCACCGCGAAGTAGCTGCGCCGCTGGTGGGTGTGCCAGCCCGCCGGACTGCGCCCCTGGCAGAACAGGCGCATGAAGGAGACGAGCCCGTCGAACCAGTCGTGGTTGCCCGGCACCGCGAACAGGTGCGGCGCGGCCCGCTGTCCCCGTATCGCCGAGGCCCACGGCTGGACCGTGCGCGCCTCGTACTCCCGCGTGCTCGCCGCCGGGTACACCGCGTCTCCGCCGAACACGAGCAGTTCCCCGCCCCGCGTCTCGTGCGTTGTGCCCGTCTCGTCCCGAAGCGTCAGCGTGGGCCTGGCCACCGTATGGGCCACCGCGTACGTGGGATCCCAGCCGTCACCCAGGTCCGACACATAGTCGAGCCAGAACTCCTGCCGGGGCCGGCCCGCCTCGTCCACCGAGAAGTCACTGGGCTCCACTGTGGGGGCGGCCAGCGCGTCGAGCAGCCGGCGATCAGCCTGCTTCCCGATGGTGGCGGAGATCGCGGCCCGCATGCCCGTGCGAGCCAGGGTGAGGGGATCGAACCATCCCACCATCTTCCGGCCAGGAGGCCGCTTGGGCACGGGTGTGGACGCGGGGGCCGTAAGGGCCTGGGGGCTCGAGGTCATGGTGCCTCTCAAGAGATGGGGATGGCATCAAAGTCCTCGGCGGCGCGCTCCCGGGCCAGAGGCGCGTAAATGTCCCAGAGGGTGCCAAGGAAGTACCGGCCGAACCGGGCCACGGCCTGGATTCCCGCCATGCCCTCACGGGCCGAGCGCATGCTGGACACCATCTGGAGCAAATCTCCCAGGCCCAGTCTGAGCACTCCCGCGCCGATGATGGGGCCGCGCTCGTTGGAGCCCTCGTGCAGGCTGCAGTAGAGCCGCGTGGTGTCGCGCCATAGGTCCGAGCCTTTGCCGTCGCGAATGGTCTTGGTGCCCGACAGGTAGTACTCGCGGCTCTGGCGCTCGAAGGCCATGCCGTAGGTCATCAGCCGCGTGTCCGGCGCATCCCCGGCTTTGAAGAGGTTGAAGCTGCCCCGCTTCACCGGCAGGTAGTCCCCAATCGGCGCATAGGAGATGTGGGCCACCAGCCGGGCCGCGTGCGAGGGATCCTGGATGAAGGCCTCCATGTCATCCACGCTGATGGTGGCGTGAACGGTGAGGGGCGTGTGGCGGCCCTTTCCTGCGCCCACCAGCGGGTCGCTCTCGCCGAGCGTCAGCGGGCCGGACATGGTCTCGCGGAAGGTCAGATCTGGTGCGTGCATTTTCCTGGGCTCTCCCCTCACTGGGGTGGAGTGCCCGGCTTTTTCGATGTGACATCCGGCCCGCTGGGCTGGCGCCGCCTGGCCACGCACGCAGGCTAGCCAGGCAAGCGTGTGGCTCAGCGCAGCCCGGCGCGGCGGCCCAGCTCCTTCGCCAGCTCTCGCAGCTCCTCGACGCCCGGGGCGCTGGGGCTGGTATCGAAGACCACCTCGTAGCCGAGCCCCGCCTGGTTGATGGCCTCCGAGCGGGGAATGCGCATGCGCAGCACGGGGACGGTGGATTCCTTGAGCACCGCGTCCATGGCGTCATTGGTGGCCGTGGTGCGGCGATCCCACAGGTTCACGACGGCGACAATCTGTCCGCCTTCCTCGCGCACGTCGCGGAAGGCGTTTTCGATTTCTCCCAGGCCCTGCAGCGCGAAGGCGCCGGTGGGCACGGGCGCCACCACCACGTCGGCGGAGTTGAGCACGGCCTCGGTGAAGGCCCCCAGGCTCGGCGGCGTGTCGGCGATGATGACATCCGGCGTCCAGCTCAGCGTCTTGAGCGCCCGGGGCACGGCCTGCAGCCGGTGGCCCCACTGGAAGAGTTCGCGCTCCTGGGCCGCCATGCGCGGGTGCGCGCGGGCGATGAAGAGGTTGGGGCGCTTGGGTGAGGCCACCACCACCTCGTCCATCCGGTGGCGGGGGCGCGGGCCGAACGTGTCTCCCACACAGGGAGCATCCGCCGGCTCCAGGCCCAGCACCATCGAGGCGTGGGCTTGGGGATCCAGGTCCAGCAGCAGCACCCGGTGCCCGGCATCCGCCAGGGCGGCGGCGACGTGGACACACAGGGTGGTCTTCCCGACTCCGCCCTTGATGGTGGAGAACGCGATTATCGGCATGGCGCCCCGACCTATACCGGAGGAGACGCGGCGGGAGAACAGGGGGAGCCCTCACCTCCGTGGCTCTTTCTCAGGGAACGTCCACCGAGCGTCCGCCAAAGGGCGGATTGGCCATGATGGCCTGGGCCAGACGGTCGGTGAAGGCCTGGCCCTCCTGCTCATAGGCGGCGGTTTCCCGCGCATCCAGGCGCACCCGTACCGCCGACAGGGCGATGCCGCCGACCACCACCTCGAGGATCAGCGCACCGCTCGCGTCGCGTATCAGCTTGTAGAGCAGGGGGCTGCGCAGCAGAACCTGCTCGCCGCTCATGGCACCTGTTCGACCTGGGCCTGGGTGACCGGGGCGTTGATCACCATGAGTTCAGGCACCCCGCCGGAGGTGTAGCCGCCGAACTTGAAGCAGTCCGTGTCCTCGCGCGTGGTGCACTTCCACACGCCCGGGTCGCTCTCGACGGGCAGGCGCGCGCAGACGCCCGCCGCGTTCATGTCCAGCGTCATCATCCGCAGCGGCCCTTCGAAGTTCGCGGCGGGCAGGCCGAGCGCCTTTCCGAGCGCCGCCGGGTCATGCTTGCCGCCGGTCATCGACGCCTGGACGGCACCCTGGATGACGGCCGTGGGCGCCGCGAACAGGTAGCAGCCGGTGTCGTTACAGCGGCCGAAGTTCTTCGCGTTCGTCTCGACGACGAACGACTGGTAGGCGCTCTCCTTCATCAGCCAGGACACCTTCCGGTCCGGGAAGTTCTTGGCCAGGTGCTGCTCGATGCTCCAGGGGCTGGCTTTCTGATCCGCCTCCAGGGAGATCTGTGCCTGGGTGGCATCGCAGCGCTCCACGATGGGCGCCGGAGCGGGAGTGGTGGGCTTCGCCGGCCCGGTGGTGACACAGCCGGAAGCAGCAAGCGCGAAGAGGAGCGCGAGACCGAGGGTCTTTCTCATGGGGGCTCTCTGTAGCAAGGCCGGGAAGGGGCTCAGAGCCGCGAACGCCGGATGGTCTGGGAGTTGGCGTCGGGCTCTCCACCGGCCCAGTAGAGCATCGCGCCATCGGTGACGAGCGCGTGGGGGTAGATCTGCTCCTCGGAGAGGATCTTCGACTCTCCCCCAGACAGGGGAACCGTGCGGATGGCGCCGCAGATGTATCTCGACCCTTCGCCGTCAAACCCTCCGCCCGACTCACTGCCGCCTAAGTCTCCGAAGTACACCGTGTTCCCGGCGGCCACGAGTTCTTCCACGGGGTTCTCGGCAGGAGGGCTGATGAAAGCAGGCCTGAGGTCGCCCCCCTGGCTCACCTTGACCAGGTTTCTGTCCGAGAAGAACAGCAGCCCCTGGTCCGTCAGCACGAAGGTGTTGGGATAGCCGCTGGCCAGCGCGGCCGTCTCCACGGTGCCGCCTGTCTTGGGCACGCGGGAGATCCATGCCTCCATCCCCGCGCTCCCCGGCTGCTCGCCCCGGTTGGCGATGAAGTACACGTACGCTCCTTCCACGAGCAAGTGCCGCAGCTTGGAGAGGTTCGACACCAGCGCCACCGGCGCGCCACTGCCGTCGCTCGGCAGCGACCACACCGCGCCATCGGCTCCCGGTGCCGACGGGTTGCCCTCGAGCTGCTGCTCATTGCTGGTGGTGTAGTAGACCCGGTCACCGTCCACGGCGAAGGAGTAGACCCGGTCGCGCACCAGCGTCTGGACCTCGCCGCCGGCCTTGGGCATCCGGCGTACCTCCGCACAGGTGGGGTTGGCGCCGGGCCGGCTGCACGGCTCCAGCCAGTACACGTGGGTGGCGTCCACGCCTAACCGGGGGAAGGAGAAGCGCGTATTCATGGTGCCTTGATAGAGCCGCTCGGCTTCACCTCCGGCCTTTGCCTTGCGCCAGACCTCCCCGAACGTTTGCTGCCCGGGCCCGGTCGTGGCCGTCCAGTAGATGCTCTCCTCGTCCAGGGCGATCACTCCGATCTGCGGGGAGCTAGCGACCACCTCTCCCTCGGGCTCACAGGTGCCGTCCGAGCAGCCTGCCAGTGCCCCAGTGAACCCCAGGATGACGGCCGCGACCCAGGCCGGACCGATCCTGCGGCGCTTCGTTCCACGAACGGCGAATGTACTGTCCATCATGTGCTCCTCTCCGGCCCTGTTGCTGCCAGTAGAGCACGCCGCGACGCAAAGTAGCAGGCGCTTGGCGGAGCCAGGCCCTGGCTGTTTGCTCAGCCCGGGATGCGGGAGAGTGCCGCGTCGAACAGCACCGCCTCCAGACGGTCCTGGTCGTACTCGGACATGCCCTCGAACGCGAACGAGAGCCGGTAGTTGCCGATCTGCTTCTTCGAGGCCACCACCCGGGCCCGCCCGATGATGGGGTCCAGTCCGTCCGGCATGCGCAGCGTGTAGCCCACCAGCTCGCTCTCCGAGGGCACCTTGGCCAGCACCACCGAGAAGCCGCCCCGCGACACGTCCAGCGTCAGCGCCCGGACGATGCCCGTGTTGAGGCTGAGTTCGATCTGCATCGCCTGGGCGACGCGGAACGTCGAGCGGGCCATCTCGCCCGGCTTGAGCGTCATTCCCTGGGCGGCCGTCAACGCTCGAGCGAACTGCTCCCGGGCGGCCATGTACAACTTCTTCTCTTCTTCGCTGAGCTGCTTCTGGCGAGCCCTCTTATGGAGTGCGCGGAACTCCTGGAGCCATGCGTTGATACTCATGGCCCCGATGCTACGCGCCACCGCCCGTGAAGTGCACCTTCCCGTCTGTACCACTTTGGCGCGGACGTTCGGATCTGGCGCTCCATTGCGGAGCATGTCCTCAAGGGACGAAGAACGTAGATCCGCGAAATTCCTGCAAGGGTGCCTTCGGCACCGGGGCTGCAAGGACCCGGGCATCCCCTCCGGAGGCTCCATGCCCGTTCCTGGCTCGTTGATCGTCCCCGACCCTCGTCCCCCCTCGGTGTTCCTGTTGGGAGCGGGGGCGTTGCTCCTGGCCGGTCTCGTCATTCGCACCCTGCGGCGCAGGCGGGGCCGTGTCGCTCGCCCGGGCTCGCATCAGAGTTCCAGCCAGGGGGCCATTGTCCTGGGCTCCTGGAGGCCGGTGGCCGAGGCCTCGGCACCCCTGGAGCTTCCCCTGCGGACCCTGCGCCCGCTGGCGGTGGCGGTGCCGGTGGGACGCATGCGAGGCGAGGAAGGCGCACAAAAGAGAGGACGCGCCACCAAAAAGCGGCCGTAATCCCCCCCCGCGCGCCCTACTGGCCGCGCGGGAGGCCTGGATGTCGAAGTCGCTGCCGAAGACGAAGCGCACCCGGGAGGACGTGCTCACGGAGCTGCGGGCCATGCACGCGGAGGACGCGCGGTTCAAGGACGGCCGCACGTTCAGCCTCGTGTACTACGTGGACGAGGACCACTCCCGGCTGCTGCGGGAGGCTTACGGCGAGTTCATGTCGGAGAACGGGCTGTCGCCCATCGCCTTTCCCTCGCTGCGGCGCATGGAGTGCGAGGTGGTGTCCATGGCCGCGGAGCTCTTCCACGGCGATGCGGACGTGGCCGGCACGATGACCACCGGTGGCACCGAGAGCATCATGATGGTGGTGAAGGCCGCGCGGGAGTGGGCGCGCCACGAGAAGGGCATCGCCCGCCCGGAGATGATCGTCCCCACCACGGTGCACCCGGCCTTCGAGAAGGCGGCGCACTACTTCGATGTCGAGGTGCGGCACGCGGCCGTGGGCCCGGACTTCCGGGTGGACGTGCGGGAGGTGGAACGGCTCCTCACCTCGAACACGGCACTCATCGTCGGCAGCGCTCCGCCGTATCCGCACGGGGTGGTGGATCCCATCACCGAGCTGGCCGCGCTGGCGCAGGCGCGCGGGCTGTTGTGCCACGTGGACGCGTGCCTGGGCGGGTTCTTCCTGCCGTTCGCGAAGAAGCTGGGGCGGGACATTCCCCCGTTCGACTTCGAGGTGCCGGGCGTCACGTCGCTGTCGGCGGACCTGCACAAGTACGGCTACGCGGCCAAGGGGGCCTCGGTGGTGCTGTACCGCAACCGGGCGCTGCGGCGGCACCAGTTCTACACGTACGCGGACTGGCCCGGGGGTCTGTACGCCTCGCCGTCGATGACGGGCACGCGGCCGGGCGGTGCCATCGCCGCGGCCTGGGCGGTGATGCACTACCTGGGCGAGGAGGGCTACCTGGACAACGCGCGGCGCATCCTCGCGACGACGGACAAGCTCCAGGCGGGCATTCGGGCCATCCCGGGCCTGCGGGTGCTGGGCGAGCCCCACATCGGCGTGTTCGCGTTCGGCTCGGACTCGATCAACGTGTACGAGCTGGGTGATGCGATGGAGGCCCGGGGCTGGAAGCTGGACCGGCAGCAGACGCCGCCCGCGCTGCACTGCATGATCACCCCCGCGCACGAGAAGGTGGCGGACGTGCTGCTGGCGGACCTGAAGGACTGCGCCTCGAGGCTCGCGGCGGGAGAGCCGGCGCCGGAGGGCAGCGCGGCGATGTACGGCATGGTTGGCGCCATCCCCGAGCGCAAGCAGGTAGAGGGCTTCCTGCTGGACTTCCTCGACGGGCTGTTCGACCGCGTGTGATGGGAATGACCGTCCTCCAGGTCCTGCTCTGCGTGCTCTTCCCGGCCGCCGCCATCTGGGCAGGAGAGCGCTTCCGGGTGGCGAAGTTCTTCGGCCCGGTGACGCTCTGCTACGTGGCGGGGGTGCTCGCGGCGAACGTGCCGGGCATCCGGCTGAACGCCGGGGCCGCCATGCAGGTAAGCGAGGTGGCCGTGCCGCTGGCCATTCCGCTGCTGCTCTTCTCCACGGATGTGCGGCAGTGGCCGAGGCTGGCGCGCTCGTTGCTGCTCTCGTTCGGGGCGGCCTGCCTGGCGGCGGTGGTGGCGGCGGCCGCGGTGGGCTGGTTCTTCCGCGACCGGACCGAGGAGTGGTGGAAGATCGCGGGCATGCTGGTGGGGGTGTACGTCGGAGGCACCGCCAACATGGCCGCCATCGGCCGCGTGCTGGAGGTGCGCAGCGAGACCTTCGTCCTGCTCAACGCGGCGGACCTGACGGCGGGCGGCGCCTACCTCATCTTCCTGCTCACCTTCGCGCAGCGGCTGTTCCTGCGCTTCATGCCGCCCTTCACCGCCGCGGCGCACCACGATGCCTTCGAGCACCCCGGCGAGGGGCTTGGCGCGTGGACGCGGCACCACCTGCGGGACATGGGGCTGGGCTTCGCGCTCTCGGCCCTCATCGTGGGTGTGGTGGTGGCCCCGGCGATGATGATCACCGGCAAGCTCGAGGCGGGGCCGGTGCTGCTGGGCATCACCACGCTGGGCATCCTGGCCTCGCTGTCCAAGCGGGTGCGCGCGCTGCAGGGCAGCTACGAGCTGGGCGAGTACGTGCTGCTCATCTTCTGCGTGGCCATGGGCTCGCTGGCGGACCTGCGGCTGCTGAGCGGGGGCAGCATGACGCTGTTCCTCTATGTGTGGCTGGTGATGGGCCTGGCCATCGTGATCCACGCGGCGCTCTCGGCGCTGCTGCGCATCGATGTGGACAGCATGCTCATCTGTTCGACGGCTACCATCTACGGTCCGGCGCAGATCGGCCCGGTAGCGGCGGCGCTGAAAAACCGGGTGCTGGTGGGGCCCGGCCTGACCCTGGCGCTGGGAGGCTTCGCGTTAGGTAACTACCTGGGATTATTGACGGCCTGGGGCCTCCGGTGGCTCGGAGGAGGGGGCGGCTGATCCTTTTTCCGCAACTTTGAGAATCGAGCGGCCGATAACCCCTGCATAGTCCCCTTTAGACAAGAGGTTGTTGTCATGGTCGCTTCTGTTTCTTCCAACCGCGTTTCGGCTCAGACGTCTCGCACCTCCCTTCCCACCCTGCGTGAGGGCTCCCGTGGCCCCGCAGTGAGGGATCTCCAGAACAAGCTCAAGGCCGCGGGGTTCAACCCGGGCGGCGTGGACGGCGTCTTCGGGCCGAAGACGAAGGCCGCGGTGGTGGCCTTCCAGCGCGCCCAGGGCATCTCGGTGGACGGCATCGTGGGCCCCCAGACGTGGGGCAAGCTGAACCGCACGGGCGGCCCGACGCCGACCAACCCGACCACGCCGACGCAGCCGGGCGGTCCGGCCGGCCGTGGCACCGCCGAGGCCTTCGTGCAGCGGGCGCTGGCGCAGAACGGCGACCGCTACGTCTTCGGCGCGGAGACCAACCTGAACGACGCGAACCCCAACACGTTTGACTGCTCGGAGCTGGTGCAGTGGGCGGCCGCGCAGGTGGGCGTCCAGATTCCGGACGGGACGATGAA
The DNA here is from genome assembly GCA_036389955.1 of Myxococcaceae bacterium. Taxonomy (GTDB): domain Bacteria; phylum Myxococcota; class Myxococcia; order Myxococcales; family Myxococcaceae; genus DATHBR01. Next base: position 10,479 of record DASVVJ010000571.1, read on the forward strand.
CCAGCTGCCGCACATCCAGCGCAACGGCGGAAGCATGTCGGTGGAAGAGGCGCTGCGTACGCGCGGGGCGCTGCTGTTCCGGCCGGGCCACGTGGCCATCAGCCTGGGCGATGGGCGCACCATCGAGGCCCGCGGCTCGGCGTACGGCGTGGGCATCTTCAACGCCAACGGCCGCGGCTGGACCGCGGGCGGTCGCATCCCCGGCATGCAGTACTGAGCCCGCACCGCCGAGCGGGACGCCCGGAGTGACGGGCGTCCCGAGGCGGGCCTTCTCAGGGGCGCTTGAGCAGCGTGAGCACCTGAGTGAATGTCCTGTCCCCATTGGGCGTGGTAGCCAGCACACCGCTCACCCCCAGGTAGGCACCCGTGCCACCAATGATGGGGATGAACGAGGTGCCGGTCTCCGCCTCCCGGCCCGCGACGGTGATGGTGCCGTCGGTCAGGGTGAGCGTCCACTGGCACTCGCTGAACTGGCCAGGCAGCGTCCGGACGCAGTAGCCGCTGTTGGAGCCGATGTTCTGACGGGCCTCATTGAACAGGGGCTGGTCGAACACGAACATGTCTCCCGGCGAGTCCCCTGGCGCGCCCAGGTCCACCGGTGAGGCAATGCCGCTGCGGGCATCCGCGATGGTGGTCAGCGTGTTGGGCTCCTCCGCATGGGCGTTGGAGCAGCTCAGCATCTGCGCGGCGGAAGCCGCGGTGAGAACAGCCATCAGGATGGCCTGGCGCATCTTATTTCTCCGTGGGATTGGCTCTCGTGGAGCCGGTGGGCCCGGTTTCGCAGAGCGCCGAGGGCTTTAGCAACTGCCAGGTGCAGGCCGTGCGGTCGGCTGGGCACAGGCCCGTGTGCCCAGCCGAGGCATCGTCCACGCTACGGCGCGAGCCGGAGGAACATCACATCCGATTCCCCACGCAGCGCCCGCGTCGCGCCGTCATGCTCGAAGGGCCCCGTGAGGTTGCCCCCCAGCACGACGCCGTTGCCCGCGGCCAGTCCGGTCACCAGGAAGTCGGGATCGAGCGCCCGTGACCAGCGGTGCGTGCCGTCGGCCAGCATGCGCACCACCCAGTGGTACCCAGTGTCCGTTCCCAGCTCTCCGCCCCCGAGGTTCACCGGGTTGAACGCGAAGCCGGAGACGATCAGGTCCGTCCCGTCATAGGCCAGGGCCGAGGCGCTCAGGCCGCGGCGGATCCAGACATCGCCTCCGTTGGTCTGGACGACGCCGGTGAAGGGCTCAGTGTCTTCATACTCCGGCGGAGCGATCTCATAGCGTGTACCGGCGAAGTCGAAAGCCCCGCCGAAAGAGCCTGAGAAGGCGAGCCTGAGCCCGTCACCGTTCACCGCGATGCGGTAGATGCCGCCGTGGGACTCGCGATAGACCTTCTTCCAGGCCAGCTGCCCGCCTGCGGTGTATCGGGCGACGAAGGGCATGTGCCAGGTGCCGCCCTTTTCCCCGTCCCCCAGGTCCGTGTGCGGAGAGACGTACCCCGACAGGTAGATGTTGCCCTGAGCATCCGTCGCGACGTCGTAGCCCCGGCTCCTGCGCGTGTAGCTGGACTCGGTGTAGCCCTTGGACCAGGCGTGGTTGCCCTCCCAGTCGAACTTCACCAGGAACATGGCGCCCTCTTCGTCGTCGTAGAGCGGTGCGTTGGACTGGAGCATGCCGCCTCCCAGGTCCATCCGGCCGTAGAAGGCGCCGGTGATGATCGCGCTGCCCTGCGCATCGGTCGCGATCCCCAGCGGGAAGACGGGGACACGCTCCAGGCCCTCCGGACCGTTCTGCCAGGCCGAGAAGCCACGCACCCAGGTGGTGGCGCCGCCCGGGCTCAGCTTCAGCACGTACAAGGAGGAGCTGCCCGTCTCCGCAATGGGACCGTTTCCAAAGTCGGGGTTGCCGTCATAGGTGCCGGTGATCAGCACGTTGCCCAGCGAAGTGACGGCCAGCTCCTCGATGCGGATGGCCTGCGGGAAAGTGCGGACCCACACCACGGTCCCGTCCGGGCGGTAGCGGACCACGAACTGCCGCCGGTCGGAGAACGAGCCGCCGCCGATGGTCGCGCCGGGCTTGGCCCACCCCAGGGCCACGATGTCGCCGTCCGCGGTGGTGGCCAGCCGGCCCAGGGACTCGCTGCCGGTGCCTCCATCGTGGATCAGGTTGCGCGTGCCGCCGCTGCCCGTGCCCCGGTAGGTGCAGAACGGCGGCGTCTCGAACTCGACCTCGAGCCGGGGCGTGTAATCGACGTAAGCGGTGCCATGCGGTTGATCCCGCGAGATGAACTCCACGCCATCCGTGGAGGTCGGCATCAGGGCGAAGCGGGCAATGCCCTCGCGCACGGCCGCCGTCACGTCGTAGTGCACCCAGGTGTTGGCGCGGATGGCGCCCGCGTCCGACAGCACCGGCCCGGTTGGAGACGGGCGGGTGTTCCAGCTGTGCTGCGGATAGCTGTTAATGGGCGTCGAGCGGTACACCGCTGGACCATCCGAGGTCGCGTCCGCGGCGTAGAGCGAGAGCGTGGCGCGCCGGACGGTATGCGTGGAGTAGACGCCGCTGAACGACACGAACCCTTCCTGCCGGGGGGAGGCGTCCACCTTCACCGTCGAGGAATAGTGGAAGGTGGACGTGGGGTATGCCTGCTCGACGTGGATGTCATCCCAGAGGTACGCCTGCTCCAGGTACACGTCCGTGCGAGCCATGCAGTCGGTGGGAGTCGGAAAGCCCGTGGACTTCAGCTCGACGACCAGCTGAGGACGCAGGGACGTGCTCGAGCTCTCACGAGCGTGGAACGACGCACCGTCGCTCGAGGTGGGAATGAGGGCGAAGGAGATCTCTCCGTCCCGCTGGACAGCGGAGGTGACGTCCCACTCCACCCAGGTGCCCGCGGCGTAGGCCCCCTTGTCAGCGAGCACGCCGCCGGACAGCGCGGGACGGTTGTTCCAGACGACGCCCGTCTCCGTCCAGCCATTCTGGGCCTGGTAGACGGCGGGCCCGTCGGAGGTGCTGTCCAGGGCGTACAGCCTCAGCCTGGCGGACTGCACGCGATCCGAGATGCCCGCCAGGGAGAACTTGAGGAAGGCCTGCTGGTGGGGCGAGAGGTCCGCATCGAGATGGCTCGTCGCGTAGTTCGCTGCGGGAGCCGTCTGGTCTACCCGGGCATCCGCGATCGGCGCGAACACCTTCGTTTCGGCCAGAGCAGAACTCAGCTGCCCGATTTCCATTGCCGCCTCGTGTGGCTCCTCCGGTCCCGCGCAATGGAGCAGTCCCGGTGTTCCCAACAGCACCAGCCCTAGCCACGCCCCTCCCCTCCCGATCCGCATGACACCCTCCTGTTGATTCCGGTGGGAAGCCTGCAGGGCACATGCCGGGAGCCAGGCACCGTGGAAGGGAAGGGGTGTTACCCGAAGAGAGCAGCCGCTTGCCCCTGATCACCGCGAGCACGGGGCAGGGTGGGTACTCCAGGGGACTTCATGCGAAAGCGACTAGTATCCGGACCGATAGGAGCGAAACATGAGGGGAGTCGAGAGTACGGTGAAGTGGATGGGTCGAGCCTTCCTGCTCACGCTGGGACTGGCCGGGTGTGCGTCGAACTCCTCCCAGCAGCCGCAGCCGTCGGACGTGCCGCCTGCGTCACGAGGCACAGCGCCGGAGCAGTCCGTTACCCTCCTGCCGCTCGGGGGGCCGCTTCAGAGTGAGAACGCCGAACTCTCCGGCCTTGCCTGGTACGGAGAGCACCTCGTCATGCTGCCGCAGTATCCGGGCTGGGATAAGTCCGACGCTCCCTGCCTCTACACCGTTTCGAAAGCGGACGTCCTCGCCCGGCTCGAGCACACCGCGTCAGAGCCGCTCGTGCCGCGCTGCATCCGGTTCGACAGCAGCGGCATCGAGAAGAACATCTCCGGGTTCGAAGGCTATGAGGCCATCCAGTTCGCCGGGGACCAGGCGTATCTGACCGTGGAGACCCGCCAAGGCACTGGAAAGGGCGTCCTTGTGACCGGCCGCATCGCGTCGGATCTGAGTGTGCTGAAGCTCGAGGCCGCGCCGCAGGCCGAGCTGCCCCTGCCGTCCGATGTGTCCAACGCGGGCTTCGAGACGCTGGTGGTAGGCGAGGACCGGGTGCTGGCGCTGTACGAGGCCAACGGGGCCAACGTGAACCGGGCCCCCATCGCCGAGAGCTTCACCCGTTCGCTCGTTTCAACTGGGAAGCTCCCCTTTCCTTCGATTGAGCACCGCATCACCGATGCCACCACCTTGGACGCGGATGGCCGGTTCTGGGTGATGAACTACAGCTTTCCGGGGACCTCTCGCGCCTATAAGCCGGCGCCGGATCCTCTCCTGACCCGGTACGGCACTGGCGCAACCCATGCGCAGAAGCCTCAGGTGGAGCGGCTCATCGAGCTTCAGGTGCAGCCCACCGGCATCGTGCTCACGGATCGGCCTCCCCTGCAGTTCCAACTTTCCGGCGAGGCGGCACGGAACTGGGAGGGCGTGGTGCGGCTGGATGAGCGGGGCTTTCTGCTTGTGACCGACAAGTTTCCCCGGACGCTGCTCGGCTTCGTGCCTGGGCCCGGGTCCTCCGCCGCGGGGACACCGCCCGTGTCCGCTGCGGCTCCGTGACCAGGACAGCGCCGATGGATGTCACCTGGCAGCAGGCGCTGAAGAACCCGGACTTCTGGTGGTGGTACTGGATGGCCGAAGGATGGGAAGCCCACCAGAAGATCGCCAAGCCGCAAGAGGCGCTGCGCTTCGGGCACCCAGGCCAGGGCTTGGGGCTGGTGCTCGAAGTCAGCGAGTATGAGCGCACGCTCTACCTCGAGCACCCGAGGCTGTCCGAACCGGCTCAGCTGGGCTGGCTGGACGATGCACATTGGCATCCTGACGTTCTGCGCTGGGAGGAAACGGTTCGTGCTGCTGAACGCTTAATCGGAGGGGCGTCGGCACCTCTGCGGCGGAGCGAGGCACTGCTGCTCCTCGCCGTCTTCACGCCCGTCACTCGCACGGATGACCGCGAGCAGGTGACTCGGCTCCTCGATGCCGCTGCCGTGGAGGTCGGCGTCCCTGCGCTGGTTCACGATCTGATCCACTTCCACGCGTCGAACGCTTCCGATGCGGAGTGGCGCTGCGATGACGGCAGGTGGGTCATCTTGGGAGAGGTCTACTCACTGCGCGATCCACGCAACCGTTCATTTCCGTTCCTGGAGCTTCAGGAACTGAGTTCCAGCTGACGTCTGGCTTCGGGCGTCTTCCTTTGGCCTCCGGGCAACGTGCGCAACCAGGTCAGACCAGCCTCATGCCCGGTGCTTAGTTACTCGCGAGTGACAGCGCGCAGAACGATCTCCCGGCGCTGATCGAGCAGCCGCATCGCCAGCGGCAGCACGGCCCGGTAGAGCACCGCGTACATGCCGGCGCACAGGGCAATCATCGCCACCGTCTGAATCGTGGGCCCGTCCTTCCCCGCCAGCCGCAGCGCCCAGCCAAACGGCATACACCCCACGCACGCGGCAACGATGCCGAGCATGGAGGCCGTGAGGGGCAGTTTGTCGCGCCGCTTGAGGCTGGCGTGGAACTTCACTGGGAAGTACAGCGACAGGAAGTTGCCCGCGGCCAGCAGTGTGGGGACCACGGCGGCCACTGAGGCCATGGCGCACAGGAAGTCCACCCACGTGCCGAAGCCGAAGTACACCCGGTAGAAGAGCCCCACCAGCACGGCCATGCTCATACCGGCCAGGCCCTGCACCAGGTTCTTGGCGCGGAGCACGTCCGCCAGGTCCATCGGCGCGGCGAGGAACACGGCGAAGCCGTGCCCGTCATACGCGAACGTGTTCTGCGAGAACGTGGAGGAGATGACGACGGCGCCGTACACGGCCAGGCCGCCCATCAGCCACGCGTCCGCCGACTGCCCGAGCAGGTACACGAAGAGGGCGCGGCCGGACAGCAGCTTCAGGAGAATGGCGAGCACGAACGGCACGGAGATGAGCAACCGCGCGCGAGGGTTGCGCCACAGGTCCAGGGCCTCGCGGGTGACGAGCGTCCGGAAGCGGGTGGACGTGCGGGCGAACGGATCCCGATCACCGGACTCCTTCATCGCCGGGCCAGCGCGCCCCGCCTGCTTGTGGAAGCGCAACAGCAGCATGTACGCCACCGCCAGCCCGATGAGGGTGAAGAGCCCCAGCCCGAAGGACTCGCCCAGCGCCACCCGCAGGCGTCCGAGCGCCAGCTGTCGCAGCGAGTCCCCGAAGAACCCCGAGGGCACCCGTCCCAACGCCACGGCGGCGTTGATGATGATGTCCATGTCCAGCGCTCCCACGCCCGCATCGCCGATGGCGGTGAGCCACGACGTGTCGACAGGCGGGATGAACGAAGCAGCCAGGAGGAACAGGAAGAACCCGCCGCCGATGATCTCTGCGCTGTGCTTCTCTCTCAGCACGTTGATGACGGCGTGCAGGCCTACGCGGCTCCACGCGGCGCACAGCAGCGCGAACAGCGCGTAGTTGAGCACGGCCACCCATGGCGCGCGCATCTCGTACACAGAGGCGTAGCCCAGCGCGGCGCCCGTCAGCGGCGCGTAGAAAACCAGGGCACGCGGCTCGAAGAGGCTGGCCACGGTGGAGGAGATGAGCAGCCGGAAGGGCGAGATGGGAAACGGCGCGTAGCGGCTGAGCTCCGAGTGGTCATCCACGCCGGCCGACAGCAGCGGCCACGTCACCCACACGGCGGCGGTGACGAAGCACAGCAGGTTGAGGATGAAGTACGGCCACACGTTGCTGTTGGCCACGGGGCCAATGCGCATCAGCTTGAAGAAGGCCAGGCCCAGAAAGAGCGCCGGCGCGCTGGAGAGCGCGAACGTGCCCACCGCCAGCAGCTTGCTGGGCTTACCCGAGCCGCGGTTGAGGCCAATCATCAGCCGCAGGCCCCACAGCAGCCACAGGTGGCGGAAGAACCCGGGTACCGGAGGCGCGCTCACGCGGACTCCCGGCGCAGCGGTACCACCGGAGCCGGCGCGTCCCCATAGAAGGACAGGCGCGCGTTGCGCGCGGCCGGCACGGAGATGAGCTTCTCGAACACGGCCTCCAGCGAGGGCGAGTCATGCCGGGCCTTCAGCTCGGACACCGTGCCCTGATCCAGCATCCGCCCGCCGCGGATGATGCCGGCGTGGGTGGCCAGCCGCTCGGCGATCTCCAGCACGTGCGTGGTGAGCAGCAGGGTGACGCCGCGCCGGCTCAGCTCGCGCAGCAGCTCACGGATGACGCCCGCGGCCAGCACGTCGATGCCCTCGAACGGCTCGTCCAGGAAGATCAGCTCCGGCGCATGAATCAGCGCCGCGGCAATCGCCAGCCTGCGCCGCATGCCCTTGGAGTACTCGGAGACGAGCGCCCCGGCCTTGTAGGTGAGCTCGGTGAGTTCCAGCAGCTCCACGGCGCGGGCCGCGGCCTCATCCCCGCCCAGGCCGTACATGCGGCCGCAGAAGGTGAGGTACTGCCGCCCGGTGAGCCGCTCGAAGAGGCTCAGCTCCTCGGGCACCATGCCGATGCGGCGTTTGATCTCCAGCGGCTGGCGCACGGCATCCAGGCCCAGCAGCTGAATGGAGCCCGAGTCCGGCCCATACACCCCGGTGAACAGGGCAATGGAGGTGGACTTCCCGGCGCCGTTGGGGCCCAGGTAAGCGTAGAAAGCGCCGCGGGGAATCTGCAGGTCCAGCCCGTTGAGGGCGGTGAAGCTGCCGAACCGCTTGACGAGCCCTCTGGCGTCAACGGCCAGCTCGGTGGGGGAGAGCGACATGGAGGCCCCCAGTTTCGACCGGGCGGGCCTCCGTCCACAATCCCCCCTCTGACTCAGTGCATCAACGACATCTCGGGCGGCCCGACAATCTGCTGCACCGTCATCCGGACCTTGTCCAGGTCCACTGGCTTGGAGATGTAGCCCGCGGCGCCTACCAGCTCCGCCTCCCACTCGAAGCCGTAGCCGGAGATGATGATGATGGGCAGGTTGCGCGCGCGCGGCATCTTCTTGAGCGCATCGAGCAGCCCCCACCCGCTCATGACGGGCATCCGCAGGTCCAACAGCACCGCGGCGGGCATGTCTCCCTCCAGCAGGTCCAGCGCCTCACGGCCATTGGAAGCCTGCACGGTGCGGTAGCCCAACTCCTCGAGGGCATCGCAGATGAGCGTGCGGTGGCTCGCGTCGTCGTCGACGACCAGGATGTGCGACATAGCGGGGCCTCAGTGCGACAGTCTTCGGGGGTGGTGTGATTCTATGGACTCCAAGATGGGATCGATTCCCTCATTGGGGAAGTGGGGGATCCAATTTTAAACACCTTTATTCCCGCCGCCCCCTCGTCTGCTTTCACTCCCCGAAAAGACGCAGTGCGTTCTGACCGAGCAGCCCGGCCTCGACTTCGTCGCCCAGCTTGAGCGCCAGCAGCTGCCGCAGCTCCCGGTTCCAGGCGTAGGGCAGCTGGGGAAAGTCCGTCCCATTTCAGCGCGGGCAGCGGCAGCGTGCCGCCGGGATCCAACCACGCCGAGGCCGCGCCCAGACACCCCATGACCTCGTGAGCGGGCATAGGGGCGGGCGCTACTTCTTCTCGGGGCCCTGATCCTTCTGCGGCTCCCCGTCCACGCGGCGCAGGAAGTCCTGCTGCTGCGAGTAGCCCTGGCGCGCCAGGCGCTGGGTTTCGATCAGGTCCGCGACCTTGGAGCACACCTGTCCCAGCGTCCGCAGGGACTCGGCGAGAATCTTCTCCACCTGGTCCTGGGCATCCGGGCGCTTGAGGACGGTCCTGTCGCGGCGGAACAGCAGGGGCAACTTCATCCCGCCCAATCTAGGAGATGCCTGCCGCGGGTGCTACGGCCCGCCGCGCCTTCTGGCGCCCACCGTCCACCAGGTAGAGCCCCCGGCTGCCGGCTCGTCAGGTTGCCGAAATGGGGTGATGATCCAAATCTTTACACTTACGAAAATTTACAAAATGGGCGGTGTCCCGCTCGACCTGGGACCTGGAGCCAAGCGGAGCATCCACTAACTGACGGAAACTCCAGGCCTTTGACGAATTTTCAAGCAGGGGGGTGACGGGGAGTTAATGGATGCTTACAGTGGTGCCTCGTAAAACCCACTTCTTCGGGGGCTGCGCGATGGCTTACGACGGCGAGCTGGTCAAGATGGAGAACGGTCGCTGGGCGCGGTTCCAGCGGTGCCGGGTGTACCGTCCGGGTGTCGAGGACGCGGGTGAGACGATGCTGCTGATCGCGGTGGAGCTGGAGGACCGCTACCAGCGCATGCTGGACGAGGTGGCCGACTCGCTGGCCCAGTACCGCCAGCAGGGCATTCCCGTGCAGGTGCGCATGGACCCCAACTCGCAGGGCATCACCCTGCAGCCCGAGTTCACCGAGGCCGCCGTTCACTGAGCGGCCTGTCCCCTGGGGCAGGGGGGCTGTTCAGTCATTAACAACACCCGGGCTCCGCGCCTTAACAGGCACGGGGCCCGGCTCATTTACGGGCCCCGTGTCCGCAAATCGGCAGCGGCTCAGGTGCCGTTAAGCCAACGCTCGTAGGCCTCGAAGCCGTACTCCCGGCCCAGGAAGTCCTTCACCAACAGTGAGGCTCCCTTGGTGCCGCCCGGCTCCAGCACGGCGCGGCGGTAGCGCTGGGCGGGCGCGGGGTTCATCAGCCCCTCGGCCTGGAAGGGCGTGAAGAGGTCCTTCGCAATCACGAGCGACCACATGTACGTGTAGTAGACGGCTGAGTACCCATCGAGGTGGCCGAAGGAGAGCTGGAAGTACGTGTCCCTGGCGTACTTGAAGGGGGTGTAGCGCTCCTGCAGCTCGCGCACCTTGGCGGTGGTGTCCAGCCCCTTCGGGTCGCGGTTGTAGAGCTGCAGGCTGGTGGCCGCGTAGAACATCTGCTGGCGCACCCACAGGCCCTTGCCGAACTCATCGGCGCGCTTCATCCGGGCGATGGCCTCGGCGGGCAGCGGCTCGTTGGACTGGTGGTGCCGGGCGAAGGTCTGCAGGGACTCGGGCGCCCAGGCCCACTCCTCGAGCATCTGCGAGGGCGCCTCGACGAAGTCATGCTCGGTGCGAACGCCGGACACACCCGCCCAGCGCGTCTGGCCGCCGAGGATGTGGTGCAGCAGGTGGCCAAACTCGTGGAAGAAGGTCTCCACGTCGCCGTGCTGCATGAGCGCGGGCTCGGCGCCGGGCTTGGGGAAGTTGCACATCAGCACGCCCTCGGGGAGCGTCTTGCCGGCCTTGCCGTTGGCCAGGTCCCACTGCGCCGCGTGCTTGTACTTGTCGGCGCGCGGGTGCATGTCGAGGAAGAAGCGGCCCAGCAGCTTCGGGCCCTCGTAGACCTCATAGGCCTCGATGTCCGGGTGCCACACCTGGGCGTCGTTCAGCTTCTTGTAGGTGATGCCGAACATGCGCGAGGTGATGTCGAGGATGCCCTGCTTGACGCGGGTGTACTCGAAGTAGGGGCGCACCGCCTGCGAGTCGAAGCTGTACTGCTCGGCCTTCACCCGGTCCTCCAGGTACTGCTGGTCCCACGGGTGCACGGCGGTGGCCTTGGGCTCATCCTTGCGCTTGCGGGCCAGCAGCGTGTCGTAGTCGCTCTTCACGCGGGTGGCGGAGGCGGTGGTGATCTTCTCGATGAAGTCGGCGGCGGCCTTGTCGCTGCCGATCATCTTGTCCTCGGTGATGTACGCGGCCCAGCTCGGGTAGCCGAGCAGCGTGGCCAGCTCGTGGCGCTTGGCGATGAGGCTCGACAGGGTGTCGAGGTTCTTCGGGTGGCCCCGCTGGCGGTAGACGCGCCAGAGCGCCTCGCGCGCCTTGCCGCTCTTGGCGTACGTCATGAAGGGCAGGTAGTCCGGCGTGTCGGTGGTGATGCGCACCTTGCCGTTGGGCCCGGGCTTGTGGGCGCGCACGTAGTCCTCGGGCAGGCCGGCGAGCTCCTTGGGGTCCAGCTCCACGGAGCGCACGTCCTCGCGGATGTTGCGGCCGAACTCCTGGCCAATCTTGACGAGCTCTTCGTTGAGGGCCTTCACACGGGTGCGCGTGGCCTCGTCCCGGTCCACGCCGGCGCGGCGGAACTCGCGCAGCATCTTGGTGACGTAGTGGCGCGTGGCCTCGTCCTGTCCGCTCACGTCCAGGCTGGCGAGCACGTCATAGATGCCGCGGTCCAGGGACAGCTCGGTGATGTTCTTCGCCACCTCCTGCTCGCAGTCCTGGGCCGCGGTGCGAAAGGCCACGTCCGGGTGCGAGTTGCTGGCCACGGCCGCGCGGCCGCCCGTGTCCGCGAGCAGGGCGAGGCCATCGTCATAAAGGGTGAGCGCGGTGACGGTGTCCCGGGGCGCTGGCAAGGCCTTGAAGCGGGCGAACTGCTCGCGGCCCTGCTGGATGCCCTGGCGGCAGGACTCCTGGTACTGGGCGACGGTGCCCGTGAGATGGCGGGACGCGTCAGCCACCAGCGGCGCGGGGGCCGGCGCGGCCACGGGAGCCGTCACGGCGGGCTGGGCGGTGGCCTGAGGGGCGGGGGTATTCGCGGTGGAGCTGGCGCATCCGGCCAGAGCGGCGGACGCGACAAGAGCGAGTGTGAGACGCACGAGGGAATTTCTCCGGGGGTGAACGGGTGCTTCTTGAACCGGCCGCGGAGTAAAGCATTTCCGGGTTTCTGGCCAGGGGGGCAGGGCAGGGGCGAAGAAGGGCTCCTCCTTAGTGGTATGGAGCCACAGCGGGCCGGTATGGCTCCATGTGAGGGATTGCCCCAAGGCGAGAGGCGCCCCACATGGTTTCCGAACCGAGTCGTCCCCTGGAGGCTCACTCAGCCGTCCTGGAAAGGCTGAGGCTGGAGCTGTCGCTCACGATGGGCAGCGACGCTTTTACCATCCCGGGTGGGCAGGTGAAGCAGCTGTCCGTCTCCCTCTCCAGTTATGGCTTCAGCGCCTCGGTGTCGTTCTGGGGCCGGCTGGAGAAGGAGGATGATCCGCTCTACCGGGCCTTTCTCCGGCCAGATCTGCTGCGCGTGCGGCTGGCCATCTCGGGGGTGTACGACCAGCCCGACGAGGCTTCACCGCCGCTTGTCCTTCAGGGCTTGGCCCGGACCCGGAGCCTGGGTGGCATGCCTCAGGGCGGGACCGAGGACGAGGCGCTCGGCTTCCGCCGCTACAGCATCGAGTTCGCCGACGCCGCGCAGGTGCTCTGGCGCCAGCACCGGCCCACGGAGCTGCACACCGACAAGAAGATGTCGGAGCTGCTCGAGGCACACCGGGTCGATCCCATTCAGCTCTCCTGCGAGTGGGACGTGCTGGAGGTTCCACAGCCGATGCTCTGCCTGGGGCTGGGCCAGGATGCTCCCGCCACCAGCTTCTACGACTTCGTCATGGCGTACGTGCACGCCCATGGAGGCGTGTGGACCTACGACAGCCAGGAGGACCGCTACCTGCTGACGGGGAGCAAGCCGAAGGTGGGCAAGCCCGTGCCCCTCGGTGGAAATGAGGTGCGGAAGGTGGAGCTGGCACTGCCCCCGGTGCCTCGCCACAGCATGCGTGTGCTCAACACCTTCGCCGCGGCACCTTCCACGACCGAACTTGAACAGGCGCAGGCCGTCAGCGGTGTCAGGCAGGACGTGCTGCTGCGCACCCCTCTTGCCATCCAGGCCGAGCAGCGTGAGACACGGGAGAAGCAGCGCCTGCAGCTGCCGCACCCGCGGTTGAGGCTCGGCTTTGGGCGCCTTCCCACGGTGCTTGTCCGGCCGGGGGGAACCCTGCGTCTCGAAGGCAGCCTCTGGCCCCGGGGGCTGAAGGGGACCGACAAGCCTCAGCGGGTGCGTGAGATGTCTCTTCAGGCCTTCGCCGTGGAGCCCGGTCCGGAGCGCGACTCGGCATTGCCCTCCGCCGGCTACCAGCTGCTCCTGACCGCGGTGATCGAGCCCGAAGCTGATCCGGTGCCCCTCTTCCCGCCCTTCCGCCAGCCCCGCTATCCCATCTACGCCGAGGGCAAGATGCACAGCCCGGGCGGCGAGGAGGGCGATCGCATCTACCTCCTCGTCGACGACGAGAAGAACTCCCTGCTCTTCTGGCGGGTGGCGGTGCCGCTGTGGAACAAGATCGTCAGCGTGCCGGCGCAGCCGGGCTTCTTCCCCGGCCACTTCTACTTCCCTCCTTATAAGAACGCCCGGGTGCTGCTGGCGCTCCATTTCGACCATGCCGAGCTGCACCGCTCCCTCGACTGGGGCGAGACGGTGCGTCTGCCCATGGAAGCGCAGGGCGATCAGTCCCTGCTGGGAAAGAACCGGACGAGCCAGACGGCCATCACCCACGACTACCAGGAGGAGAAGCCGGTCTGGACCCTGCACCGTGTCTCGGCCAACGACCTGCAGACGGTCCGCTTCGCCGAGGGCAACATGGTGCTCGAGACGCGCGAGGACCCCAGCACTCCGAAGGCCACTCCGACGTTCGACGTCACTCCCCAGGTGGAGACCGCCAAGAGCGAGCTGGCCTCCTCGGTGGGAGGAGCGATTGGAGAGACCTCGGCCACCTACCAGGCGTCCACGGCCGCGGTCACCTCGGACATTCAGAATGCGTCGGCGGAAGCCACGGCCGCGCTCGAGGCCGCCAACGCGGAAGTCTCAGCCAAAGTCACCGAGGCCCGCTCGGAGATTGGCGGGGCCATGGGCCGGCTGTCCGAGTCCGGAGCGGCTCTCAGCGGAGCGGCCGCGGAGGCCAGGGCGACGCTTCAGGGCCTGTTGTAGCGACTTACCCAGTGGAGGCAAGACATGCAGGAATTGCGCAGCCAGGTGGCTGGGCTCCGAGGTTCTTTGGAGTCCTTCGAAGCGGGCGTGCCCGCCCGTCTCCAGTCCGCCAAGGCCGAGCTGGAAACACTCGTAGGCGGCCTCACCTCCGCCATTTCGACGCTTCGCCCCGAGGTGCAGTCCACCGTCTCGGAGCTCGCCACAAAGGTGGGCAAGCTCGACACCGAGCTGGCGGCGCTGGAGCTGAAGGAGCTCTGGGGGAACTTCTCCACCCTGGCGTCGGAGCTGCTCTCCACGCGCACGGAGCTGGACACCGCTGCCCAGCGCGTGCAGGGCACGATCGACAGCGTGCCCTCCGAAGTCGGGCCCCGCTGCGAGTCCTTGGAGGCGAAAGCCCAGGGCTCCAGTCAGGCGGCAAGCTCGCGTGTGGAGTCCTTGCAACAGCAGGTGACGCAGCGCTGCGAGGCCATGGCCGCGGAGCTGGAAGCCAGGCTTCAGGCGCGTGCCGCCGCTCTCCCCAAGGCCCCGGACAGCCAGCAGCCCTCCGCGGAGGCGCTTGCGGAGCTCGAGTCCCGCCGGGCACGGGGCCATGCCGCCATCGAGCGCACCCGCTCGGAGCTGACGCAGGCTCTTCAGGCCACGAGCGCCCAGATCACCGCCGCCGTGGAAGGACTGCTGGGCCAGGTCCGCCCGGTGCGCGAGGCGGCTCAGTCCTGGGCCACTCAGCGCTCGGGTGAGCTGGAGGCCGTGGCCAAGCCTTCCGCTCAGTCCCTGGAGGCACTCCAGGGAGAGACCGCGGCGGCCGGCGAGGCCGGACAGGCCGACCTTCAGCAGCAGGTGGAGACGCTGCGCGCGGGGCTCACGCCGGTCCGCGGTCAGCTGGAGACCACCGAGAAAAGCGCCGAGGCACTCGTTGACCCTCTCGAGAAGGACGTTGGCCAGAACCTCGAGCAGGGAAAGGTGCAGGCCACCACGGCGCTCGACACCCTGGAGAAGGCGATCGCGGGCCAGCTCTCGCCCGTGCTCGATCAGGTCACGGCCGTGGAACGCCTCCTCGAGCAGGTGGAGAAGCAGCTGAAGGCAATCGTCTCCCAGGTGAGCCAGGCCATCGAAACCCTTGTCCAGGGCGCGCTCGCCACGCTGGCGGCTCTGCGCGCTTCGCTTCAGAAGACCGTCGAGGCCGCCTTCTCCACACTGGACGGGGTGGTGGCTCGGCTGAATGGGTTCCAGCAACAGCTTCAGGAGCTTTTCACCCCGCTGTCCGAGCAGCTTGAGAAGCTCCAGTCCCTCTTCCAGAGCGTGGTCAGCTCCCTCCAGGCGCTGCTGACCCGGGCCGTGGATCTGCTGGACGCCATTCCCGCCTCCAACCTCCCCAAGCCCCTGGTGCAACCCGCCACCAAGTCCATCAATCAGGTGGTGACGCAAATTTCAACGCAGCTCGGCACTCTCTCCAGCCAGGCGGCCCAGCAGATTCAATCGGTGCAGCAGCAGATTCAGAAGCAGGTGGGAACGGTTCGCTCTCAGGCCCTGGACCAGGTGGAGTCCCTGCAGCAGCAGCTCCTGCAGCAGGTGGAGACGATCACCCAGTCCATCATGGGAGCCGTGGATCAGGTGGTGGCACAGGCAGAGCAGGCGATGGCCGCCGCCGTTCAGCAGATCGGCACCGTGCGCGACCAGGGCGCCGAGCAGATGAAGGCCATGAAGCAGCAGGTGGCCCAGCGAGTCGAGTCCTTGAAGGGCCAGGTGGAGCAGGGGCTTGGCAGGCTTGAGGAGAAGCTCGATGCGGGCATTCAAGGCTCGCTGGAGTCAATGAAGTCCGCGCGAGACAGTGCCGAGCAGCGGCTGGAGTCCACCCGCTCCCAGCTGAAGGCCAGCCTGGAGAAGACTCGCGGCTCGGTCGGCTCGGCGCTTGAGAAGGCTCAGCAGTCGCGCGCCCGCGTGGAGTCTACGGTCACCGCTCAGTCCCAGAAAGCGCTGGCCGCGTTCCGCCAGAAGGCGGAGCAGGTGAAGAGCAACACGACGCAGCAGCTGAACCGCATCGAAGAGGGCGCCTCCGAGGCCCGGCCTCAAGTGCTCTCTCCGATCGAGGGACTCGAGGGCCGGCTTCAGGACGACACCCTCACGGCCCAGCCACTCGAGGTGGCCGAGGCCCAGGTAGGCAGGAGCCTGGACGCGCTGGGCGTCCAGCTCCAATCACTTGCTGGCTGAGGCCGCGGCCCCCAGCGCGGGCGCCTCTTGCTGAGGTGCCTGCTCTGTGGGAGCACTGTTGAGGGTTTTGCCCCCGTCCTGGATGCGACTGCCCTCCAGGTTGATGTCCACGGTGCCTGGCACCATGGCATCCAGCAGCGTCTGCCAGGCCCCATCCGGCGAGGTGAAGAGGAAGGACACCGCCACTGGCAGCGTCTGGGGAACCTGCACGTTCACCTGCCGGGTTCTGCCCGGGTAGACCACCGAGGAGTGCAGCACAGCCTCATCGGGGCTGACGACCTTGTCCACCACCTCGTCATAGGACTGGCTCAGGTACGCCTTGGGATCCACGGCGCGGACCACCATGTAGACCGGCCGGGACTGGTTGGTATTGGGAGCGGCCTTGACGTTGATGGTGAGCTGGCCCGGCACGCAGCCAACTCCCCACAGCATCATGAACAGCCCGATCTTCTCTCCTGCTCTGCGCATGCTCACAGCGACAACCTCCGGAACGGAATCCAAGGCTCACCTCTCACGCCAAAACGGATCTCCACGCCCCGCTGACGGGAGCCGCTTCGCCCCTGCATCAGCGTCCACGTCCACTGCCTACCGTCCTTGGCGCTCGCTGCCTCCAGCAGGCGGAAGCAGGCCCAGAACGAGCGGGAGACCTCCTGCGCGCGGTAGTCCCGCTCATCGGTGAGGGGAGAGCGGAACTCCAGGCCGATGGACGCCGGCTGCGGATCCCACCAACTCAGGGGGAACTCCTCCCAGGTGGGGTTCTGGTTGAAGCTGAACGCCGTCGCCTTCCCACACTTGAGATAGGACATGGTGACGAAGGCGTCACTGACCGGCGAGGGAGGCAGCGGCTGCGGCAGCACCTGCAGTGAGAGGGCTTGCGGCTTGCCCTCCTTGTCCCACAGCAGGTGCGTCAGCTCGGAGAGATGGTTGAGCGTCTCCAGCATCTGCGGAGGCACCCGAAGCCGGTTCTGGAGCGGCCCGCGCAGCGACCAGGTCGTTCCCTGCACCGTGCACAGGGGCGCCACCACCCGCTCGACGAATTGCCAGAAGGCGCCATTCTTGGGGTGCAGCATCTCCAACTCGCTGGGCTCCACCTCCATGGTGGACTCGAAAGTGAAGGGGTAGCGCCCCAGCAGGGGCTTGAGGTTATTGGCCCACTCCTGCTCCCACTGCGCAGCCAGCGCCGTCTCGACCTCCTCCTGCCCCAACTCCATCGCCACCAGGAAGGGCCGACGGAAGGGCTCACGGAACTCGCCCAGAATGCCCTGCTCGTTCAGCCATGCATCCACCTTGCTCAGGTAAGAGTCCTTCTCCTCCAGCAGCATCGGGAGCACGGCCCGTCCCAGGGGTGTCAGCATCCCAGGGAGTCGTGAGGCATTCCCCGCCGCGCTCTGGACCGTGGCTGCCGGAACGCTGGCCGCGGCGATTGCTCCCTCCGTCATGGAGCCGCCGCCGGACCGGGTTCCCTTGGAGATCTCCGCGTGGAACTGCGACACGAGCAGCAGATAGGGCGTCAGCTTGTCGTAATTGCCATCGCCTTCCTTGTCCTCCTTGAGCAGAAGAATGAGCGGCTGGAAGGGAGCCAGGGCGTTGCGCAGCGAGTCGTAGTACTCGCCCTCCAAGGTGCCCAGGTTGGCACCGGTGGTCACCGAGCGGAGCATGTCCACCAGCCGCGATGAGGGCTGGGAGAGCTCCTCGAATCTGGCGCGCAACTCCATCCGGCTCGCGGCGTCGAACTCGTGGCCGGTGATGGTGGCGGCGAGCCGCTCCCGGTAGATCTTGGCGAACTCGTTCATCCGCTCCAGCACGTACTGCTTGCGCTCTGTCTCCTGCTCGAGCGTCAGGTGCCCATCGCTCAGCCGCTTTCCGAAATTGTCCACCAGCGGTTTGATCTCGGAAGTGAACCGGCTTCGCTCCGTCAGCAGGAACTCAGCGGTGCGCTGGCGCCCACTCACCGCTGCCTTGGAGTTGCCGAAGAAGCCTCCGGGAGTCTTCTCCTGAGCGCTGATGACCTTGCTCAGCAACTGGCGCGACACCTTCTGAGGAACGAACTCGAAAGGCTCGCCCAGCACGTCGATGCGCAGCCGAGCGTCTCCATCCGCGGGAGTGAACAGCCCACTTGAGAGGGTAAGGACCTCCGCCCAGGACATCTTCTGCACGGCCTCGATGCCCTGGTAGGCCTCCTTCTCCATGCGCAGAACGGCCTGGAGCATGGCCTGGTTGTCCTGCTGCCACTTCAGGGCCTGCAGGGTGTTCCTCACGCCTGAGAGCGTCTTCTCATTGACGCCTGTTTCAGAGGCATTGAGTAGGTCCAGCACCAGCTGGGACGAGGCGTAGGCGCTGCTCTCGGCCAGGAGGTCCTGCAGGTACTGCCGCTCCTTCGCCAGCTCCTCCCACTCCTGGGGATTCACCTCCTCTTTGTCCAGCAGCTCCGACAGGCGCCGGAAGTGGCCCTGCCAGGGCTTCAGATGGCTCTCCACCGTCAGATATTGGAAGGGCCAGCGCGTCCAGGGCTCGGCGGCCCCCGTGGTGGAGACGGTCCACGGCGTGTCACTGGCCACGACGTAGTCACCGACCACGGCATGGTCCAGCCCGAGCGTCTTCACCCAGGTCTCGTCCTTGGACCGGGCGCCTACCTCAGAGAGGTTCAGCCCCAGAGAGGTGGCCCAGGCCCAGCGCTGTGAATGTTCAGACTTCAGGCTGCCGAGCATGAAGCGGCCCAGCTCGTCGTCCCGCGAGGAGTGAGCGAGCGCCAGCAGGTAGAGCACGTGCTCGGGGCGGCACAGATTCTCGGCCTTGCATGCGGCCTTCTCCAGGCCTCCGTCCGCGTAGTTCTCCAGCGCTGACGCGGTCGAGGGAGGCTTGCAGCCGGGAATCTGGCTCGCGCACTGGGTGCATTGCTGCTGGCACTGCTTGATGAGCGGCCGCAGGTAGAAGTTGCGGAGGATGTCCGACATGTTCCGGCGCAGCGTCGCCAGGTCACCGGTGAAGCTGCTGCGCAGAGGGGGCCAGTACGCCGTCGCCCGCCACAGGTCCTCCATGGCGGCCATGGCGTCACGTCCCCGCTGCTCCAGCATGGGCCCCTCGACGGACAGCCCCGCCTTCTGCAGCCGCGTCACCGTGTCGTCGAACTTGGTGATCTCCTGCTGGGCCTTGTGCAGCAGGTTCCGGAAGTGGGTATAGGCGGCCAGCACGGGCAGACACCCCACGGCGAGCAGGACGGCACACCGCACCAGGTGCTTGCGCTGGTAGCTGGCCTGCAGCCGCGCGGGCGCCACTTCGGCTTTCAGCTCGAAGGTGCCCACCGCGCGTGCCTCGGGGGTGGAGGAGGAGAAGTAGGCCCGGGTCAGGTTGAGCGGCAGTGAGAGCCGTCCCCCCTCCCGCAGGGCGGTGATGAAGCGGGTGAGGGCGGCGAGCGGCTGGTGGATGCGCGAGTAGAACGCCTCCATGCGCTCGAAGGCCTCCAGCGGCAGCGAGGTCAGTCCGGCGGCGAGGTACTTCTCCAGCGACCGCATGGTCGCGTCCAGCTGGTGTTCCTCTCCGGGCTTGGGAAGCTCGAAGTGGAGCGGCTCTCCGTAGGCGCGCAGCTCCCGCGCGAAGTCCACGAAGCCTTCCATCTCATCCATATGCGTCAGGCACAGGCGCGTCTCGACAGGGGCCTGACACGCCTCGGAGACGAGGTTGATCTTTCCCCGCAGCAGGTGGGCCACGCGGCGCACCTCGTCGGCCGGGGTGTTGGTCAGCCAGTGGACGTCGACCGCCACCACGACCAAAGCCTGCCGCCGGTTGAAGCTGGCCTTCCACAGTCGCGACAGGGCACGCAGCGCCTGCTTGGAGCCGTCCTCGAGCAGCGGGGCCGACACCTCATGCACGACGGATTCCGGCCCCAGGTACATCTGCAGCAGCGGATCGTCCATGCAGCTGGGCATGAACTGGCTGGCTTGCCGTTGCCAGTCCACGTCCAGCTCGATGAGACGAGTCTTTCCACTTCCCGCCGGCCCCAGCACTACCACGGTGGGCAGATCGCTGATGGCGGCCTGCTTGCGCCACGGCTGCATCGCCAGGAAACGGTCGCGGATGTTCAGCATCCGGTTGCGCTCCATCGGCTTGGGAGCGGGCGCGGCCTTCACGCCACGCTTCTTGCGCTTGCGCCACCACCAGATCCCCGCGGCGGCCGCGGCCACGACAAGCAGGATGCCGAGCACCACCAGGCCAATCTCAATCGGAGACCAGGACGCGTCCGTCTGCTCGGGCGCGGTGGGTGGTATTCCCTCGGAGGTGCGCTGCTGCGCCGCGGGCGGCCGGGCTGCCTGCTGAGGAGCTGGCGGCGAGACCTGGGCAGGGGGCTGCGAGGGTTGGGGCAACACCTGTGGCTGTACTGGCGCTGGGGCTTGGAGTGGCCCTGGCGGAAGCGCCTGCGGTGTTGACGGAGGGGACACCTGTTGGGGTGTCTGGGATTGCACCTGCTGCGGTATCTGAAACGCGACTTCCATCACCTGACGAGCCTCCCTGCTTACTTCGGACTGGAGTCCCCTCGCGCCGCGAGGTGCAGCGCTTCCAGGACGTCCTCCATCTGATCCAGCACACCCATCAACCTGGCCTGACGCTCCTGCTGCTCCTGGGGCGGGGGACGCACGCATCCGGGACTGGGCTCGAGCGCCGCGAGCTGCTGGCGCGCCTCCTCCAGCAGGGGCTCCACGCCCACTCGCAGCGGACCCAGCCGCAGCGCGATGGCCTGCTCCAGCCGCGAGAGCGCCTCCGAAGCGGAGACCTCCTTCGCCGGGAGGCGGGGTTGCATGCTCTTGAACTCGTCATCACTGCGAAGAGGCCGCATCCGATGCTCCGCCCATGCTCAGGTGTTCGACAGCCACCACAGCGTCACGGGCAGCAGCACCACGACGAGCGTGGCCACCAGGTAGTAGCGCACGGGGAACTCGTAGATGGGCATCAGCTCCGCGGCCTGTGTGGCGGAAGGAACCCCCGGAGGAGGCGGCCGGGGGATGCGGGCCTTGAGCCGCTCCCGGTACTCGTGCAGCTTGGCCGCGTTGTCCGCGTGCCGGCCCTCGAAGCCCCCTTGCAGACAGAAGTAGAACATCTCGAGGAGCAGCGGCGGCGTGTCCGCGTGGTTCAACCGGGCCTCTGCCAGGTCGAAGAAGAGATCGCCTCCCGAGTCCTGACCGAAGAGGCGCTGCTGCAGCAGTGGCCAGAGCGGCTGTTCAGCCTGGCAGAGCCGGCGCAG
>DASVVJ010000572.1:0-21483 GCA_036389955.1 Myxococcaceae bacterium
AGCCGACTCCGTCACGTAGACCCGGCTTGCTCTGCCTACGTCCTGACGGAATGGGTAACCTGAGGACCGGCGGTGGTTCTCCCGAGCGCGAAGCGCAGGCAGGACTCCAGGTCCGGATGGATGAAGGGGAAGCCCAGCCGCTCGGCCACCACGGGGCGCACCTTCTGGCCCGACAGCACCGTCTCCTGTCCCATCTCTCCGAACAGGGTGCGAATGGCCGCGGCCGGCATGGGCAGAATCGCCGGCCGGGAGATCACCCGCCCCAGCGTCTTGGCGAACTCTTCCTGGCGCACCGGCTGCGGGGCCACCGTGTTGACCGGGCCCTGCATCTCCTGCGTGAAGATGGCGAACTGGATGAGGCCCAGCAGGTCCTCCAGGGAGATCCAGCTGAACCACTGCTGGCCACTGCCCACGCGCCCGCCTCCGCCCAGGAGGAACGGCGGCAGCATCTTCGCCAGCGCGCCGCCGCGGGGATCCAGCACCACGCCGATGCGCAGCAGCACCACGCGGATGCCCGCCTCCCTGGCGGCCACCGTCGCCGCCTCCCACTCGCGGCACACCTGGGCCAGGAAGCCACCACCCGAGGAGCTCTCCTCCGTCAGCTCCTCCTCGCCCCGGTCCCCATAGATGCCCATACCCACCGCGCACACCAGCACCCGGGGCTTGCGGGCCATGCGCGCCAGCCCCTCGCACAGGGTGCGCGTGCCCTCGCTGCGGCTGCGGAGGATTCGGTCCTTGGCCTCGGGCGTCCATTTCTGCGCCACGTTCTCGCCCGCCAGGTGCACCACCGCGTCCACGCCCTCCATCGCCGCCGTGTCGATCTCTCCCTTGGCCGGGTTCCAGCTCACGTCCCCGCGCGCCGCATCCGCCTTGCCCCGCACCAGCCGCCGCACCCGGTGGCCTCCCGTGGTGAGGAACGGCAGCAGCGAGTTGCCCACCAGCCCCGTGGCTCCCGTCACCGCGATGGTCTGCGGCCCCTGCGCCGCGAAGGCCGCGTGCCGGCGCAGGTCCTCGCGCGTCACCGTATGCCGGTAGGCGAACACCTGCTCCAGCCGGCCCCGGGCGATGCCGCCGCCCACCCCCGCGCCCAACGCGCCCAGGGGCAGCACGTACTCCACCTCGTCCTCCAGAATCGACGAGGAGGGCGGCTCGGGCCACATCCGGTGGTTGTGCACCCAGTGCGAGAAGGGGCCGGACTCCATCGTGTCCTGGAAGAGCGAGCCCTCCACGTACTTGGTGTGTTTGGCCACGAACGTCTGCGGCACCGGGCCGATCTTCATCTTCACCACCACCCGGGTGCCCTCGTGGATGCCCTCTCCGGAGCGCTCCACCACTTCCGCGGGTTCCCAGGGGGGCGATAGCCGCTCGAATGCCCCCTGGCGGGTGTGCCAGGCGAACAGATCCGTGGCGGACACCGGCATCCGGCTACGCGCGTTGAACACCGATGACTTGCCCATGTTCCCTCCCAGCGCAACAGTGAGGCCGCGCATGCTTACCCCGGACCTTCTCGAACGCGCAGTGGAAATCCTCCGTGGCGGAGGGGTCATCGCCCTGCCCACGGAGACGGTGTACGGCCTGGCCGCCAACGCCGAGGACGAATTGGCCGTGCGCCGCGTCTTCGCCATCAAGGGCCGGCCCGCCACCCACCCGCTCATCGTCCACCTGCCGGACGCCGCCGCCCTGCCCGACTGGGCCCGCCACGTTCCCGAGGAGGCCCGGCGCCTGGCCGACGCCTTCTGGCCCGGGCCCCTCACCCTGGTGCTGCCGCGCACCGAGCGCGCCACGGACGCCGTCACCGGCGGCCAGGACACCGTGGCCCTGCGCGTGCCGGCCCACCCCATGGCCCGCGCCATCCTCTCCGCCCTGGGAGGAGGCCTGGCCGCGCCCAGCGCCAACCGCTTTGGCCGCGTCAGCCCCACCACCGCCGAGCATGTGCGCCAGGACCTGGGGGACGATGTGGACCTGGTGCTCGACGGCGGCCCCTGCACCGTGGGCGTCGAGTCCACCATCGTGGACCTCAGCTCCGGCGAGCCCGCCATCCTTCGTCCCGGAGGCCTCGCCCCCGAGGAAGTCGAACGCGTGCTCGGTCGCCCCGTGCCGATACGCACTGCGTCAACCGTGCGCGTCTCTGGCTCGCTGGACTCGCACTATGCCCCCCGGGCGGGGGTGGTGCTGGTGGAGCCCTCCGAGGCCATTCCCCGCGCCCAGGCCCTGCGCGCCCAGGGGTTGCTGGTGGGGGTGCTGGGCCCGGCCAGCCTCGCGCTCCCGAGGGATTTCCCCCGCTTCGACATCCCCGAGGACCCCGCCGGGGCCGCGCGCCTGCTCTACCTGCGCCTGCGCGAGGCGGACCTGGCGGGCCTGGACGTCATCGTCGCCTGCCTGCCGCCCGCCCGCGGACTGGGACTGGCGGTGAGGGACCGGCTCTCCCGCGCCGCCGCCCCCCGGACGCCCACCGCTTGAAGCCGCGTCCATTGTCCGATATCCCCCACTTCGCCGCCTCAAGGAGTGTGCCTTCGTGAAGCGAAGTCTCCCCGCTCTGCTCCTCGCCCTGTCTGCCCTGGCTGCCTGCAGTGATGATCCGCCCGGCAAGCTGGAGCCCATTCCTCGCCCAGAAGGCTACGTAGAGCCGCCCAAGCCCGAGGCTCCCAAGAAGACGGAGCCCGCGCAGGACCCCAACAAGGTGGTGCTGCGCTGGAAGCTGGCGCCCAAGAGCCCCGTGGCCTTCCGCCTCGTCGGCACGCCCGAGGGTGGGGACGCCAAGGCGGTGCGCAACACGTATGCGCTCGAGCGCCCCGAGAGCGGCGACTTCATCGTGCGCGTGGCCACCGAGGGCGTGGCGCCCATCGACCAGGGCACCGTCAGCGAGCGCGGCTTCATCCTCGACGGCCTGAACCCCATGGATCGCACCACCGCCACGCTGTGGCTGGAGCTGCCCCGAGATCCGGTGGGCGTGGGCGACAAGTGGTCACTCGGCGCGGATCCGGTGGACACCCAGGCGCTGGGGCCGGACTTCGTCGAGAAGAAGGCCGAGAAGCGCAACAGCGCCAAGCTCACCGCGCTCGTGCCCGAGGGAGACGATCGGGTCGCCACCATCGAGTACGACGTGTATGAGCGCGTGACCGGCGCCATCGAGGCGCGCGCTGCGGCCCACGGCGGCCACTCGCACGCCGCCCCCGCCCCCAAGAAGGACTCGAAGAAGGGCGGTAAGAAGGGGGACGACGACCACGACGAGAAGGAGAAGGCCCCTTCGGAGATCACCGCCGAGGTGTCCTTCACCGGGCGGGGCGAGTTCCTGGTGAAGGAGGGCCGCTGGCGCTCCTGGCAGGGCACGCTCACCTCGAAGACGGAGGGCTACACCCCGAAGTCGCCGGACAAGGCCCTGGCGCAGGTGCCCACGGGGACCTTCAAGGTGCAGCTCACCGCGCTGGACTCGGTTCCCGCGGAGCTACAGGCCGCGGAGAAGAAGTAGCCGCGGGCACGCTCCCGTCCGCCTCGCTCACCAGGCGGACCACGGCGTCCACCCACGCCGGGTGGGCGTTGAGCGAGGGCACCAGCGTGAGGGCCTCGCCGCCGCTCTGGAGGAACTGCTCCCGGGCGCGCAGGCCCACCTCCTCCAGCGTCTCCAGGCAGTCGGCGACGAAGGCCGGGCACATCACCGCCAGCCGCTTCACGCCCTTGTGCGCCAGCTCGGGCAGCACGACGTCCGTGTAGGGCTTCACCCACGGGGTGCGGCCCAGCCGGGACTGGAAGGACACGGTGTACCCGTCCGGGCGCAGGCCCAGGCGCTCGGCCAGCCCGCGCGAGGTGGCGAAGCACTGCGCGCGGTAGCAGTTGCGGTTCACCTCGGTGAGCACGTCGCAGCAGCCCGCCGAAGCCAGGCAGTGGCCGCCGGACGGGTCGCTCTTGCGCATGTGGCGCTCGGGCAGCCCGTGGTAGCTCATCAGCACGTGGTCGGCGCGCATCTCGGAGAGGACGGGGCGCGCCACCTCGGCGAAGGCGTCCAGGAAGCCCGGGTGGTCGAAGAAGGCCGGCACCGCGCGCACCGGCGCCACGTCCCACGCCCCGGCCAGCACCTCATAGGTGCGCGCCAGCGTGGAGCTGGACGAGGAGGCGGCCGCCTGAGGGTAGAGCGGCAGCACGATGAACTCCGTCACCCCGCGCGAGCGCAGCGCCTTCACCGCGTCCGGCAGGGACGGGTTGCCATAGCGCATGGCCAGCTCCACCTCGTACTGGCCCTGGAGGCGCCCGGCCACGGCGGCGGTAAGCGCCCGGCTGTAGACGAGCAGGGGCGAGCCCTCCTTCGTCCAGATCTTCTGGTAGGCCTCGGCGCTCTTGGCCGGCCGGAACGGCAGGATGATGAGGTTGAGCAGCAGCCAGCGGCCCATGGGGTTGATGTCGATGACCCGCGGATCGTTGAGGAACTCGCGCAGGTAGCGGCGCACGGGCCCCGGCTCCGGAGCATCCGGCGTACCGAGGTTGACGAGAAGCAGGCCCTTCTTGGGTGTAGGCATGAGTTCAGTGCAGGGCGTGAGGCCGGGTGAGAGCGAACTCACCGATGCGCGCTTCGAACTGCTCGCCGGTGGGCCGCACCATGGCGTAGGTGCCGCGCATGGTGCCAAACGGGGTGCGCAGCATGGTCCAGCTCGTGTACTCGAAGCGCTCGCCCGGCCCCAGCCGTGGCTGCTTGCCCACCACGCCCTCGCCGCGCGCCTCTTCTACCTTCCCGTTGGCGTCGGTGATGATCCAGTGCCGGGCGCGCAGCTGCGCGGGCTGCTGCCCCACATTGGTGATCTCCACGGTATACATGAAGGCGTAGTGGCTGGACTCGGGCGCGCTGCGCTCGGGCCAGTAGGCCGGTTTCACCGTAATGCGGATGCCCTCGGTGGTCGTCGTGGACATGGGCACCACCATTGGCCGGGACGGGCCCGGGTTGCAAGCAAATCGCCCAGTGGGGCGCCTAGGTCTTCGCGCTTCCCTGGTCGTGCCCCGGCTCGGGAGCCTTGGGCCAGATGAGCGAAGCGACGATGCTGCCCGCCAGAATGGCGGCGATGGTGCCCAGCGAGATGCCGATGGGGACATGGATATTGAAGTAGGTGATCAACATCTTCACCCCCACGAAGCCCAGGATGGCGGCCAGGCCCACCTTGAGGAAGTGGAACTTGTCCATCAGGCTGGACACCACGAAGAACAGCGAGCGCAGGCCCAGAATGGCGCACACGTTCGAGGTGTAGACGATGAACGGGTCCTGGCTGATGCCCAGCACCGCTGGAATGGAGTCCAGCGCGAACAGCAGGTCGGTGGCCTCGACCACCAGCAGCACCAGGAACAGCGGGGTGACCTTGAGGCGGCCGTCCTCCCGCAGGAAGAAGCGGCTGCCCTCGCCCTGCCGGGACACCGGCAGCACCCGGCGGGCGAACTTCACGATGCCCTTCTGCTCGGGGTCCACCGCCTCTTCCTTGGACACCAGCATCTTGATGGCGGTGAACACCAGGAAGGCGCCGAACAGGTAGATGAGCCAGTGGAACTCCTTCACCAGCGCGGTGCCCGCGATGATGAGCACCGCGCGCATGAGGAAGGCGCCCACGATGCCCCAGAAGAGCACCCGGTGCTGGTGCTCGGGGGCTACCCGGAAGTAGCCGAACACCATCAGGAAGACGAACAGGTTGTCGACCGAGAGCGAGTACTCGACGACGTAGGCGGTCAGCCACTGCAGCGCGGGGACCGAGCCCCAGAAGTGCCAGATGCCCGCGCAGAAGATCAGGCTGATGGTCACCCACACGGCCGTCCAGACACCCGCTTCCTTGGGCGTGACGGTGTGGTCCTTCTTGTGGAAGAGCCCAAGATCGATGGCGAGCATCGCCGCCACGAAGAGGTTGAAGCCCACCCAGAGCGCGACTTGCGAGTTCACGTACCCGTTCCCTGATTCAAAGCGAAGCGCCCCACCCTAACCGGCTGGGGTGCGCTCCGTCGACACCTAGCACACGTTTTGGCTCGTGGGTGATTACTCCGTCGCTGGCCGCCTCAGCACCACCATGGAGCGGCCCACCACCTGCACCTTGCCACCCGCCGCGGTGTGCGTGTGCGCCGCCTCGCCCAGTGCGGCGGTGTCCACCACCAGCTCCCAGTCGGCGCCCCACTCGATGGCGGGCAGCAGGAAGGTCATCGGCTCGTGGTGGGCATTCATCAGCACCAGCACCGTGTCCCCGACGATGCGCTGGCCCTGGTCATCCAGGGTGGCGATGGCGTCTCCGCCCAAGAGAAAGCCCAGTGAGCGGACATAGGGCTTTTCCCAGTCTTCCTTCCGCATCTCCTTACCATCGGGCCGGAACCAGGCCAGGTCCTTCAGCTCGCTGTCCCAGATGTGGCCGCCGCGGAAGAAGCGGCGCTTGGACAGCACCGGCTGCTCGCGGCGCAGCTTGCTCATGCGCGCGGTGAAATCCAGCAGCGAGCGCTGCGAGGGGTTCAGCTCCCAGTTCACCCACGAGAGCGGGTTGTCCTGGCAGTAGGCGTTGTTGTTGCCCTTCTGCGTGCGCCCCATCTCGTCGCCGGCCACCAGCATGGGCACGCCCTGGGACACGAAGAGCGAGGCAATGAAGTTGCGCTTCTGCTGCTCGCGCAGGGTGTTCACCACCGGGTCCGCCGTCTCGCCCTCCACCCCGCAGTTCCACGAGTGGTTGTCGTTGGCGCCGTCGCGGTTGCTCTCGAGGTTCGCCTCGTTGTGCTTGTCGTTGTAGGTGACCAGGTCGTGCAGGGTGAAGCCGTCGTGCGCGGTGATGAAGTTGACGCTGGCGGTGGGCCTGCGGCCCGACAGGGCGAACAGGTCCGACGAGCCGGTGAGCCGGTAGCCGATCTCCGCCGCCTGCCGGTCATCTCCCTTCCAGTAGCGGCGGATGGTGTCGCGGTACTTGCCGTTCCACTCGCTCCACAGCACGGGGAAGTTGCCCACCTGGTAGCCGAAGTCGCCCACGTCCCACGGCTCGGCGATGAGCTTCACCCGGCTGAGCACAGGGTCCTGGTGGCAGATCTGGAAGAAGGCCGCGCGCGTGTCGTAGCCCACCCGGTCCCGGCCCAGCGTGGTGGCCAGGTCGAAGCGGAACCCGTCCACGTGCATCACCTCGACCCAGTAGCGCAGGCTGTCGGCCACCAGCTTGAGCGCGTACGGGTGCGAAGCGTTCAGCGAGTTCCCGCAGCCGGTGAAGTCCTGGTAGAAGCGCGGGTCCTTGTCGCTGAGCCGGTAGTAGGAGCTGTTGTCCAGCCCCTTGAGGAACAGCGAGGGGCCCAGGTGATTGCCCTCGCAGGTGTGGTTGTAGACGACGTCGAGGATGACTTCGATGCCGGCGCGGTGCAGCGCCTTCACCATCTGCTTGAACTCGGTGACCTGGCCGCCCAGCGAACCGGAGCCGCTGAAGCGGGCCTCGGGGGCGAAGTAGCCCAGGGTGTTGTAGCCCCAGTAGTTGGTGAGCCCCTTCTTGGCCAGGAAGGACTCGTCCGCCGAGGCGTGAATGGGCAGCAGCTCCACGGCGGTGACACCCAGCTTGTGCAGGTGCTCGAGCACCGCCGGGTGGGCGAGCCCCGCGTAGGTGCCCCGCTGCGCCTCCGGCACCGCCGGGTGCAGCTTGGTGAAGCCCTTCACGTGCAGCTCGTACAGCAGCGTCCGGTGCCAGGGCGTGGCGGGAGGCCGGTCGCCTTCCCAGTCAAAGTCGTCGGTGAGCACCACCGCCTTGGGCACGCAGTGAGCGCTGTCGCGCGTGTCGATGACGAGGTCGGCTTCCTTGTCGTTCTCGTCCCCCACTTTGTAGGGGTAGATGAGCGGCGAGGTGTTCACCTGGCCATGCAGAGCACGGGCATACGGGTCCACCAGCAGCTTGTTGGGGTTGAAGCGCAGGCCGCGCTTGGGCTCATAGGGGCCGTCGGCGCGCAGGCCGTAGAGGGTGCCCGGCTTCAGGCCGGGGACGTAGCCGTGCCAGACCTGATGGGTCTGCTCGAGCAGAGGGAAGCGGCGGATCTCTCGGGAGGGGTCAGCGGGGTCGAAGAGGCAGACCTCCAGCTTCCGGGCGTGCTCGCTGAAGACAGCGAAGTTCACGCCCCCTCCGTCGTACGTGGCGCCCAGGGGGTACGGCTTCCCTGGAAGCACCTCCGCTCTTCTCATCCGCTACTCCTCTCCAACAACACAGCCGGGAAGCTGGCGAACAGCGGCGAGAGGGGCAGTACCACCCCACCCGCCGGCCCGCGCTCCGGCCGCACCGCGCGTCCGGAGAAGACGTCACGGAACATCATGCCCGCGTAAGCCTCCGGAAGGTTCACGAAAGTACCTTCATACGCGGCGGCCAGGCTGCCCGCATCATCCAATGCGGTCACGGTGAAGCGCGGTACCACGGCGAGTACGCCCGACTGCTCGTGCTCGCGAGCGAGAGCCACGGCGGCCTGAGCCCGGGGGCCCTGCAGGTCCAGCGCCTGGTAGCCGCCCGCGCGGAACAGGGCCGCCTGGCGCCGACGCAGCCGCAGGCCCTGAGCCAGGGCGTAGAGCTTCACCCGCCCATCGTCCATGTTGGCCACCAACCGGGAGCATAGGTCCGCCTGGCCCTCGGCGGCCTCGCGGTCCAGGGCCTCGAGCAGGCGGTCACGCAGCGTGTAGTCCACCGGGCGCCGGTTGTCCGGATCCACCAGGGACAGGTCCCACAGTTCGCAGCCCTGGTAGGTGTCCACCACGCCGGGCGAGGCCAGCTTGAGCACCAGCTGGCCCAGGGCGTTGAGCTGGCCGGGGAGTTCCAGGCGGCGCTTGAAGCGGCGCACGCTCTCGAGGAAGGCGGCGCTCTTCTTGCGGTCGAAGCAGGCGTCCACGAAGCGGGCCACGGCCCCGTCGTAGTCGGCGTCCGGGTTGGTCCACGAGGTGCGGACCTTGGCCTCCTTGATGGCCTTGGCCATGTACTCGCGCACGCGGCGCTGGAAGTCCTCGAGTCCCTCGTCGGAGAGAGTCTCGCCCATGGGCCAGGCGCCGACGATCGTCTGGTAGAAGAGGTACTCGTCGTTGTGCGAGGGCGCCGGGCCGCTGGGCAGCGAGGTGACGTGCTTGGCGTTGAGCCGGGCCCAGCGCCGCACCTGCTGGCGCCACTCGTCGGGCACCTCGGTGAGCACGTTGAGGCGGGCGCGCACGTCCTCGCTGCGCTTGGTGTCGTGGGTGCTGGAGGTGAGCAGGCTCGCGGGCCAGTGCTGGGCACGCTCCTGGTTGCGCTGGTGGAACAGCTCCGCCGGGATGCCGAAGTGCTCCGGCTCGCCGCCCACCTCGTTGAGCGAGACGAGGCGGTTGTAGATGTAGAAGGCGGTGTCCTCCAGTCCCTTGGCCATCACCGGGCCCGTCACCTGCTGTAGCTTCATGGCGAAGCGCAGCATCTCCGCGCGCTCCGTCTCGTTGAGGTGCTCCGGGTAGCGGCGCAGCAGGATGTCGCTGAGGAAGTCGAAGATGCTGGCGTTGGTGGTGGCGTTGCGCGCCTTGGCCTTGGAGATGGTCCACTCGATGTACTGCACGTCCCGCGCGTCCAGCTCCGGCCGCCAGCCGTCCACGTAGGTGCGGTAGACGGGGAACAGGGCGATGAACTCCACCAGCGCGCGGCGCAGGCTGTTGAGCGTGAAGTCGCGCGTGCGGCGGTTCATCTCCGAGATGCGGTTGAGATCATAGGCGAGCATGTTGAGCTCGCTGGCCATGGCGGTGCGCAGAATGAGCAGCTTCTTCTGGTAGACGAGCTCCTCGAAGTCCACCGCCTCGCCGATGAAGCGGTGGTAGGTCTCCGTCAGGTGGCGCTCGGCCTGCTGCTGGACGAAGAGGCCGCCCACGGCGTTGGCGAACCGGTAGCCGGTGGTGCCGTGCACCGCCCAGGCCTCGGGAATGCGCTCCTTGCCACCCTGGATCT
The DNA here is from genome assembly GCA_036389955.1 of Myxococcaceae bacterium. GTDB lineage: Bacteria > Myxococcota > Myxococcia > Myxococcales > Myxococcaceae > DATHBR01. The sequence continues at coordinate 9,909 of DASVVJ010000572.1, forward strand.
TCTCCACCACGACGAACAGCGCCTTGCTCAGCGGCGAGTTCGGCTCGGCGGCCAGTTCCGCGCGGTAGCGCTCCAGCAGGTGCTGCTCCACCTTGGGCCAGAGCGCGTCCTCGGCGCCGGGCTCCTGCTGGAAGCGCGCGCGGGCCCGGGCCACGAAGAAGCGCTCCTGGAGCCGCAGGAAGTACGCCGTCGGATCGAACAGGCCGTCCGGGTGGTCGATGCGCAGGCCGTTGATGCAGCCCTCGCGCAGCCAGTCGAAGACGCGCGCGTGCGCCTCGTCGAACACCTCGGGGTCCTCGACGCGGATGGCGGCCAGGCCGTTGATGTCGAAGAAGCGGCGGTAGTTGATCTCCTCGCCTGCCACGCGCCAGTGCGCCAGGCGGTAGCTGCACGAGGCCAGCAGCCGGTCCAGCCGGTCGAAGGAGCGCGGGTTGCCTGGAGTGCCGTTGAAGGCCTCCACGTTGGCCTTCACGAAGTCGGCCACCTCGGGGCTGGCCTCGACCACCGCGGCCAGGCGCCGCTTGATGACCTCCTTCTCGCGGTTGCGCTCGATGACCTTGGTGCGCTCGGTGTCGGTGCGCTCGGGCAGGTGCTCGATGGCGGTGAGGATGGACTGCAGCTCGATGAGGTGCGCATTGTCGGCGCTCAGCTTCGCCTCGAACCCCTTCAGCTCATGGCTCAGCACGGCGGCGTACTGCTTGGGCGCCAGTGGCAGATGGTGATCGTAGTACTGGATGAAGAAGGCGCCATCCCGGTAGGCCAGCTTCAGCTCGCCGTTCTCCAGGACGATGCCGTACTGGTCGCCGAGGATGGGCAGCAGCACCTTGTCACGCAGCTCGGCCTTCACCGGCGCCCAGGCGACGTCGAAGTACTTGGCGTACATCGACGAGGGGCCATTCTCGAGCACGTCGAACCACAGTGGGTTGAAGCGCTCGATGCCCATGTGGTTGGGCACCACGTCGAGCACCTGGCCCAGGCCGTGCTCGCGCAGGGTGCGGCACATGGCCGCATGGTCCTCGGCAGAGCCCACCTCGGGATTGAGCTGCTGGTGGTCCACGCAGTCGTACCCGTGGGTGCTCCCGGGCGAGGCCTTGAGATAGGGCGAGGCGTACAGCTCGCTTACTCCCAGCCGTGCCAGGTAGGGCACCATGGCCGCGGCGGCCCTGAAGTTGAAGCCTTGATGTAGCTGGACCCGGTACGTAGACAGCGGCGTCTCGCGTGCGCGAACGAGCAGCTCCTCCCGTACGAAATCGTACAACCGGTTGGCCAGCGACTTCTCGCCTTCCGCTGCCTGGGGCGCAGCGGTTCCACTCTCTTCTAGACCTTGAAGAAGCATCGCGGGAGAGAGGTAGGTCTTACAGTGCGAGTTGGCCAGTGCGTAGCAGCGCAACCGCTCTGTTTCCAACGCTCTCCTACCCGCTCAGCGCAGGGGCAACTCCCGGAAGAGGATGTCCTGCTCGAAGTTCAACCGCCGCACGGCTTCCACGAAGCGCTCGGTGCCCACCAGCACCGTCCCGAAGTCTCCGACGCGGAACGCATCCAGGTCCTCGGGCAGCGAGGCAGCTTCCAACATCGGCTGCGCGGGCAAGCGCCATCCAATGCGGCCACACTTCTCACACGGCACGGGCCTATCGGGCGGCAAGCACTCAGGGTGCAACCGGCCCCGAGGCAGCAGCTCCAGTTCCAGCAGCTCCGGCGGGTTCTTCTGCCGGAAGCGCATCTGGGTGCGGCAGCCCTTCAGTCCCCGCACTCCCGCGGCTTGCACCTGCTCCAGCACTTCGCGCCTCATCAACAGCATCCACGGGAAGTACAGGACCAGGGGGCCGAACTCGCCTTTGGCCGGGCCTACCAGGGGACCGAACCTGGTCCCTGGCCAGAGCGGTACACCAGCAGGCACCAGCGGGCGTAACTGCTCACGCAGCCGCTCGAACTCCTCGTAGTCCTCCTCCAGCCTTGAGACGTATTTCTCTTTTTCGGGATGCTGCGACAGATCCACACTGGGGTAGGCATCCGAGCCATACGACCAGATGGCATCACACACCGGACAATGGACCCCTGGCAGACTCCACTGATGCTCGTCGTGATACGAGCCCGAGTACCGTGGCGCCGACACTTCGTGCAGCCAGTAGAACCTCACCCCACCTCCCTCAATTTCGTCGCGCCACGATTCTCCTTTTGGAAGCGTCGCCAGGCCTCATTCCAGGGGCCCCCATTGGCCCCCCGGTGAATGCGCCGGTGCTCCTCCACCTCCAGCGCTAGCGTCCATTGGTGGATGTCGATGCCCTTGTCCTTGAACCACTCCTTGAACTCCTGCGGATAGATGTGGTGCTTCTCGTAGGACTTGCCGCGCGGTTGCTCCTGACTCTCCAGCACCATCACCTTCCCAGGCGGCAGCAGGGCTGGCGCGGGGCCGTTCCATGGGATGATGAACACGGGCTGCAGTGGCTGTGGCAACCCCTGCGGACCGTTCCAGGCGGTGCCCACTTCCGCTCGGGTCTGCGGACTGGACGGCGGTCTGGGCAGCGGCGGCCGGCTCGGCCCCCGCGTGCGCACCACCTGGCCCACCTTCAAGTACTCGGCGACCTCCCAACACCGGTACGCCGCGCACTGCCCGACCTCGCACACCGCCAGCAGCGCATCCTGCTGGTAGCACAGCTCTTCGAAGGAGACCGGCTGCTCGTCGCATCCTGTTTGCTCGGGGCCCAACGCGTCAGGCACCGTTGCGCAGCCCACCAGCAGTCCGCTCAACAGCAACCACATCCAATAACGTGCGCTCTGGCTCATAGGTCTGAAGTGTGCGGAGAGGGGCTGACTTCCGCGCACAGTCCCGAGGAACCCATGGCCACGGTGGATGCGCTGATCGACAGACGCACAGCAGGACAGGTTTAGCCAGAAGGGTCCACGATCAGGGCTCCTGCTGTCCGGGCGCGGAAGTCGGCTGGCGCCCCGGCTCGTAGGCTGGGACGTAACATCCACCCTGGTGCACGAAGAATATGGGCCCGTGGCATTGCTCGACGTCGACGTCCACCTTCGCCCAGCAACCTCCGTTGATCGGAATCAGCTTCTTGAGACAACGCCCTTTCGCATCTGGCTTCATCTGCCCTGGGAAGGGCTGCGTGGGTACTTCCACCGTGATGGCTCCGCCGGAAGAAAGCTTCGCGACGGCATCGGAAGAACTCTGCGCCGCATCCCCGAGCGAAACAGCCTCTTCCTTCTGCATGGCCTTATTGGCCGCTGCGTGCTCCACCGTTGGCCGCTCCACGATGCGCACCGAGTCAGTCTCCTCGGGCCACAGTCCCAGGGCCATCACCGCCGCCAGCCAGGGTAACCACCTCCGTGACCACGCTCTCCCGGCCCGTGGCCTGGCTCCACCACGTCCCTGGGTCCCCCGCTGTGCCCGAGCGGCGGCGTCCGCCTCCTCCATCCACTGAACGAACCTGCGGTCTCTGCGGCGCGGCCGGTGGCCCAGGTACTCCGCCTGCGCCCGCTCCTCTTCCGTCCACCGCTCGGGCGGCTCCGTCTCCCACTCGAACAGCCGCTCCTCCGCCGAGGCCCCGCCGTGCGCCGCGCCGCGCTCCATCGCCTCGGCCAGCTCTCCCGCCGTTCCGCGCTCCTCGGGCCGCACCGAGAGCATCCTCAGAATGAGCGCGTTGAGCTGCGCATCCACCCGGGCATTGAGCTGCCGGGGCGCTAACACCTTCTTCCCCTCCGGGTGCCCGCCCAGCCCCAGCTCCGTGCCAGCAAGCGCCCACGGAGGGTATGTGTCCGTCACCAGCCGGTACGCCGTCACCCCCAGCGCGAACACATCATCGCAAGGCCGCGCCAGCACGGCGGCAGCGGCACTCCGGTCCTCCTTGCGCGGATGCTCCCAGAGCTGAGCGCTGTGGTACTCCCGCGTGCCGGGCACCGCGTTCCACGGCGTGAGCCGGGCCGCCCCCGCCACGTACCCCGCGCCCAGGTCCGTGAGGAACAGCCGCTCGTCCCCGGGCCGCACCAGCATGTTGTCGCCCTTCACGTCGCGGTGAACCCCGCTCACCTCGTGCGTGGCCTGCAGCGCACGGGCTGCCTGGGCCAGCACCGCCAGCACCTGGCGCGAGGTGGGGTTGCGCCGCGCGGCCCACACGTACAGCGGCTCGCCCTCCACCCACTCCATGGCCACGAAGGGGTGCACCTGGCCCCGGGGCGACCGCCACACCCCCGAATCCACCAACCGCGGCACTGCCGGGGAGCGGATGCGCGAGAGCAGCTCGGCTTCGCGCTCGAAGCGCGCATCGTGCGGGAGCAGGGCCAGCTTGAGGGCCACGGTCCTCGCGGGCCCGGGCAGCACACTGCCGGCGCGGTAGACGGCGCCATAGGCGCCACAGCCTCGAAGCTCGTACACGCGCCAGGCGCCCACCTGGGTCCCGGGCGGCAAGTTCGTGGGCCTCAGCTCCATCCCTGGCATGTCCATGAAGTCCCCGGTCCAGGCCGCTCACAATAGCCTCATGGTGAACTCGCTGAGTTCCCGGGGCACCCGGGGGTTGATGACATGAGGCGGTGGCGCGCTGGGCCCGGGGCGCTGGAGCGTCAGTACCTCGTACAGCATGGCGCCCACGGCCTGGACATCCTGAGACGTCTCCCAGGGCGTGAGTGTGCGGCCGCAGGAGACCGCACCGCCCAGGTCCACCAGCACCGGATCGCGGCTGCCCTGGCGGATCCACACATCGCCACAGGCCAGCGCGGGGTACCAGATGCCCCGGGCGTTGAGCTCAGCGACGGTGCTCACGAGGCTGTGGAACACCACGACGATGTCATGGGCGGTGGCCCCGGACTGGCGGGTCCACTGGCTCAGGGACAAGCCGGGAATGTGCTCGAGCACGAGGAAGGGCGTTCCCCGCTCCTCGTCCGGCCAGCGACCGTGGGACTCCAGGCGCACGAAGCCAGGGCCTGACAGGTGGCGCAGACACGCCAGCTCCTGCTCGGCGAGTATCTTCCGCACCGGCCTGGTGACGGCCTGCCACTTCAACACCGAGAGGCGGCCGGCGCGCTCCACCAGGAAGAGCGAGCCCGTGCGGCTCTCGCCCAGGGGCTGGCGCACCTTCCATCCGTCAATGCGCGAGCCAACCACGGGCGTGGCCATGGGGAACAGGCGGGCAAGGGACCTGCGCAGCAGGTTCATGGAACGCGGCTCCGATGTACCAGGTGGGAAGCTTCGCTGGTGACGTGGTGAGTCTAGCGCCAGTTCCACCGGGCTTGCCAGGGGAAGGCGCCGTGCCGCGCTCCCCACCGCAGCCATTTCCTCACCACAAACACAGAGGGCCCGCCAGTGACTGGCGAGCCCTCGGTACCTCATGCGGCCCCTCGAGGCCGTTACGGGGTGGACTACTTCAGGTGCTTAAACGCCTGGGCAACTTCGGTCATCTTGATCTGCTTCTTGTTGCCGTAGACGGCCTTCAGCTTGTCATCCAGGTTGATGAGCTGGCCCTGGTTGAGCGAGTTCTTCTTGATGTAGTCCCAGAGGTTCTTGATCACGCCGGTGCGCGGCACAGGCTTGTTGCCGATGACCGCGGCGAGCTCGGGCGACGGGGTGAACTCCTTCATGAAAGCGGCGTTCGGCTTGCGCTTACCACCAGCAGCCGCCTTCTTCGCGGGAGCCTTCTTCGCAGCAGCGGTCGTCTTCTTCGCAGCAGCCTTCTTAGCGGCCATTCTTGAGTCTCCTCCCCTCCGAAGGGGACGTTGAGTACGGCGTATTAAACCTATAGCCGTGGCGGCGTAGTAGCACGGCCCAAGGCGAAAAACAGCCCTTTCCGTTGAGTTTTCCCTCGGAGAATCGCGTTCTGATCGCGATTTCCCCTCGGGAAACCGGCCTCTGATCGCGTTTTTCTCCTCGGGAGCCAAGGGGATACGCGTCACCAATTGTGCTTGCGGAGCTGGTGCCTTTGCTCTGAAAACAGGTGGACATGAACACCCTCATCACCGGCGGAAATGGCTTCCTGGGCGCCTGGCTCGCTCGAGCGCTCGTCGCGCGCGGAGACACCGTGGCGTGTCTGCTGCGCCCCACCAGCGACGTGTCCAGCCTCGCGGGGCTGCCCTACTCCCGGGTGGACGGAGACGTCACCGACCCAGCCTCCCTCGACCGGGCGGTGGCCGGCCGCGACGTGGTGTTCCACCTCGCGGGCATCCGCCGGGCCGCCACGCGCGAGGAGTTCATGCGCGTCAACGCCGAGGGCACCCGCAACGTGTGCGAGGCCCTCGTCCGCGCCGGAGGCAAGGCGCGCATGGTGCTGTGCGGCTCGCTGGCCGCCTGCGGCCCCTCGTCGCTCACCCGCCCCCACGTCGAGGAGGACCCTCTCCACCCCACCGAGTGGTACGGCGAGAGCAAGGCCGAGGCCGAGCGCATCACCCTGTCCTACGCGGACCGGCTGCCCGTCACCGTGGCCCGCCCGCCGCGCATCATCGGCCCGGGGGACCACGAGAACCTCACCTTCTTCAAGATCATGAAGAAGGGCATCCGCCTGGAGATCGGCGGCGGCCCCCGGCCCCTCACCGTGGCGGACGTGGAGGACGTGGTGGACCTGCTGCTGCTGCTGGCCACCCGCCCCGAGGCCCTGGGCCAGGCCTTCTTCGTGGCCGGAGACCGGCACATCACCCTCGAGGAGCTGCAGGACATTGGCGCCCAAGAGCTGAGGGTCACCCCCCGGACGGTGCGGCTGCCGCCCGTGGTGCTCAAGGGCCTGGCCGCCTCGGCCGACGTCATCACCCAGGCCACCGGCAAGAAGCTGCCCCTGAACCGCAAGCTGGCGCGCCAACTGCTGGCCCCCGCTTGGACGTGCTCGGGCGCCAAGGCCGAGCGGCTGCTGGGCTTCCGGCCTCGGCGTGAGGTAGGGGACTCCATCCGCCGCAGCGCCCGCTGGTACCAGGAGCAGGGCTGGTTGTAGGCCCACCCACCCCAGGGGTTTACAGGCGAATTCCAGGCCTTCCTGCGTCGTTGACACACCTGCACAGGAGTGTCAGGAAGCCGCCAGCCACATGCCCGCTAAAGCCGCCTTCTATGATGTCGACGGGACGCTCGTGAAGACGAACGTCGTCCACGTCTACGCCTATTACGCGATGAATCGCGGTTCGCTCCTGGGCACGGCTGGGCGCTCGCTCTCCACGGCCGCCAGCCTGCCGCTCTTTGGAGCCCTGGACATCGTCAACCGCAAGGTCTTCAACGAGTTCTTCTACCGCTACTACCAGGGGCTCACCGAAGACCGGCTGCTCACCATCGCCGATGACATGTTCGAGGACGTGCTCAAGCCCGCCCTCTACGACCAGTCCAAGGACCTCATCGCCGAGGCCCGCCGCTCCGGTTGCCGCATCGTCCTCGTCACCGGAGCGCTGGACTTCACCATGCGCCCGCTCGCCCGCTACCTGGGCGCCGACGAGCTCATCGCCAACAAGATGCAGTTCGTGGGCGGCAAGGCCACCGGCAAGGTGATTCCGCCCATCATCGAAGGGGCCAACAAGGCCAACGCCATCCGCGACTACTGCGTGCGTGAGGGCCTGTCGCTGGCTCACTGCCACGGCTACTCGGACAGCGCCTCGGACTACGCCATGCTGGCCATCGTCGGCCGGCCCACCGCCGTCAACCCGGACATGCGCCTGCGCTCCCTGGCGCGCGCTTACAACTGGCCCATTCTTGATCTGAAGTAACCCACGCCCGCTATGCGCCCCATCAAGACGCTCCAGAAGCTGTACGACGAGGAAAGTCAGGTCGTCATCACCGAGAAGGGCAGCCCTCCGCGCGCCCTCTTCTTCGGTGAGAACTTCCTGCTGGAAGACCTGCCCGTGGGCACCCGCGTCATCTTCCCCCGGCCTCCCATGGCCGGCGTGCCCAACGTGAAGGCTGCCATCCGCTGGGCCATCAACCACCCCGAGGGCATGGATCCGCTGCACGCCCTGCTGCGCCCGGGCATGAAGCTCACCTGCGTCATCGACGACATCTCGGTGCCGCTGCCGCCCATGGTCACCCCGGACGTGCGCCAGAGCATCCTCGAGGTGGTGCTGGAGCTGGCCGCCGACAGCGGCGTGGATGACATCCACCTGGTGATCGCCAACGCCCTGCACCGCCGGATGACCGAGGCGGAGATGCGGCGCATGGTGGGCCAGAAGATCTACGACGCCTACTATCCGGACCGTTACTACAACCACGACGCCGAGGACCCCGACGGCATCGTCGAGTTGGAGCGCACCCAGCACAACGAGGTGGTGGCGCTCAACCGCCGCGTGGCCGAGAGCGACCTGGTCGTCTACGTGAACGTGAACTTCGTGCCGATGAACGGCGGCCACAAGTCCATGGGCACCGGCGTGACGAACTACGCCAGCCTCCGGGCGCACCACAACCCGAAGACGATCCGGGAATCCGACAGCTACATGGAGCCCAAGTCGAGCGAGCTGTACAAGAAGAACACGCGCATCGGCTCGGTCATCGACAAGAACCTCAAGGTCTTCCACATCGAGACGACGCTGAACAACCGCATGTTCGGCGCGCCCCTGGAGTTCCTCGGCAAGAAGGAAGAGGACTACACCGAGGGCGACCGGCTCAAGCTGCAGGCGACGCTGTTTGCCCTCAAGCGCACCCCGCGCGTGGCGGCGCGGAAGATCTTCAACGCGGTGCCCGCCCCGTATGACGTGACGGGCGTGTTCGCCGGCGCCACCGAGCCCACCCACGCCAAGACGCTGGAGATGAGCTGGAAGCAGTACTCGGTGCCGGTGCAGGGCCAGAGCGACATCGTCATCTTCCCCATCCCGTTCGTCTCGCCCTACAGCGTCAACTCCATCCTCAACCCGCTGCTGGTGCAGGTGATGGGGCTGGGCTACTTCTTCAACCTGAACCGCGGCGTGCCGCTGGTGAAGAAGGGCGGCGTGCTCATCCTGCTGCACCCGGCGTACGACGAGTTCGACCCGGTGCAGCACCCCAGCTACATCGAGTTCTTCAACCGGCTGCTGCCCGAGACGCGCGACTCGATGAAGCTGGAGCACAAGTACGAGCGCGAGTTCGCGGAGAACCCCTCTTACGTGCACCTGTACCGCAAGGGCAACGCCTACCACGGCGTGCACCCCTTCTACATGTGGTACTGGGGCGAGAACGGCCGCCAGCACGTGGGCAAGGTCATCGTCGCCGGCGCCGAGAACAACCACGTCCCGGCGCTGCTCGGCTGGGACCGCACCGACACCCTCACCGAGGCCATTGAAGAGGCCCGCGGCTTCATGGGCCGCTCGGCCACCATCAGCCTGCTGCGCATCGCGCCTACCCTGCTCGCGGACGTGAAGCTCTAGAGCCCCACGGCCGCGGCACCCTGAGTTGCTCATGAGCCAGCTGCCCGAACTGAACGTCTCGCAGGTCTTCTCCGGTAAGCGCCTGCTGTTTGCCGGCTCCACCGGCTTCGTGGGCAAGGTCACCCTGTCCATGCTGCTCGCCCGGTATGGGCAGGACCTGGACAAGATCTACGTCATCGTCCGAAGGGGCAGCGCGGCCTCGGCCGAGCGGCGCTTCTTCGACAAGGTGGCCACCAGTGAGCCCTTCCAGCCGCTGCGCGACGCGTACGGCGAGGAGGGTGCGCTCGAGTTCATCCGCAAGAAGTGCGAGGTGCTCGACGGCGACATCACCGATCCGCTCATGGGCCTCACCGAGGCGCAGGCGGAGGAGCTCACCGGCAAGGTGGCCGCCATCGTCAACTGCGCGGGCCTGGTGTCCTTCAACCCGTCGCTGGAGGTGGGCCTCAACGTCAACACCCACGGCGTGAAGTACGTGGTGGAGCTGGCGCTCAAGTGGAAGGCGCCGCTCATCCACATGTCCACCGCCTTCGTGGCGGGCAACCGCAGCGGCCTCGTCTTCGAGGACGAGGAGGTGCTGGGCTACTTCCCCAAGAAGGACGAGCTGGACGGGCGCGACTTCAGCCTGGAGCAGGAGCTGAAGGATGCCGAGCGCATCGTCGCGCGGCTGCGCGAGCAGGCCGATGACAAGGCGCTCACCTCCACCTTCCGCAAGAAGGCGCTGGACCGGCTGGCCGAGGAAGGCCGCGACGTCACCGACGAGAAGACGATGCGCCTGGCGGTGGGCCGCGAGCGCAAGCTGTGGCTCACCGGCGAGCTGGTGCGCGCTGGCATGGAGCGGGCCCTGCACTGGGGCTGGCCCAACACGTACACGTACACCAAGAGCCTGGGCGAGCAGGTCATGGCCGCCACGCCGGGCCTGCGCTACTCCATCGTGCGCCCCTCCATCGTGGAGAGCGCGCAGCACTTCCCCTTCCCCGGGTGGAACGAGGGCTTCACCACCTCGGCGCCGCTGGCCTTCGCCGGCCTTAAGGGCCAGCGCGGCATTCCCGCCGGAGAGCGCACCATCCTGGACATCATCCCGGTGGACCAGGTGGCCGGCGCCACCATCGGCATCACCGCCCACGCCCTCACGGTGGAGGAGCGGCGCGTCTACCAGCTGGCCTCCGGTGACGTGAATCCGTTCTACGCCTCCCGCTCGGTGGAGCTGGTGGGCCTGTACCGCCGCCGCTACTACCGTCAGAAGGAGAGCGGCAACGCGCTGCTCAACTCGATCCGCTCGCGCGTGGAGCCCCAGCCCGTCACGCGCCAGCAGTTCGAGCGCTTCAGCGCCCCCGCCTTCATCAAGGGTGCCAAGCTGCTCAAGAAGGCCATCGACGAGGTGCGGCCCGCTTGGGGCGCCCCCGCCGTGCAGGCCCTGCTGGAGCGCGCCAAGCAGAAGCTGGATGACGTGGAGGAACAGGCCTCGGGGCTGGTGATGCTCATCGACCTGTTCCTGCCCTTCATCTGGGAGAACCGGTACGTGTTCCGCTGCGACAACACGCGCTCGGTGTACGCGCGGATGGCGCATGCGGACCGGGCGAAGATTCCCTGGGCCCCGGAGAACGTGGACTGGCGCCTCTACTTCATGGAGACGCACCTGCCCGGCCTGGAGAAGTGGGTGTTCCCCGGCCTGGAAGAGGAGACGCAGAAGCGCACCGTCATCCCCGCGCACCGCGACCTGCTGGAGCTGTTCGAGGCCTCGGTGCACGCGTGGCGGCACCGGGTGGCCTTCCGCATGTTCTCCGACGAGCGGGAGGAGCGCTTCACTTACGGCGAGGCGCACCGCTACGCCCGGCGCGTGGGCAGCGCCCTGCTGCGCGCGGGCGTGAAGCACGGAGACCGCGTGCTGCTGGTGTCGGAGAACCGGCCCGAGTGGGCCATCTCCTACTTCGGCATTCTCACCGCGGGTGCCACCGTCGTCCCGGTGGATCCGGCGCTCAGCGAGGCCGAGGTGGTCAACATCTCCCGCCGCGCCGAGGCCAAGGCGTGCCTCATCTCCGAGCAGGCCTCGGAGGACTTCCCCGGCCTCGTCACCGCGCTGGGCGAGGGCGCTCAGCCCACCCGGGTCTTCAGCCTCGCCGAGGCCATGGCGGGTGATCCGGCCTTCCCGGACCACATCGGGCCGGTGCGCAAAACGGCCGCCGCGGATGACGTGGCCAGCCTCATCTTCACCTCGGGCACCACGGGCAACCCCAAGGGCGTAATGCTCACCCACCGCAACTTCGCCTCGCTGGTG
>DASVVJ010000573.1:0-1743 GCA_036389955.1 Myxococcaceae bacterium
GCCCTGGGCATCATCCTGTTCGAGCTGGTGACGCGCACGCGGCTGTTCCAGTTCCCGGATCCGCTGGTGGCGCTGCAGGCGATCGCCGGCAACGACGAGATTCCCTTCGCGCACGATCGCAACCCCGAGGTGCCGATCGAGCTGAGCTACATCATCGCCGGGGCGCTGACGCGGGACGTGAACCGGCGTTACCCCACCGGCCGGGCCTTCCAGCAGGCGCTGGAGGAGTGGCTGCGCAGCCAGCCGCAGGTGCCGGGCGCCGCCGAGCTGGGGGCGTACATGCACCAGCTGTTCTCCGAGCGCATGCTGGAGCGAGCCCGGCTGCTGGAGGCGGCACGCACCGGCGATCTCACCTCGACGCGCGCGCGCAAGATGCTGTCCAGCGACACCGGGCGCTCGATGCCGAACAACCCACTTCCTCCCGAGGAAGTGACGATGACGACGCGCACGCGCCCCCGGTGGCCCTGGGTGGCGGGTGGCGCGGCGCTGCTGCTGGCGGCGGGGGTGGGGTTGGCATTCGCGCTGAAGCCAGGGCCTACGTCGGAGCCCGAGCCGGTGGTGAAGGCGCCGGCCGTGCCTCAGCCGCCCACGCCTCCGGTGCTCACCATCGAGACGGATCCGCCGGGCGCCCGGGTGAAGGTGAACGGGCAGGAGGTGGGCAACTCGCCGCTGACGCTCGACACGCTCATGCTGGGCGAGCACACGGTGACCGCCTCGATGGAGGGCCGCAAGGAGGCCTCGCGCCAGGTGACGCTGGCTCACCCGGGTGAGCGCACCATGGTGGTGCTGGCGCTGGCGCCGGAGCCTTCTGCAGTGGCGCCCGCGAACCCTGACCCCGTGCCCCCACAGCCTCCGAAGAAGGTGGCCATGGGCAAGCTGACCCTGGACACCGTGCCCTGGACGCGCGTGTTCCTGCGCGGACGCAAGCTGGGAGACACCCCGCTGATCGATCTCCCCGTGCCCGCGGGGCGGCACCAGCTCAAGCTCGTCAATGAGGAGAAGAACATCTCCACCCTCATCGAGGTGCAGATCCGCGCCGGGCAGACGACGGCGAAGAAGCTGCGGCTGTGAGCCCGGCTACGGGGCCCCTGCGTTGCTCTTCTTGGCGCTGATGATGAGGATGCACCCGCGCGCTCTCTCCGCGGGTGGGGGGCTGGGATCGTACTCCGCGTAGCCGGGATCGAGCGTACGGCGGGCGAAACCCCCGAGGACATCCGCCCGCCTGATCTTGTTGCGCTCTTCGCTCTGGCCGTACTGGAGGCCCTGCAGCCGGGTGAGGTGTGCGGTGGCGTGCAGGCCCGGCGGCACGAGCGACATGCGCGGCAGCTCGTCCCCTGTGCGGAGATAGTGCTCCAGGGGCTCGCGTGCGAGCTGCAGCGCGAGGTGCGAGCCAAAGGCGCGGTCGGCATCCCGGCCCGCGCCAATTCGTACCCACTCCAGCGCGAGCACGGCAGCGGCCTCCAGCGGCATCCGGCTGAGCACGCTGTCAGGAGCAGCGTGCGCGCGCTCCATGGCCTTCTTCAGGTCCCGGGTGAGTTCCCGCGTGATGGACAGGGCCTCGCGCGTGGTGGGATCAATGATGGCCTGAAGCTCCGGGTCCTTCACGGTGCTCTCTCCGGTGAGCAGGGCGAAGGCCACCATGTGCTCGCGCGAGCTGGCGAGTGAGGGGGGGATCAGATCGTGGGTGATGTACTGGGCGCGAGTAGGGCCCGCCAGCCTGTCCAACTGGCCCGCCAATACCGC
>DASVVJ010000574.1:0-2248 GCA_036389955.1 Myxococcaceae bacterium
TCCAGGTCATCGACGCCGAGCTGGCGATGCAGCCTTGACCGTGCGGCGGAATACTAGAGCGTCGAACAGGTTGGTGGAACCTCAAGCCGCAAGCCGCCGCTGCTCGTCGATGCGGCGGTGGATGGTCTCCAGGTTCTGGAGGGCGCAGAGCCTACGTAGGTCGAAGGTGTTCTTCCGGGTGCCGCGGTAGCGGGCCCGGGAGCCCTGGCGCTGACTGAGGTGGGCGAGCTGATGCTCGACGGGCACTCGCTCGCGCAGCTTCGCCCGTCCGGCTCGGGTGCTTTGCAGCCGCCGCAGTTGCTTTTGCAGGGCCTCGTCCTCGCCCAGCCGGACGCTCCTGCCGCGCCCGGAGGCCGACTGGGTGCATTGGGCGCGCAGCGCGCACGCGCCGCACACCTCCGGGTCGAAGTGCACCACCTGCCCGGGCTCGAAGCTCTCCACCTGGCCCGCCGGGCAGGTAATGGTGCCGGCCTTCACGTCAATGGCGAAGTCCTTCTTGCCGTACAGGCCCGGCCTGGCACCGCGCCCAGCCCATGGCTTGCACACCACCTCTCCACCGGCTGCCTTCACCTCCTCGGTCAGCTCACTGTTGACGTACGCCCGGTCCATGAACACCGCGTCCGGCTCCAAGCCCAGCCTGCGCAAGTCTTCCTTCAGCTTCGGGGTGGCTTCCTCTTCGGGGCGGTTGGCCGGTGTCACCGTACACGCCAGCACCAACTCGGCATCCAGATACGTCCCGATGTGCTGCTTGTAGCCATTGAAACGCTTGCTCTTACTCTTGCGTCCGTGCCGCATCTGCTCGTCTTCAATGGAAACGCGCCTGTCAGGGGCGACGCCCTGGCGCAGGCGCACCCCTCCTGCCTCCACCGGCTCCAGGTCCTGCGCCTTCACCTGCGCCAGCGCCTCGATGTAGCGGCGCAGCGGGGCCTCTTCGGCCTTGTCTACCTGCCGCGCCACCCATGCCGCCAGCCGGTCTACCTGCCGCACCAGTCGATTGAGCGCGTCCTGCTTCGCTTCGGCGTCGCTCCAATCGATGTCTAACGCCGCTTTCACGCTGGTGCCCAGCAGCAGCGGCGCGCGGGCCTGACGGCAGACTTCCTCCACGTCCGTGCCCAGCAGGTGCGCGGCGCCCTCGGCCAGCTTCTTGCCCGCGTGGCCGAGCAGGTTGAAGGTGTCTTCAACCCGCCCGGCTCCCTCTAAAGGGCGGCTGTCCACCGCCAGGCGCAGCGTGGACGGCAGCTTCTTCCAGTCGAAGGCCTTCGTCCTCTGGGCCACCTGCACCGTGCGCTCCACCAGGCGCCGGTCCATGTCGTGGTGGATGAGCCGCTCACGGAATTGCTGCAAGCCGCCCTGAGAGAAGGCCGGCGCATCATCGTCGGGCACCAGCGTGCCCAGCACCACCCGCCAGCACCGGTCGGTGGCCGACAGTCGCACCGCTTCCGCGTCGGAAACTTGCAGGTAGCCTTGCAGCAACAGCGCCATGCACAGCAGGGCCGGGGGCTGAGGCGCCTCCCCCTGGCCCGTCTGCCGGTACATGCCCTCCAATTCCTCCTGGAAGGCCGGGTCGAACAGTTCGTGGCGATGCCGACGTAGGAAGACCAGGAGCTTGCGGCTCTTGCCCGCCAGCTTCAGCAACCGTTCTTCTCTCTCGCTGCACTCCACTTCGGGCGTCCACCGGTCCATGCTCACTCCTGCCGTATCCACGGACCTACCTGCTCACGCTGCACGCGGACGTCGATCCCCTCCCGATGCTCGCTTGCTCACTCGCCTTAACCTGTTCGGCGCTCTAGGCCGTCGCCCGGAACGAGTCCCCATCCCGCTGGCCCCGGCGCTTGAAGGTCCGGTGCTTCGGCTTGCGGCGGATGAAGCGAGTGGCATCCTCGCGGCGGTAGAGGGTGATGATGCGCTCCTCTTCACTCAAGAGGAGAATCCAGCCCCGGGCCTGCCGCGACAGAGACGAGTCCTGGACGTAGTCAGGCAGCTCCCGCTCCAGCACGGTGACATGCGTCACCCCGGCGGCGCGGGTGCGCACCCCGAAGTCGAGGATGAAGTCGATCACCTCGCCCCGAAGCTGGCGGAGCGCACCGCGCTCGACGAAGGGACGGGGAAGCGGCAACGCACGGGGCCTGGGGGGACAGCTCATGGTGGGACCTCCTGATGGGCCCCGTGCCATTTCACGAGCCGTTCCAACCCCAGCGCCCCGGGATTCCGCGCACTTGGAAAGCCCCGGCTGGCTCCGCGAGGGACA
>DASVVJ010000575.1:0-11358 GCA_036389955.1 Myxococcaceae bacterium
GTCATTCTCCTTCTCGAGCAGCGTGACGCACCGGCCGCGTGGGGTGCACACCGTCCGGGACAGCTCGACGCGAGGCGGAGTGGCCGCCGTCAGCAGCACAAGCCCCAGTCCCACGACTCCCAGTGCTCGTGCCTGCACGCAGCCGTTCCTCTCAGCGCACCGCCTTGGCGAAGTGGTTCGCCAGCCGGTGCAGCATCTCCATGTTCTCGGACTCAGCCGCTTTCAGCTTGGAAACCTGCGAGCGCAGCTCCTCGACGTTCTTGCCGCGCTTGTCCAGCTGCTCGCCCCACTCCGTCAGCCATCGATCCAGGTCCGAGGCGCCCAGCTCCAGGTGGAACTGGAAGGCATAGGACGAGCCGAGCCGGAACGCCTGCTGCGAGTACCGGTCCGTGGAGGCCAGCAGCGTGGCCCCGGGCACGGGCTTGAAGGTGTCCTGGTGCCAGTGCGCCACCACGGTACGCGGGCGCATGCCGGCGATGACCGGATCCTTCAGCCCCTCCTGCGTCCAGCGCACGGGCAGGGCGCCCACCTCGAAGCCATTCTTGCCCAGAAACACCTCCGAGCCGGCGGCCGAGGCGAGCATCTGCGCGCCCAGGCACACGCCCAGGCAGGGCCGCTCATTGGCCAGCCGTTCGGAGAGCAGGGCGATCTCCTCGTGCAGGAAGGGGTGCTGATCCGCCTCGTAGACGCCCATGAGGCCCCCCATTACCACTACCAATTCGGCGTCCACGTCCTCACGGCGCACGGACCGGAAGCGCTTCACCAGGGTGAAGCCCGCCTCCTGAAGCACCGGGCCGAGCAGCCCAATGCCCGCGTTCTCATCGTGCTCGAAGACCACTGCGCGCATTGTCTTCTCCTCTCACTCAGGAAGAACGCCACAGCCGCCACAAGAAACCCAGGCGCGTGGTGGAGCCGACGGAGGTCTGCTGAATGCGGCCATCAGCAGAGAGCACGAAGGTGGTGGGAAAGGCCCTCACTCCGAACGCCTCTTCCAGCTCGTCATTTCCCAGCAGCACCGGGTAGTCCACCTTCTGCTGGCGAGCGAAGCGCCGCACGTCCTCCTCGCGCCTGTAGGACACGGCCACCGACAGCACGTGGGCCCGCTCGCCCACCATGTCCCGCACTGCCGAGATGGTGGACGTCTCGCTCTTGCACACCTTGCACCACGGGGCCCAGAAGACGAGCACCACGGGCTTGCCGCTCAGGCTCGCCAGGCTCACCTGCTCGCCGGTGAGCGTGGGCAGATTGAAGTCCGGCGCGGGGGTACCGGCTCCGGGCAGGTAGCGCGTCTGCCACGCCATCACCCCCAGGAGCACCACCGCCATCAGCACCAGGTCCATGCCCCAGCGCACCCACCGGCGCTGGCGGGCCCGCCGCCACGTGGCCCGTAGACCGCTCTGGGCTTCCGGAGTGGGAGCGGGCTCCATGGCGCTACTCCTTCAGCGCGCTGTCGAGCGCCTTCTTCACCTCGGTGCTCTCCGGCGTCACCGAGCTGGGGAAGGCGGCCTTCACCTGGCCATCCTTGCCCACCACGTACTTGTGGAAGTTCCACTTCGGCTCGCCGTGCTTGCGCCCGAGGAACTCGTACACCGGCGAGCGGCCCTCGCCCGTGGTCTTCACCTTCTCGAACATGGGGAAGGTGACCTTGAACTTGCGCTCGCAGAACTGGGCGATCTGCGTCGAGGTGCCCGGCTCCTGCCCACCGAAGTCATTCGAGGGGAACCCCAGCACCACCACACCCTTGTCCTTGTACTCCTGGTAGAGCTTCTCCAGCCCCGCGTACTGCGGCGTGTAGCCGCACTCGGAGGCGGTGTTCACCACCAGCAGCACCTTGCCCTTGTAGTCGGAGAGGCTCTCCTGCTTGCCGTTGAGGCGGTTCGTCTTCAGCTCATGCAAGGACATGGGGGGCTCCGCGAGGGCGGCGGTGCCCAGGGCAACCGCCGCGAGGGTGGACAACAGGGTGAGCGTTCGCATGGTTTCTCCTGCTTACAGTGCCGCGATGATGGCGTCGGTGAAGTCGCGCGTGGTGGCGCTGCCGCCCAGGTCTCCGGTGCGCGTCTTGCCCTCGGTGTAGACCTTCTGGATGGCGTTCTCCATGCGCCGGGCCTCGTCGCGCAGGCCCAGCCAGTCCAGCATCATCACCGCGGACATCATCAGCGCGGTGGGGTTGGCGATGCCCTTGCCCGCGATGTCCGGCGCCGTGCCGTGCACCGCCTCGAACATCGCCGTGCGCTCGCCGATGTTCGCTCCCGGCACCACACCCAGCCCGCCCACCAGGCCCGCGCACAGGTCGCTGATGATGTCGCCGTAGAGGTTATCCATCACCAGCACGTCGAAGCGGGTGGGGTCCTTCACCAGCTGCATGCACAGGTTGTCGATGATGAACTCGTCGTAGGTAATCTCCGGGAACTCGCGGCCCACCTTGCGGCAGCAGTCCAGGAACAGGCCGTCCGACAGCTTCATGATGTTGGCCTTGTGCACCGCCGTCACCCGCTTGCGGCCCATCTTCCGGGCGTGCTCGAAGGCGAAGCGGGCGATGCGCGTGGAGGCCTTCTCGGTGATGATCTTCAGCGACTCCACCACGCCCGGGATGATGATGTGCTCCAGGCCCGAGTAGAGGCTCTCGGTGTTCTCGCGCACCACGACGAGGTCCACGTTCTCGTAGCGCGTCTTCACGTTGGGCACGCTCTTGACGGGGCGCAGCGCGGAGTACAGGTCCAGGCGCTTGCGCAGGCCCACGTTGGCCGACGGCATGCCGCCGCCCACCACGGTGCCGGTGGGGCCCTTGAGCGCCACGCCGCTGCGCAGCACCGCCTCCACCGTCTCGTGCGGCAGGTTGGTGCCGTACTTGGCAATCACCTCGGCGCCCGCATCCTTGTATTCGAACTCCAGCCCCAGCTTGAGCGCCTCGAGGACCCGGATGGTGGCCGCCATTACTTCGGGGCCAATGCCATCGCCATTGATGATCGTGACAGTGCGGTTCGCCATGGGGGCGGATTCAAGCCACAAAACTCAGGGGCTCGAAAGGGCGAAAAGGCCCTGGGTGCCCCTCTGGCTGATGGGAACCACAAGCACGCGCTCAGGGGGCCGGTGTAGACGGTGGCGTGGGCGGCGGTGGCGGAGCGGACGGGCGGTTGCGGCGCCGGGGCCGGCTGACCGCATAGGGCCGGTAGAAGGCCTCCCACAGCACGGCGCGGCGGCTGCGAGGCCGGGGGCGCAGCTCGCCCATCGGCGCCCGGACGAAGAACGAGGAGATGAACAGGTAGGCGGCCAGCAGCGACATCACGCTGATCAACCCCATGATCAACGGGCCGGGCAGCGGGCCCACGTGGGCTCGCGTGACGAACTCCCCAAAGCTCAGCGGCGGAGTGGGGTGGCTGTACACCTTCACGAACCAGCTCATCAGCAGCACGATGAGAATGGGTCCATACGCGCGGTTGAGCCGGGTGGAGATGGCCGAGAAGAGCGATAGCTGGATCTGCGGGCGAGACAGCTCCACCGCCAGCTCGCGCATGGCGTCGGGGTCGATCGGCTCACGGCGCAGCATGGGCGCCCAGTAACCGTCCTCCAGCAGACGCACCCGGCGGTTCCACAAGTCGTAGTACCGGTAGCGCCGCGCCTCGATGAGCAGGAAGGTGACGACCATCCAGATGCCCACGATGAACGTCACGTGCGGGGTCTCCCTGTTGGAGAAGCCGAAAGAGATGACGCCCACGGTGGTGGTGAGCGCCCAGTTGGTCGTCGTGTCCAGGCGCGTGCGCCACTTGTCCGAGCGGCTCAGCTCGCCACGGTAGAGCTGGGCCATGGCCGCATCGGAGAGCGTCCGCGGGTCCACGCCGTTCTTTTCGCGTCCGTTCGGTCTCATTCCTTTGCTGTACAAAGGTGGGGGTGCCCCCTCTTCGGCAGAAGCCATGCCCCGGCGCTGCCTGCTCGCCTGCCTGCCTGGGGTGGCAAGGAGGGCAGGCCGTGAGCACCTTCCTTTACTGACGTGGAGCCCATCAATCCCATCGATGCGCTGTCGGAGCTGCTTCAGGAGGAGCGTGAGCGCATCGCGCGCCTGTGGTCCAAGCGCCTACGGGAGGAGCTGTACGAGCTGGACCTTCCGGGCCGCGATTTACGCGCCCCGCTGAGGCAGCTGCTGGATGAGCTGGCTCGCCTGCTTCAGGATCGGCCAGACGACGTGCTGCGGCTTTGGCCCGAGGTGGTGCGCGCCCACGGCGTGTTCCGGTACGACCAGCGCTTCGACTCGGAGGATCTGGCGCGCGAGTTCAAGGCGCTGCAGAGCGTGCTGCTGCGCGTCTACGGCCGCCGCCACGATGGGATGGTGGAAGCCTCGGTGGCCGAGTTCATCAACGAGCTGGTGGGAGAGGCGAGCGCCTCGGTGGAGGCCTCCTTCGCGCGGGTGCTGCGCACCGAGGAGGTGCGCTTCCGCGAGGCGGCGGTGATGGAGTCGGTGCTCTACCACATGGACGTGGGCATCCTGCTGGCCGAGGCGGACGGGCGGGTGTCCTTCGCCTCGCCGCCCGTCACGCGCCTGTTGGGCGTTCCCGTCCGCTCGGTGGTGGGAGAGCGGGCCGTCGCCTCGCTCTCGCCGGTGCTGGCGCAGGTGAACGCGCGCCACGTCTCGGGCGAGGTCTTCCGGGTGGCGGATCTGCCCTTCATGCGCGCGCTCAAGGAGCGGGGGCCGGTGCGCGGGGTGATGATGGTGGTGGAGCGCCCTGGCGGCGGCGAGGCCACGCTGGAGATGAGCGCCACGCCCATCTGGGAGGAGGGCGGAGAGATGGCCGGCGTCATCCAGACGCTGACGGACCGGACCGAGGCGGCGACGAAGACGCGGGAGTTGCTGAGCGCTCAGGACGAGCTGCGAAGGCTGCAGGGGCAGCTGTTGCAGCGCACCCGGGCGCAGGCGCTGGGGCAGCTGGCCAGCGGGGCGGCGCACGCGCTCAACAACTTCCTCAACGTGCTGAGGCTGCGCATCACCCTGTTGCGCCGCGAGTTCAAGCCCGAGCACCTGGACGCGCTGGACAGGACAGTGGGGCAGATTGGCGAGCTGGTGAGCCGGCTGCAGGAGTTCAACGTGCAGCGCACCGAGGAGGTGCTCACCGACGCGCCGCTGGACACCGTGGTGCGCGAGGCGGTGGAGCTGGTGCGCGGGGAGATGGAGCGCGGCGGCCGCCCCGTGGCGATGGATCTGCACCTGGGAGAGCCGGGCGCGGTGAAGGCGGACGTGGGCTTCCTGCGCGAGCTGGTGGTGAGCCTGCTGCTGGCGGCCAAGGACCGGATGAAGCAGGGTGGGCGTCTGGAGCTGGCCACCCGCGCCGAGGGCGAGGACCGGGTGGCGCTGCGCATTCAGGACGAGGGACCGCCCTACGCGGTGGAGGAGCTCGCGCGCCTGTTCGATCCGCTGCACCGGGATGCGGGCACGGCGCAGCAGTCCCTGCAGCTGGCGGTGGTGCAGGCGCAGGTGCGGCGCTGGGGCGGCGAGCTGTCGGTGGAGAACTCGCAGGCGGGCCAGGGTGGCGCCTTCGTGGTGCGGCTGCCGCGGGTGCGTGAGGCGCGGGCCAGCGATGCACGGCAGGAGGCGCAGTCCACCAGCCCACGCCGCTTCCAGCAGACGCGCCGCGTGCTGGTGGTGGACGACGACCTGGACAATGCGCGGATGATGGCGGAGGTGCTCGGCGACGAGGGCTATGAAGTGCAGGTGGCGCCCAGCGCCGAGGTGGCGCTGCAGATGTGGGAGCGGCGCCGGTACGACGCGGCGCTGCTGGACGCGCTGATGCCGGACGTCACCGGGTGGGAGCTGGCCAAGGAGCTGCGCAAGCGCACCCCGCAGGCGCTGCTGGCCATCGTCACCGGCATGGATGTGCGGGGGCAGAATCGCGCCAACCTGGCGCTGGTGGACGCGGTGTTCCGCAAGCCCATCGACGTGGGCGCGCTGGACGAGTTCCTCTCTCAGTCGGACACGCCCTCGGCGGACCCATCCGGCGGGATTGGGCCGGGCGCGGCGCCCCATTAGAGTGGCGCCGTGAGCGCCAACCTGGAGAGGCTTCGCCGGAAGGTGGAGCTGGGTGAACCCCTGACGCAGTCGGAGCTGGAGGAGCTGCGCGCCGCGGCGGCGGGCAGCCCGGGGGCCACGCTGTGGCTCACGGTGGCCCACGCGCTCGTCAACGCGGGCATGGACCGCGAGGCGCTGCCGCTGATGGAGCGCTTGAGGCGGGACTTTCCGAAGGACCTGCAGGTGCGTCTGGGGCTGGCGCGCGCGCTGCTGGGCGTGGAGCGGTACGGCGAGGCGGAGGCGGCGCTGCGCGAGGCGCTGCTCATCAACCCCGGGGACCCTGAGGCCATCAAGGTCCTGGCGGTGCTGGCGCTGCGGCGGGGAGAGAAGGGGCGGGCGGAGCAGTACGTGCGGGACGTGCTGGAGCAGGATCCGTTCGACGCGGAAGCGCGGTTGTTGAAGGAGGAACTGGAGGCGGTGGAAATGCCGCGCCAGGTGGCTCCGGAGGAGCAGGTGCTGCGGCCCGAGTTCACCGCGGCGCTGGCGGCGGCGCTGCGGCGGGCAGGGGTGAAGTTCCGGCTGCAGGGGCGCAGCGTGCTGGTGAAGCTCTCCGGGAGCGAGGTGGCGCGGGTGGACATGGCATCGCTCTACAGCGCCTACCCGGGAGGCAAGAGCGGGCTGCGGGCCTACGTGGAGAAGCTGGCGGCGCGGCTGGGCGCGATGGGCACGGGCCTGGGAGAGGACAGGAAGGCGCTCGAGGCGAGGCTGCGTCCGGTGCTGAGGCCCACGGGCTTCGAGGCGCAGGCGGTGGGAGCGCTGCACCGTCCGGGGCCCGCGGGGCTGGAGGTGTTCTACGTGCTGGAGGACGCCGAGTACGTGCGCTACCTGCCCGTGGCCTCGCTGGAGGCGCTGGGGATGACGGCGGAGGAGGTGGATGGGGCGGCGTGGCGAAACCTGGAGGCGAGCCCCGCCCCGGTGCACCCGGTGGTGCTGGATCGGGGCGAGCTACGGTTGGCGGAGGCCTTTAGCGGTCTGTGGGCGGTGGTGGCCGGAGACGGGCATGACGGAGCGAGGCTGCTCACGGCGGAGCAGCGGCGGCGGCTGATGCAGGAGACGGGCACCGGGCCGCTGCGGGTGAGCCTGGGGCACCGGGAGTTCGCGCTGGTGTGCCGCGAGCCGGACGCGGCCGAGTGCGAGGCCCTGGCGAAGCTGGGGCACGCGCCGGATGGCATTCCCGGTCTCTTCCGCCTCACGGCGGAGGGACTGATCAGACTGTGAGAAACAAATGGGAGGCAGGACCTGTGCAGTCCGGCCTCCCATGCACCGCCAGCACTTTCTCCCCCGGCTCGCGGACTCCCGAGGGGCTGTGGGCCTCGGGTTCCGCGAGCAGCCTCAGCCTGAGCAAGGGCTGGGCCGTGGTGGGGACAGGGGGACTGCGCTCGGGCCGCGAAGGACAAGCGCTCAGCGGCAGTCCCTGGAAGCGCGCCGGTTGCGTGGGGGGCATTACGCGGCCGTGTGGGCACGACACGCGGGCTTGCCGGGTACCAGGGTCAGGCGCGCTCGGCATCTCCCCAGCGCTGGCGGGCCAGCTCCAGCGTGCGGGCATTCTCGGGCACCTGGCCCAGGAAGCGCTCGCGCACCGCCGCGTCTGGAATCTCCTCGGCGCGCGAGCGCACGTGGCGCACCGCGCTGCGCAGCGCATGCTCACCGGCGGCGGTGTCTCCCAGCGCGAAGCAGGCCTCGGCCAGCACCTGGAGCAGTCCCACCTGGGCCACGCCTCCGGGACCGAGCGCTTCCATCTGCCGCAGCGTGGACTCCGCCTCCTGGCAGGCCTCGGCCGCACGGCCCTGAGCCAGCAGCACGGCGCCCAGACGCCAGTGTGCCTCGGCGGCGATGGGCACGAACGGCGCCAGGACCTCGCAGGCCTTGCGTGCCTGGGCCTCGGCCTCGGCCCACTGCCCATCGGCGGCGGCTAACCGCGCCAGCACCAGGTGCGCCGTGCCGAGGTACATCCGGTTGGCTCCCAGGGCCTCCACGAACTTGAGCGCCAGCTCGCGCGCCTCCTGCTGGTGTGCGGGCTCGGGGCTGGCCGCCAGCGCCAGCGCCAGACTCTTCTGGGCGAAGCTGATGCCAAAGCGCTGAGACACCCGGAGGGCCACTTCCAACCCCTGGCGTGCCCGCTCGATGGCTGCCGCCGGGTCTCCCAGGGCCAGCAGGGCCTGCGCCATCCACCCCAGGGCCGGCACCAGGGGCCGCTCCGAGCCCGCATCCCGCGTGGCCTCCGCGGCCTGCTCGGCCCAGCCCAGCGCCTGCCAGGGCCCCTGCGTCAGGTAGAGGGCCCGGAAGCTGTACACGACATTCCGCCAGCCGCGCACCATGCCGTCCTGCGCCAGAATCTCCTGCCCCGTGCGCTCCAGCCGCTCGAAGCAGGTGTCCGCCTCGCGCACCGCGCCCAGGTAGTAGGACACGCTGCCCATGAAGCACAGCGACAGGTGGTAGGCGCCCCGGGCCTCCGGCTCCGGCCCGGTGTTCAGCAGCTGCTGGTACAGCGAGCGCAGGTGATCCCGCTGCGCGCTCAGCCCGCTGCCCAGGCACAGGCCGTCGAACAGCTTGCACCACCGGGCGCTGCCCGCCTTCAGTTTGGGGAACACGGCGTTGCCCAGCCTGTACGCGGTGGCGAAGTCGTCCAGCCAGAAGGCCGCGGTGGCCTGGAGCGCGCGCAGCCGCACCTCCTGCTCCTCATTGGGGCTCAGCGCCAAGGCCACCTCGAGGCATTTCTGCAGGCCCTGGAGCTCATGGCGGTCGAGCAGCTGCTCGGCGGCCAGGAGGTAGAAGTGGATGGCGCGCTCGGGCTGCTCGGCGAGCCGTGCGTGCTCGGCGAGCACCCGCGGATCATTCTCTCCACGCTGCTCGAGCCACTTGCCTGCCAGCCGGTGTCCGCCCGGCTTGTGGCTGTCGGGCACCAGGCCGTAGGCCGCATCCCGCGCCAGCGCATGGCGGAAGCGGTACTCGTTCTGGCCAGGGAAGCGGCTGGTGAGCTGGTGTTCGATCATCTCCAGGGTGACGAGCTGCTGCAGCTGGTGCTCCAGGAGCGAGGCCGGTACCTCGGCTCCCAGCACGGCTCGCACTCCCTCGGCCCAGAAGGTGCGGCCGAAGAAGCTGGCGGCCAGCAGCGCCTGGCGGGCCCCGGACTCCAGCCTTCCCAGGCGCGCCTGGAGCATGGCCAGCACCGTGGGCGGCGCGGCCTCGCCCCGGCCTTCGGCCACGCCACGAATGAGCTCCTCCAGGAACAGGGCATTGCCCGCCGCCTGCTCCGTCAGCCTGCCGATAAGCGAGTCAGGCACCTGCGGGCCCAGTACCTCGTGCACCAGCCGGGTCCCGGCCTTGCGGCTCAGCCCGCGCAGGTGCACCTCCTGCAGCCGCTGGGACCAGGAGCCCGGAAACAGCTGGACAACTTCGGGCCGGGCCAGCGCCAGGACCATGAAGGGCTGCTCGGCCAGCTCGCGCAGGGCCTCGTCCAGCAGCCGGACGCTGAGCACATCCCCCCAGTGCAGATCCTCCAGCACCAACAGCACCGGGTGGTGCGCGCACTCCGCCAGCAAGAAGGCCACCAGGGAGCGGCTGATCTGAGCGTTCAGCAGCTGCGGATCCCCGCGGGCGGTGCGCAGCCGGGGGCTGTACTCGTCGGGGAAGGGAATGCCACACAGCTCTCCCAGGAAGCTGATCACCGCCGGGGCCTGCGCCTGGGGCAGGTGCTGGGCGAGGCGCTGGACCAGCCGGGCCCGGCGCTCCTCGAGGGGCTCGGTGCCCGAGATGCCACACATCCTTCGTAGGGCCTGCCCCAGCAGCCCCTGGGCCGAGCCGGCGCTCATCGGATCCCCACGGCCCATCAGCACGAGCGCCTGCTGCGGGTGCCGCTCGATGCGGCGCAGGAACTCGTGGCGCAGCCGGGACTTGCCCATGCCGGGGGGAGCGGTGACGAGCACCGCCTGCGCCACCGACTCCTGGAGGCAGGTGCTGAAGGTCAGCTCCAGCAGGGCCAGCTCCTGCTCCCGGCCGACGCAGGGCGTGGGCTTGCCCAACAGGGGACGGGACTCATCGGCTCCCAGGCTCGCGCCATGCAGCAGGAACACGCCCGAGCGCGGCCGGGAGAGCTGGAACCCGGGCCCCAGCAGCCGCGCTGTCACCTCGTCCAGCAGGACCGAGGCTGAGGCGGAGGTGGGTGGGGACAGCAGCTCCACCTGGCGCAGCAGCTGGCCCGCACGGTCCATGGCCTCGCCCACGGGGAAGAGGTGGTCGAGCCGGCCGCGGCCGGTGGTGAGCACCACCGCGGCCTGGGGCCAGCGCTCCTGAAGAATCAACGCGCAGCGGGCGGCCAGGGCGGCGGGGTCCGTGGCCGAGCCATGGGAGGCCACCAGGGTGAGCACCAGCGAGCCGTCGGCCAGCAGCTCCACCTGGGCGCCGTGAGGGGCGAGCAGGGTGCGCATCGCGTCGCGCAGCACCCAGCGTGAGCCCTGCGGCCCGGCAGTCTCCGAGCTGGTGGAGCGGGGGGCGGCCAGCAGCACGCTGACGAGCTGCTGCTCGGCCTGGGCCAGGCTGGGCAGCGGGGGCATGGGCTGCGAGGAGGGAAGGTTCCCTGACTCCAGCTCGGCCCGCAGCGGCCCCAGGGCCATCAGCAGGTGCGCGGCCTCCGGCAGGCGCTTCGCCGGATCCTTCGCCAGCATGCGCTGAAGCAATTCCTCCAGGGCCACGGGCAGCTCCGGGCGTACGGAGCGCAGCGGTGGAGGCTCGGTGAAGAGAATCTTGGCCAGCGCCGCGACGAAGTGGGGCGCGGAGAAGGGAGGCTGGCCGGTGAGGCATTCGTAGAGCACGCAGCCCAGGGAGAAGATGTCGGCGGCGGGAGTGATGGCGGACTCGCCCGAGGCCTGCTCCGGAGCCATGTAGCCGGGAGTGCCGAGCACCATCTGGCTGGCCGTCATGGCCATGGAGGGCAGCAGGTGGCGCACCAGGCCGAAGTCCAGCAGGACGACGTCCTCGGGCTGGCCGTGGCGAAGGAAGAGGTTGGCGGGCTTCAGGTCGCGGTGGATGACGCCCTGCTGGTGCGCCACCGCCAGGCCATGCGCGGCGCTGCGCAGCACGGCCAGGGACTCGGCCAGGCTCAAGGGCTGGCGTGTCAGGCGATGGGCCAGATCCTCGCCCTCCAGCCACTGCATGGCCAGAAAGGGCCGCCCGTCCTGGCAGGTGCCGTGCGCTACATAGGAGACGATGCCCGGGTGGCGCAGGGACGCGAGCACCTGGGCCTCCCGGCTGAAGCGCTGGAGAGCCTCGGGCGTGTCCGCGTGGAGCAGCTTGAGCGCCACCGG
>DASVVJ010000576.1:0-5335 GCA_036389955.1 Myxococcaceae bacterium
GTCTTCCGCGAGGAGGCGTACCTCACGTATGCGGGGGCCTTCAGCCGGGCGCGCGGGCAGGTGA
The DNA here is from genome assembly GCA_036389955.1 of Myxococcaceae bacterium. GTDB lineage: Bacteria > Myxococcota > Myxococcia > Myxococcales > Myxococcaceae > DATHBR01. The sequence continues at coordinate 65 of DASVVJ010000576.1, forward strand.
GCGCGTCGTTGGATCTCGTCACCTTCGCCGAGGAGCTGTTCGTCCCCGTGGAGTCCCTGCGGCCGGAGGCACTCGGAGTGGACGATCAGGTGCGGTGCCAGGAGTTCTCCAAGGCCCGTGCGCTCGCGGAGCTGGTCGTCGCTTCGGAGCTGGGCGCCTTGCCGGCGCGAGGGCCCTGTCCCGCGTTCGACCGGTGGGCGGACGAGGAGAGCTTCTCGCACTTCGAGGTGCTGATGGCGGCCGCCTCGGGCCGTCAACCCGAGTCGCTCTTCGGCCACCTGTTGCTGCGCCCGGTCTGGCGCGAGGGCACGGTGGCCCAGGGGCGAGGGTTTTCTCCGGTGGTGCAGCTCGTGGCGCTCACCGGGATGGAGTCCAAGGGCTTGAGCTACCTCATGAAAGGGATGACGGGCGGATACGACACCGCCGTGCTCACCACCACGCTGGGAGACATTTCGCACGAGACGCTGGAGCTGGAGCAGCGCACGCTGCGGCGCTTCCGCCTCCAGTTGACGCGCACGGAGCAAGAACGGCTGCTTGAGCGCGTATGGGAGCTGGAGCGGCGCGGATACTTTCCCTACTTCTTCTTCACCGACAACTGTGCGAGCGCACTGCTCTTCCTCGTCAACGGCGTGCTGGAGGGAGACCGCCGGGTGCGCGCACCCGGATGGTTGTGGGTGCTGCCGACCGCCACGCTCGATCAGCTCGCGCGAGCGGAGGTGGAGGCTCCCGGAGGCGCGAGCCAGTCCCTCCTCGAGTACATCCCCGATGAGTTCGAGTCCACGGATGCCCGGGCGGAGCGTGCGCACGCATCGCGGGAGGAACTGCTGCCGCTGCTCGCCACCCGGCTGTCTGAAAATGACTATGGACGGTTGCGGGCACTGCACTGGCGCCTGCAGTCTTCCGATCCCGTGAAGCGCCGGGCGGCGTACGGGTGGATGCCGAAGGTCATCTCCGGGGTGCTCGGCTCGGTACGGACCGGTGAGGTGGAAGAGGTCCGGAAGCTGCTGCACTCCTACGTGGTCTGGTCGACCTGGATCGAGCGAAGCGCGGTGGATCGCGCCGAGTCCGTGCGGCTGGAGCTGGAGCGTGCGCAGGTGCTCGGCCTGCGCACGAAGGTGCCCACCGCGGCCGAGAGCGTGGTGGATCGTCAGCGCGTCTTCGAGCGGGAGGATGCGCTCCAGCGGAGGCTGGCGGTGCTCGACCGCGTGACCCTGCTGAGAGAAGCGCTGGCCACCGCGCCCCGCCGTCCCTACACCGCCGAAGAGGAAGCGACACTGGAGCACGCCCAGGCCACGGAGGATGCCTTCGTGGCAGCCACCGAGGCCCAGGGAGCGCTGCAGGATGGCGTGTTGTCGAGAGCGTGGACGCCGGCGCCTTCCTGGAGGAAGACCACCGGCGCAAGGTGGCGTTGGAGCAGACCTGGGCCGAGGGCGCGCTGACCCGCTCCGGAGCGGCGCGGACGGTGGTGCGCTTTGGTGCGGACTTCCCGGCAGGCGGCCGGGCACGCCCGGTGGCCGTGCTCCAGACCGCGGGCCTGAGCGAAGCGCTGGGAGATGCGCGGCTGCACGGCTTTCAGCCGGGAAGTGAGCTGCGGGCCCTGGAAGGGGAGCTGTCCTTGCAGCCGGTCAAAGGGCTGCCGCGGGTGCTCAGCTCCCGGCTCACCTTGCTGAGCTACCGCACCCTGGTGAGAGAGCTGCCGCTGCACCGGCGCTCCGTGACGGACCTGCTCGGGTGGGGCGTGGCCCTCGAGACGGAGACGCTCCGGGAGCACGCCGTGCCTTACCGGGCGAGCGCGCAGGTAGAGGGGCTCATGGTGTTGGACGATGGCCCCCGTTTCCAGCGCTTCACGGTGTTGGGCATGGGCGCCCGGACGGGCATGCACTGGGGCCCTCTGGGCCTGGCGCCCACGGTGGGGCCGCGGTTCTCGCTGCTCCACCGCACAGGCCTGCCCGGCTTGCTGGCCAACGCTGTCCACCTGGAGGCGCAGTACACCCCCTTCTGGCGCGCGGGCACCGGCTTCACCCACGAGGCGACAGGCTCGCTACAGGTGGCCCTCAGGCTGGGGCAGATCGGCCGCTACGGCTTGCTGTTCACCCCGCGTGCCCAGGCCCGCTGGACGTCACCCTTCACGCCAGGCTCCGGGGCCGCCTGGGACCGGCGGCTGACCGTGGGGCTGGAGCTGAACTGACACCCCTGCGGCGTTACGGCTTGCGCTTCGGGGCGCTGGGGGCAAACCACTTGCGCAGCACTTGCGGCGCCACCGAGCGGTAGATCGTGTGGTGTTGCAGATCCGGCCTGGGCTCGAACTGCCACTGGAGCCCGGCCGGTGCGCTCTTGCTCAGCGTCTCCGCCAGGCGCGTGGTGGGCAGGACGATGTTCTCTTCGTTGGCGGACGACAGGTACAGGGTGTTGCGCAGCCCGGGCTGAGCCTTGAGGCGCTCGCCGGCCTTGCGCACCAGCTCCTCGCTGTTCCACCACAGGCTCGGACTCAGGGCGATATAGGTGTCGAACAGCTTCGGCTGCAGGAAGAACGTCTCGACGATGAACAGCCCGGCGAGGGACTCGCCGATGATCGCCGTCTCGTTCGTCACGCGGTACTTGCCGCGCACCTGCGGCATCAGCTCGTCGCGGATGAAGCTCCGGAACGCGGCCGAGCCCCCCACGCGGGGAGCGATCTTCCGGTCCTCGGCCACCTCGGTAGGGCCCGTCATGTCACGGCGCCGCTCGGTGTTCTCGATGCCCACGACGATCAGCGGCTTCATCTCGCCCGCCCGGATCGCGGTGTCCACGGTGGTGGCGATGTGCGGAAAGTCCTCCTTCACGCCTCCGTCGGGCATGTACAGCACGGGGTAGCGCGTGGTCCCCGCCGCGTCGTAGCCCGGAGGCAGATAGACGTTGATGCGCCGGGTCTCCTTGAGCGTCGCGGACTCGAGGGTGAAGGACTGGTGCGGCGGCACAGGCTCGGCGGCGGTCTCGGCACGGGCCGGCGAGGCAGCGGCGATCACGGTGAGCACGAGAAGGTGGGCCAGCTTCAGGGGGTTTCTCATCCCTTCACTCTACCCCCAGCCATACTCACGGGGCCGTGAAGGGCTCGCCAGCGTCCTCGGCTTGTGACAAAAGCGGGCGCCGCCTGGCTGGAGTCCGTAGACCGGGCGTTCGGCAAGAAGGGGTTGTCGCCATGACGACGTCGAAGCCTGGTGGTGTTTCCGCGGAAGAGCTGGCCTGGAAGCGGTATCGAGCCTGGGCCAAGACGGCGCGCCAGCTCAAGTCCGCCCATGAGCGGTCCTATCGGTGGGTCACCGGGCTCTCCCTGCTGGGGGCCATCGCGGGCATCATCGCTCACCAGATCGGGACGCCCGCGGTTCCGGCTCCGGCTCCGGCTCCGGCCGTGAGCGGGGTCAACCACGGGGTTGCCGTGATGAGTGCGCTCTGCGTGGCCGTGTCCACTTATCTAGCGGCGAAGCTTCTGGGAAAAGAGCGTGAGACGCAGTGGGTCCAGGCACGCGGTATCGCCGAGGCTATCAAGTCGCAGCTCTACCTGTACTGGATGAGGGTCGAGCCCTACCAGGAGTCCTCCGCCGAGGCGCCCAACCCTGACATGCAGCTGATCGCCAAGGTCCAGGCGTTGGAGAAGACTGAAAAGGACCTGCACCGGGAAGAGCCCACCGAGGAGGAGATGAAGGCCTCACCCGTCAAGGCAGCGAAGACCATCGAGGACTACATCAAGCTGCGCATCACTGATCAAATTGCCTGGTACAGGAAGGGAGTGACGACCCACCAGACCAGGATGCGCAACTATCAGGTGCTGGGGATTTTCCTGGGCCTCATCGGGACGGTCCTGGGTGTCTTCGGCGCCACAGACTCTGGGGCGCGGTTGGTGGGCTGGGTCGCAGTGGTGTCGACCGCGGCAATGGGGGTGGCGGGCCTCGCTACGGCCGGGCGCCACCAGTACCTCGTCGCCACCTACCGATCCGCAGCCGACCAGCTGGAATATCTGCTCGGGATGTGGACGGGCAGCAAACGGGAACAAGCGGACGACCGCAGACTCGTCATCGAGAGCGAAGCCACGCTTCGTGCGGAGAACTCCGCCTGGGTGGCGGAGAATTCGACTCCCGTTTCAGCCCCGGAGGCACAAAAGCCCAAGGATTGACGTAGCGGCCGCCACCACCTTATGCCCGTCTCGGGGCAAGTCTCACTCTTCCCTGCTGGCGCTTCGCTTCTTTGGCTCGGAGTGGCTCCAGGATGGCATCGTCGATATTCTTCACCAGCGATTCAACAGAGCCGTACATCACGGGGGCACAGAACAGAGAGTCCTCGGTAATGGCGTCCTTCAGCATGGCAGGCAGCCCCTTCGTGTCTTGCTCGGAGCACAGGACGACCGTCGGTCTCTGGAGATCTTTAATCCAGCCCACCTCCAAAGGGGCGGAGCGCGGAAAGCTGATGTCCACCACCACGAATTGGCACAACCTTGCCAGAGTGATCAGCGTGTCCTGCATCGACTGTTGATGCAACGGCTCGAAGTCGAAGATGAGCGGCATCAGGTTGCGCTCCCGCAGCGCGTCGCGGAGGGCGTCGAGGGTCTCCTTCAGTCCGGACGAGAACCGCCCCAGTAGCAAGATGGACTTCTCGTATATGTTGGCGAGCATCTCTCGCGGCGAGCCTTGGATCAGCAACGCCACGGTTTGAGCAAAGAGCAAGCTGTCGACAGTGAGCGGTTCCGGATTGCCAGGCAACTCGATTTGCAACCCCTTCTGACTTGCTGGGGGCTCACCCTGAGTCCAGATGGCCGCACCCGTGATAATGGCGCGGTTGAGGGTGGAGCCAGCGAGCGCTGTGCCAATCAAGCGGGCTTGTCTAAGCACGGCCTCTGTCAGGTTCGCATCCCGTAGGTTCGTGTCGATGAGCTCGGCGCCACTCAGGTCTGCGGCGACGAGACTCGCCCCGCGGAGATCCGCTTTACGGAGTTTTGCGTCTCGCAGGTTGGCACTGTCCAAGCGGACATGGGTAAGCCTTGTCGAGTCGCACTCGGCTTCAGCGAGCATGGCCCCCCTGAGGTCGGCATCATCTGCCTGCGCCTTGAAGAGGTTGCACCGGGGCAGCCAGCCGTCCTTGAGTCCCACACCCTCCAGGAGGGCGTGGCTCAGATCCGCCCCTTCGAGGTTCGCTTCCTCGAGCCGGGCCCCGGTGAGCCGGGCGCCTCGAAGAATCGCGTTCTGGAGATTCCATTTCCGCAGGTCACGGCCCGAGAGGTCGGCCCCGGACAGATCCAGT
>DASVVJ010000577.1:0-1589 GCA_036389955.1 Myxococcaceae bacterium
CACCCACGAAGCCCACGCGCTCGGGGTGGGCAAGAAGTCTTCAAGGGCATGAGGACCGTCCGGTTCAAGAGGCATGCGCGCGGGCTCTACCGTGAGTCGCGCGAAGCCAGGATCCAGCACCGGCGTGGAAGCTTGAAGAACGTGAGGGGTAGAAGCCCCATGTCCGAACGTTCGGACTTCAAGTCCCGGTGCAGTCCTCAGCTGCGCGGAGAACCGGGTGCCCGGGGTGCCCATGCGCTCCAGCGCGTCCTTGATCCGCGCGGAGACTCTCCGGGGACGCCCACCCGCCACGGGGTCAGAGGTCCTCGCGTGCTTGGGCCAGGGTGTACTGCGTGCGGGCCACAACGAGCGGGCCTGTCTTCTCCACCAGCCAGGCGGCAGCGCCTTCGGGCAGGTAGAAGTGCTCGTCAAAAGGAGAGAGCCCCAGGTGCTGCAGGTACTCCTTGAGCATGTCGAAGGTGAAGCGGTCGCGCACCCGGCGGGCCTGGTACCGCTCCAGTTTCTCGAAGGGGAAGGGCTCACCGGACTGGTGGAAGACCCAAGGGCCGCCGTCGTTGGACGCGCTCACCACGCGCAGGTAGTTGAGCCAGTGCGTCTGATGCGGGCCATACACCGAGAGCATCACAGCGCCATAGCGGCCTTCACCCTTGCGGTAGGTGTGGGGCACCGCCACCACCCGCATGCCCCGGCAGCCAAGTGTCTCGGCCATGTAGCCCATGGCACTTGAGGCATCGGTCCCTCGGTACGAGTTGTCGACATACCCCGTCCAGGAACTGCGTGTGGGAATGAAGAGATGTCGCTGCCTTTCTGAGTCCGTGAGAGGCAGCAGGCAGGAGAGCACCTGTTCCAGAGAGCCTGTCACCGGGTGCACCTTCACGGTGACGCCGTCTGAGGCCAGCAACCCCGCCTGCCAGGCCGCGAAGGAGCGGGCGGCGTACTCGGCGCGGGCCTCCAGAAATCCCAGCTCGGAGGTGACCGGCGCCCAGCGGTCATCTAAGAGCAGCCCCTTCATGTCCTCGGCCATTCCAGGGAACCTCGCCTCTCAGGGCACGATCAGGAGGAGAATCTCCGCGTTCGGGTCATTGGAGGTGGTGCGCGACTGGTGGCCAGGCCCACGGCCCGACGCGGTTGTGTCGTACTCCACGTGGTAGCGGCGGCCCTTATAGTCGAATTGCAAGTCCGGGCGGTTGATTCCGACGCGCTGGCCATCGAGATACGTGAGTTGCTGCTGGTTCACCCGGATGTTCGTGGCACCCATGCTCCGGAGATACTTGATGTCCGCCTGGAGTTGCGCGTTCTGGCTCGGGCTGGGGCCGATAGAACGGGTCTGCTCAAGCAGCTTGGGTGCCTTTGGGCTGGCAGCGGTATCCTGAGGCAGGCGCGTGCCCGGAACCATGCGCGGCGTGGGGTTGCTGCCCGTGAGCGCCTGGACCAGGCCCGGCGATGGCGCCAGCGCACCCTGTGCGGAGGCAGGCGCTGGCGCGGGAGCCGGTGGGGTGGCTGCCGGCGCCGGCTGGCCCGGCACCAGAGCGGACTGCTGCCTCTCGGGCTTTGTGCGGTGGAGGGGCTGGTATTGCGGCTCCGGGCCC
>DASVVJ010000578.1:0-6121 GCA_036389955.1 Myxococcaceae bacterium
GGACACGAAGCGCAGGCCGCGCTCCACCGCGCGCGCTTGCAGCTCGGAGTCCGGCTGGGCCTTGCCGAGCATGGCCACCACGCGGCCGCCGGGCAGCACATACGCGGGCGCCAGGTTCAACCAATCCGGCAGATCCATGAACGCGCGGGCGATGAGCAGCTCGGCGCGGGGAATGCCTTCCTTCTCGGGGTGGCCCTCCGCGCGCGCATGAAGCCCGCGCGCCTCCTTCAACCCGAACCCGGCGATGGTGGCCTTGAGAAAGCCCACCTTCTTGCCCACCGCATCCACCAGCGTCATCACCAACGCCGGCCGCGCGATCTTCAGCGGCAATCCGGGGAAGCCGGCCCCGGCGCCCAGGTCCAAAAGCGAGGCGGCGCCCTCCACCTCCGGCAGCACCGCGAGCGAGTCCAGGAAGTGCTTTTCGAGCACCTCCTCGGGCGCGGTAATGGCGGTGAGGTTCACCTTGGCATTCCATTTGATCAGCTCATTCATGAGCCGATGGAGCCGGGGTGGGACGTCCTCCGGGACACTCACACCCAGTGTGCGACAGCCCTGTTGAAGCTGCTCCGAAAAGCGAAGGTTATCCACAGATCCTCCACAGCCCCCAGGCTTGCAAGTGCCTGATCTTCCTCATGCCTTGGAAACTGCGTGGGTTATCCACACGTTTCCCACAGGGGGGGCATTGATCATGTCAACAACCAGACAACACCGGGCTTACCGCTCTACGGTGGCGGGACGAGCAGTCCTGCCAGGTTGTCGTGAGGCTTGACGACGGGGTGGGTGGGGTCCTCTGGGCAGCGGGCGCCGGAGAGGAGCGGAGAAGAGCCGCTGGCCCGACCGGGGGCGCGGTGTTTCTCATGAGTCGGTGGCTGATCTCAAGTGCTCGTTTGATCCTTCTTCAGCGCCACCAGCAACAGGGACATGGCGGCCGGTGTAAGCCCTGGAATGCGGCGCGCCTGGCCCACGGTGCGGGGCTGGTGAGCGCCCAGTTTCTCGGCGGCCTCGGCCGACAGACCCCGCACCTCGGAGAACCGGAAGCCGGCCGGAATGATCCACCCGTCCCAGGCCTCGGCCTCGCGGGCCGCGGCGCGCTCGGCCTGGGCGATGTAGCCCTCGTACTTCACCTCCACCTCCACCTCTTCGGCTACCTCGGGTGGAAGGGTGGGCCACTCGCGCGCCTCGGCGGCCAGCGAGGCGTAGCTCACCTCGGGCCGCTTGAGCTTCGCCGCCAGCCCGGTGCGCTTGAGCCGCGCCACCTCGTGGGCCACTGCGTGCGCGCGCGCCTCCACCCGCTCGAGCGCCTCGCGCGGCACGAGCCCCACGCGGTGCCCGTGGCGGGCCAGGCGCAGGTCCGCGTTGCCCTCGCGCAGCTTGAGCCGGTGCTCGGAGCGGCTGGTGAACATGCGGAACGGCTCGTCCACACCCTTCGTCACCAGCTCGTCCACCAGCACGGCGCCATGGGCCTCATCCCGCCCGAGTAGCAGGGGCGGCTCGCCCTTCACCTGCAGCGCCGCGTTGATGCCGGCATAGAGGCCCTGGAACGCCGCCTCCTCGTAGCCCGAGGTGCCGTTGAGCTGGCCGGCGAAGTACAGCCCGCGCACGGCCTTCGTCTCCAGGGTCGAGGTGAGCTGGGTGGGCGGCGCGTAGTCGTACTCGACGGCGTAGCCGAAGCGGACCACCTCCACGTGCTCCAGGCCGGGAATGGAGCGCAGGAACTGGAGCTGCACATCCGCGGGCATGCTGGTGGACAGGCCGGCGGGGTACACCAGCGGGGAGTCCGGGCCCTCGGGCTCGAGGAACACCTGATGGCGCTCGCGTGCGGCGAAGCGCACCACCTTGTCCTCCAGCGAAGGGCAGTACCGGGGCCCCCGGCCGACGATGTCTCCCTGGAACAGCGGCGAGCGGTGGAGGTTGTCTCGCAGGAGCTGGTGCGTCTGGAGCGTGGTGTAGGTGATGCCGCAGGTGACGGGAGGCTGCAGGGGGGCAGGGTGGCCGGGGCCCAGCTCCTGGCGGGTGCGCCACGAAAAGAAGCGGGGCGACAGGTCCCCGGGCTGAGGCTCGACGGCATCCCAGTCGATGGAGTCGCGCTTCAGGCGCGCGGGGGTGCCCGTCTTGAAGCGGCCGAGCGAGAAGCCCAGGGTACGCAGCGAGTCGGAGAGGCCCCGGGCGGCCTCGTCTCCGAGCCGGCCGCCCACCTCCTTCTTCTCGCCCACGTGCATGAGGGCCTGAAGAAAGGTGCCGGTGGTGAGCAGCACGGCGCGGGCCTCTATAAAGGTGGAGCCATCGCCGAGCACCACGCCGGAGACCTGGCCGCCCTCGGCGACGAGGGAGGAGACCTCGGCCTCGTGGACGGTGAGGTTCGGCTGGGAGAAGAGGACGGACTGGACGATGCGGGCGTAGGCATCGCGGTCACAGAGGACGCGGGTGGCCTGAACGGCGGGGCCCTTGGAGGCGTTGAGCGTCTTGAAGTGAGTGCCGGCGCGGTCGGCGGCATGGCCCATCTGTCCACCGAGGGCATCGAGCTCGCGCACGAGGTGTCCCTTGGCGGTGCCCCCGACGGCGGGGTTGCAGCTCATGACGGCGGCGCGGTCGCGCTTGAGCGTCAGCCCCAGGGTGTCCAGGCCCATGCGAGCGCAGGAGAGCGCCGCCTCGCAACCCGCGTGGCCCAGGCCCACCACAATGACGTCATACCGGTGCTTCATCACGGATCAGATATCCCCTCTCCCTTCGGGAGAGGGACGGGGTGAGGGTTCCAGTCCTGGCGAGCCGTACCACGACCCGGGTGAACGTGGAGCCTCCAAGAACTCACGCCCGCCCCGTGAGAGACCAGGCACACGCGGCTCTCTCATCCCCTGAGAACGTGTGCTGGCGTGCTTTCCGACTGCCTTGCAACCAACGGTCCCCTTGTACGCGGAGCGATGAGGATCCATCTCCCCCCGAAGGGGGAGGCGACTTGGCAGAAGGGATCGAAACGGGGGAGGCGACGGAAGGAACGCTGGAGGAGCGGCAGCGGGAAGAGCACCCGGGGCTGGTGGTGGTGAAACCGGAGCCCTTCAATGCGGAGACGCCGCTCCAGGCATTGGCGTTGAGTCGCACGCCCACATCGGCCTTCTACGTGCGCAGCAACTACGCCGAGCCGGAGCTGCCGGGTGCCGTCCACCGCCTCACAGTGGAAGGCGCGGTGGAGTCGGCCTTTACGCTCGAGGTCGGCGAGCTGGCGCGGCTGTCCCGGCGCTCGCTGACGGTGACGCTGGAGTGCGCGGGCAACGGGCGCACGGGCATGTCACCGCTGCCAGAGGGAGAGCCCTGGGGACAGGGAGCCCTGGGCACGGCCATCTGGACGGGAGTCCCCCTGGCGGAGGTGCTGGCGAGGGCCCGCCTGCGCCGCGAGGTGGTGGAGATCCTTATAGAAGGAGCGGACGGGAAGGGGAGCAAGCGCTTCGCGCGAGCGCTCCCGGTGAGCAAAGCGGTGCACCCGGACACGCTGTTGGCGCTGGAGATGAACGGAGCCCCGCTGACGCGAGCGCACGGAGCGCCAGTGCGGCTGGTGGTACCAGGCTGGTACGGCATGGCGAGCGTGAAGTGGGTGACGCGGCTGGAAGCGCTGACGCAGCCGTTCGACGGCTACTACCAGCGGGAGCGCTACATCTACGACACAGGAGCGGGCCGGGAGCCCGAGCCGGTGACGCGCATGCGGGTGAAGTCACTGATCACCGGGCCCGCGGAGGGCGAGCAGGTCAAGCCGGGTCCGGTGGTGGTGCAGGGCATGGCCTGGAGCGGCGAGCGCCGGGTGGTGCAGGTGGAGGTCGCAGTGGACGGCGGAGAGAGCTGGAAGCCGGCCACACTGCTGGAGGTGCCGAAGCCCTCGGCTTGGGTGCGCTGGGCGTTCACGTGGGAGGACGCGAAGCCCGGGCGCCACACGCTGCGAGCGCGAGCCACGGACGAAGCGGGAGAGACACAGCCGGAGGCAGCCCAGTGGAACCGGCTGGGCTACGGCAACAACGCGGTGCAGGTACGAGTGGTGGACGTGGGCTGACACCTCCCTCTCCCACCGGGAGAGGGAACGAGGGTGAGGGTTCCGCGCCCCTGCTCTCGCCACCGCGCTACAGCAGACACTCCAGCAGGTCCACGAAGCTGCGGTTCGTCCGCGAGCAGCGCGAGGAGGGAAGGGCCCGGGACTGAACCCTCTCACCTCCCGAGCACTGGCCCTCTGGTTTCTCCAAGGAGGACAGCGGCGAACCCGGCACAGCGTCCGTCACCCACGGAGGGCCGGCCTCACCACGGTGCGGGGCCTCGGAGCTCCCGGCCTCAGCCCGCGCGGCACCGTCACACGCATGCGCGGCGGGCACACGGCACACCTCCGGCTCCGAGGCATTTCCCGGCAGGGGTTCAGCGAGATCAGAAGAGGGGAGAGCAGGCCGCAAAGTGGGACTCCTTCGTCAGCACATGACGAAGGGGTAACCCACGGGTCTGACGCGGGACTTTGAACTGCCGGCGGAGCGTCACCGCTCGGGGAGCGCGGCGGGACAGTGGATGTTCTCGGGGCAACGCTTCTCGGACCGATGGATGCAGGCGCCACAGCACTCCATCTCATCGGGGCCGCAGCGGCCCCGGGGGGGCGCATCCTTCCGAGGCGGCTCCTCGGGAGGCGTGTACGTCTCGCGGTGGCGTTCCGCAGTCACACCCGAGTCCCGGGCAGGAGGCTGCACCTGCTCCGCCTCGGCAGGCTCGGGCTTGATCGTCTCGTTACGTCCCGAGGAGCAAGCCATGAGCACCACGGCCAGCACGCCCCAGCGGAAGTTGCGGTTGATCATCGGCTCGGCACCTCAGGGACAGTTGGTGATGGGCGTGGCGGGGTTGCCGGTGTTGCGCACGTCGTGCTGGAACTTGGGCCAGCTGCCAGGGGTCTTGAAGAGGCTCGGGCTGTCGACGACGAATGCGTAAAGCCTGTTCGCCACAGGCACGTAGAGAACACCAGGGGAGGTTGCTCCCAGGGGCGTCCCATCTGCCCCACGAGTGCAATCAAGAGTAGGGGACGCCTCACCCGCTGCGCCGATTCCAGTGACATTCCACTGCCTGGTGAGATCCGTCGCTGATCTTGCCGTCAGTTCGCCTGCCACATTGAGCGTGTACAGCCGCCCATCGGCTCCCAGTACTGGGGCTGCCTGGAAGATACCTGCCCCTGTAGCCGGAGGACGCACATTCATCGTGGTTGGATCGTAAAGGCCGACTTCTCCTTGCGACGCGGAGATCTCCCGACCGAAGTACAGCCTGCCTTCTTGAGTCGAGATGAACTGGTTGATCCGGCCACCAGCTGTTCCATTGAGCGCGTTAGCATTGATGAGCCCAGTGGACCCAAAGGGGATGGAGTAGAGACCGCCCTGATCAAAGTCAGAGCCACCACTGGCAAAGACCGTGTCACCCACCAGCGCTACGCCAAAGATCCTTTGTCCGGAGCCACCGCCAGCAATCGCGGTCCAGGTCGCAGTCCCGCTGCCAAATGGATACCGGACGATTCGCCGTGCATCCGTCGGGTAGATGAACTGGCCTGCATCCGTTGCAACAAGGCCAGCATTGACCGTTGCAGCAAGCTGCCCGCGCGATGGATCAGCAAGGACGCATTCCAGCGTCGACTGGCCTTGCCCCGTCGGCCGTATTCCAACAGCACTCCCGTAATTGCTCAGGACAAACAGGGCTGTCTCCAGTGGAACAGCCGCCACGGTTGTCCGCATCAGGGCCGCGGCGCTTTGCACCCGAGGTATAGCCCCCGAGGTGACCGTATAGGAGCATCTGATACGCTGGTCTCCGGTCGCTCCATCCAGGGCATAGAGTTCCGTCCCATTCAAGATATTGCTTGCCATATAAACAAGCTCCGCGCCACCGCTGGGAGTCCTCACCACTGGACTTCCATCAATGCTTCCGGAAAGGGTCTTCTCCCACAACTCCATGCCACTTGGATTGACACCGAAAGCATTCCCACCCGTGGTGGCGAAGTAGACCGTGCCTTTTTCACCCAGGGCAGGGCTGCCCCTGATCAGGCTCGCTGCCTCAAATGCCCACTTCCAACGCGTGACCTTCAATTCAGCCCTTGCTGAGCCAGGGTTTCCCGCAGTGTCCTGGC
>DASVVJ010000579.1:0-7840 GCA_036389955.1 Myxococcaceae bacterium
TCAGGAAGCAGGAACGCAACGTGCTCGACTACCTCACCACAGCCCTCGAAGCCCAGCTGCACGGCACTCCCGCGCCCTCGCTGCTGCCCAGCACGCCACCTCAGCTCACGCTCGCAGCCGCCTGACCCCGTGAACGCTTACTCCTTTCGAAGGGCTCATCAACTTGGCCTTGACGCTTGAGCGCAAGGAGCAGATCCGTCCCAAGGGGCTCGAGCTCTTCGAACGCATGTGTCAGGTGGACATCCTGAGCGTTCATGCGGAGGAGGCGCTACGCGAGGCGGATAGGCGCCCAGATCGAAGTGGAAGTCAGCCTATTTCAAGTACGGCGCTGTACGGCGGCTCACCGTGAGGCGGTAGGCCAGCACCACGGGCCACCCGCGAACGAGTGGCCGTGGGCTCGATTTCCGCCGCCTTACCATCTCGGGTAATTTTTTTGTCTGGCCGGACTCGCGAGCCGCTGAGGCCCGGTGGCACCATCCGTCCCTCTGGTTACCCGGCGACAAGTCGCAAGTATATGTTATTTCTAGATATTTTCGGCGGTCGCGCGTTCTGAACTCCCAGTGCGCAACTCGCTGGGGCCTCCGCCAGATAACATTTATATCATTTAGGCAGCCTGCTCGATGGGCTGCCTCCAGACTCGATTGGGGTAGAACATGAGCGTCCAGACCAGCGTGCAGCGTCCGGCAGTCCCATCGTCCATTGCCCTGCAGAATCCACAGCGCGCGCAGGCCCGGGGCACGCAGCAGGCCGACAGTGGCCCGAAGGCGCGCAGCCTCGGGCACTCCAGCCAGAGCAGCTTCCAGGCCGCGGCGAGCGCGCCCACGGTGGACTTGCAGCGGGGCTCCACCGGGCCCGCCGTGCAGCAGTTGCAGAACGCCCTGGTCAAGCTCGGCTACCTGACGCAGGCGCAGGTGCAGACAGGCCCGGGCATCTTCGGCCCGCAGACGGAGGCAGCCGTCAAGCGCTTCCAGGGCGCTCATGGCGTTCCGCAGACGGGCTACTTCGGGCCCATGACGCGCGCGGCGATGAACCAGGCGCTGCAAGGCGGCGGCACGCCCCCGGTGGGCACGCCCCCGGTGGGCACGCCCCCGGCCAGCGGCTCGGCCGAGGTGGATCGGCTGCTGAGCCAGTACCCGGTGGGCTCGTACGCGGGCCAGTGCAGCAGCTTCTCGGCGGTGGTCGCTGGCGTGCCGGGTTTCCCCCGCCCGGACGGCCTGGGCCCGGTCCATGGCAAGGACATGGTCAACTTCCTCACCTCGGGCAGCCGCGGCTACCACCGCGTCTCCTCGCCCGCCCCCGGTGACATCTTCTCGATGGGCGGCGGGCAGTACGGCCACACGGGCGTGGTGGTGGCCGTGAACGGCAACATGGTCCGGGTGATCGACTCCAACTGGAACCTCGACGAGCGCATCCGCGTGCACGACATCCCGCTCAGCCAGTTCTCGGGCTTCGCGCGCCGCAACTAGGCCAGGGTGGCGGAGCAACTCCTTGCGAAAGGCACACACATGACACGCGAGAGCACGCCGTGGGTGGCGGACGTGAAGAAGCTGAAGGCCCTGCTGGACACGCACGGGCGCACGCACCTGGAGGTGCGCGCGGAGCCGGGCGGCACGCTGGTGGTGCACTCGCGGGCACAGGACGGCACGGAGGAGCAGCACGTGCGCCTGACGCCCGCCGCGGAGGGAGCGCGCTGGAGCATCTGCCTGCGCGGCGACGGGGGCGGCTGGCGCGAGAAGGTCCAGACCGCCTCGCTCGAGGAGGCGGTGGATGTGCTTGCCTCGGGCCAGGGCGCTCGCCGGAGCTGAGGCCCGACGCGGCACAGGGCCGAGTGCCTCCATGAGGGCCCTCGGCTCCATCTGTGAAAGCGAGCAGACCAGGCGCATTCGCCCGCTCTACAAGTGAAATCATTTCTCGCGAGGAATCCAGGCTTCTCCGTACCTCATTCGCAGGGTGAAAACCCAACCTGCTGGAATCTGGATCGCATGAGGTCGACGCGGAATCCTTGCATGTCGGCCCACACTTAGCGTGTGGGAACACTGGCCGTAGGAGGCATCGTGAGCACCATCAAGTCCCCATCCGTTGGCTCCACCGTGGACGCCGCAGCCGCACGTCAGGCCCAGGAGGCGGCGCGCCAGGCCGCGGAGGAAGCCGCGCGTCAGGCGGCGGAGGCGCTACGCCAGGCGGCGGAGGCGCTGCGCCAGGCCGCGGCAGCGGCCGCGCGCACCAGCGCTCCGCGCACTCAGTCCACGTTCACGCAGAACCAGGCGGGAGCCGGCGGGCCGGTGCTCGATCCGGGGGGGCCTTCCGGGGCCTCCTCGCTCCTCACGGAGAACATCAACGACCGCCAGGTCAACTGCCTGGACAAGGTGGGCGACTGGTTGCGGCTGGCCTCGCCGGAGATCCGTGGCAGGTCCGAGGTGCTCTTCCTGCGCGACACACGGCCAGGCCAGGAGGGGCTCTCCGGACACGCCGTCATCCGCCAGGGTGAGCGCATCTTCGATCCAATGACTGGGCAGACGTACAACAGCTTCGCGGACTTCAACAAAGCGGGGAACTACCAGATCGCCGGCCAGCTCAACGGCACCGCCGTGGCGCGGATCCTCTCCGCGCCGCCGGGCTCGCCGGAGCGGCAGCAGGCCATCGAGAAAGCCCGGGTGCCGCAGCAACTGGCCGGCATGCTCGTGGCGGACAGCGCCTCGGGTGGGCCCCAGGCCACCGCGGCGCGTGAGCGCATCTACCAGCAGGCCTACGAGCAGGCGCTGCCCGCCATCTACCGCAACCTGCCTCCGGAGGATCAAGCCGCACTGCGCGAGGGCGCGCAGAGAACAGCGCAGGCGGCGGTGGCCCGCTACGACGCGCTGCTGCAGCAGGAACTGGGGCGCCTCACCCCAGAGCGGCTGCGGGGCCTGCCCCCGGAAGACCGGGACGCGCTTCGCCAGGCCGCCGTGGCGGAGGCCGAGCGCCGCTGGACCATCGAATCGGCCGGGGGAAGCATCGCCCCCTATCCTGGGCTGGAAGACGCCACCACGCTGCTGACGGACGTCGCGCGTGGGCTCGTGATTACCGACCCAGACCAGGACCCCCGGCTGAGCGAGCTGCACGACTTCCTCATCGACAATGGCTTCATGGAGCAGAGCGTCCGGGATACGCCGGGCTCCGGTTACGGCAAGAACTTCGGAGGCAAGACGGCGGATGCCATCGAAGCCTTCCAGCGCTCTCAGGGCATGCGGCTGCCCGACGACCAGTACGGCACGCTGACGCCGGAGACGCTGGAGCGGATGGAGAATCCGCGGCCCGCCCCGTCCAACTTCGCGGCCGGCCCGGCGGTGCTGCACCCGGAGCTGGGCGCGGCAACCTCTCCCGTGATGACCACCGAGACGGGGGGCCAGCGCCAGTACTTCGAGGGCGGGTACGTGAACCTGGATGCGAACGGCAATCGCTCCGTACACCGGCTGGACAACTCGATCATCGAGGCGCCAAAGACCTGGCCCTCGCTCCCCACCACGGTGGAGGAAGCCAATGCGTTCTTCCTCTCGCAGGCGGGTGACACCCCCTTCACCTCGGGCGGGATGCCGGACGGCCTCAACGACTGCGGCCCGACCGCGGCGCTGATGGCGCTGGCCGTGCTTGGCTTCATCGAGCGCCCTTCCCCCGAGGACGCCCTGGCCACCATCGAGGACATGCGCCAGAGCATCAACTCGAGCTGGACCACTTCGACGACCATGACGCTCGACGAGGTCGTCATCGGCATCAGGGATAAACTTGCCGATGGAACCGACCTGTCACCCCGCACGGTGGATCAGATCGACGCGGCGCTCGACCGGGGCAATCCGGTGATCGCCGGCGGCTACCCGCTGCGCGCCTGGGGCCTGGAGCTGATCAACGCGGGGAATTACCTCCACAACAATCGCAACAAGGATCCGGCGCACTTCGTGGCCGTGCTGGGGCGCTCCGAGCGGCTCGACGAGAACGGCAATTCCTACTACCTGGTGGCGGACCCGCTCTCGAAGACGGGCGTCATCGAGGTGTCGCGAGAGGAGCTGTCGACGTTCCTGGGCAACAACTCCATCGGTCTGATGGAGGTCCATGCTCCAGGGGGCGGCCCAGCAGAGTCGCCTGGCGCTTGAGCCGGGCCGCTGCGCACTGACACGAGCGGCAATCGAGGCACCCGCTGCTCAGTAGGCGCAGAACCCCGCTCCCTTATACGAGTCACCCGGAACGATATCGTTGAAATCGTTCTTCAAGGCACCCTTCACCGTGAGGGTGCTACCACTTTGAGTCATCGATTCGACTTCGCCCCAGGTGCCATCCAGGGTTCCTTGAATCTGTAACGACACGGTCCAGTCATACGCGGTGACGGGACCCGCGTTCGCCACGATGAGCTTGGCGCAGTAGTAGTTGCCCCACCTGCCCGTCTCCTCATAGCTGGCCGTCAGCTGCGGCGACGGGATCGGTGCCGCGGTCGCGTTCGGGTCGATGAAGGCTTTCTTCACCTCCACCATCATCGGATTGTTCAGACGGTTGGTGGTGCCAAAGTTGACCAGCCAGACAATCGTGCCGGCCACACCCTCGCCTGCCGCCGTCGAATGAGCCCACGTCCCTTTCGCCGCGATGCTGCTCGGGTCCTCGTAGCTCACATAGCCACTCGTGGTGGTGGTGCGCAGAGGCGGGGTGTAGCCGCTGGTTCCGTAGGTGCGGTAACCCATCTTCGCGGTGGTGTCCCAGAAATACGTGCCGGTATCCAGGTAGCCGTGCTTGTTGAGCATGGCCCAGTTCCATTGCTCGTCGTAGACCGACACCACGCTGCTGGAGCTGCCGGTCGCCTGGTCAGGCTGGGTGATAGACGGCTGATAGCTCACCCCGTAAAGACCAATGCCCATGCCGATCTTCGAGCGGGGAATACCGGCGTCCACGTACTTCTGGACCGTGCTCTTGATGGAGAGCGGCCGCCTGGTGGTGTGGCCATCGATCGGAGCGAAAAAAGTGCTGTCCCAGTCAGTGCCGTACCAGGCCATGCCGTAGCTCATCACGTTGAACTGGTCGACAAGGCCGGCGACGGTCACGTGATGCGAGGTCGCATTGTCGTAAATCGCGTTCAGGAACGATGCCGGGTAGGTGATGATGATGCCGCCCTTGGCAGTGAATTCTGGAGTGTTGTTGGCCGCGGTTCGCAGCTCACTCAACAGCGCCTCGAGCCTCGTCCAATTGGTGGTGTCGGACAGCAGAATGCTTTCCCAGTTCACATCGATGCCGTCGTATCCGCGCGCAACCATGTAATTGACCAGGTTCTGCACGAACTGCGCACGCACGGTCGCATTGGCGGTCGACGCCTCGAAGCCCGCATTCGCACCCTCACCGCCCAGCATGATGAGCGCTTTCTTTCCAGCAGCATGCGCCTTGTCGATCAGATACTGCTCGACCGTGCGCGCCGGGGTTTCCTTCTTGGCTGGACCCTTCGTTGGGTCATACCAGTCATGACCTGCTTCCTGGACGACCGTACCCGCCGCTGTGCCCGTACCCGGCATCACGCGCGCGAAGACGAAGTGCGTCATCGTGCTCATGTCCACGTAGTCAGGAGCCTGATAGTCAAACTTGTTCCAATGCCAGCCAGCGTAATAGCCGGTGACCCACTTGTCCGTGGCGAACGCCGGTGAAGAGGGCAGCAGCGCGGCGGCAGCCAGCACGGATGCGGTGAAAGTCTTGATGGAGGTTCTCAAGCGGTGCTTCCCAGGAGTGGGTTGAACAAGATTTACCGCGCGCGACCCTATCAAAAGGAAGTCCACGCCAGGGCCATTGGGTCCCCGGATCCTGCGCGCGACGCCGAACGGCTCTCGCGGGCGCGGCGCACGGCGTCGGGCGGGTGGGTCGTACAGCTCACGGAGGCGCCGTTCGATCTCCAATCCGACATTGTAGGAGGAAGTGAGCGAAGATCTTTTTTCCCGGAAAAGGCAACTTAAACGGGGTTAAGCAGATAACCTCTCAGCAGTTCCCCCGCTGATCCCCCCACGTAGGAGACTCCGAATGAAGATTTTCGCTCGCCCCCTGGCGCTGACCCTGGCCGCTGCCACGATGTTCACCGTGGGCTGCGGTGCCACCGAGGAGGACACGCAGCCTGAGGTGGAGCTGACGGAAGACGAGCAGATCGCCGCGGAGATCGAGGCGCTGACCGGGCAGCAGGCCGTCAACTGGGCCAAGGTTGTCCTGGCGCTGGCGAAGTACCGCGACGTGAACAAGGCGCTGGCGGATGGCTACATCCCCGTGAGCGCCTGCGAGTCTCTGGCCGGCTCCGGCGGCATGGGCATCCACTACCTGCACCCGGGTCTGGCCAGCGACCTGGTGACGGATCCCTTCAAGCCCGAGCTCCTGCTGTACGCGCCCAACGGCCGCGGTGGCCTCGAGCTGCTCGGGCCCGAGTACTTCCAGGCGGATGCCGGCCAGGGCCGTCCCTCGACGTTCGGCCAGGCCTACGATGGTCCGATGCCCGGCCACAACCCCCAGATGCCGGTCCACTACGACCTGCACGTGTGGCTCTTCAAGTACAACCCGAGCGGCCTGTTCGCCCAGTGGAACCCGCGCGTGAAGTGCGAGTAATCGCGCTCGCGTAGACAGCGTGTTGAAGTCCCTGACACCCGGGCCCCAGTGGTCCGGGTGTCGCCGTTTCTGGCGCAGGAGGAGCGAATGATCCGGCAGTGCGGCCAGGCCGGCGTCGCGGGTGGCCCTTGCCAGCCCGTCGTTCCGCTGAGGGTGGGCGGGGCAGGGGGCCGCCCCACCCACCGTGCTCAGGACACTACCCGCCGAGCGCGCCGTTGATGAGGGCCGACACGGCGCTCATGCCGGGGTCCTCGTTGTTGTAGTTGTTGGGCGGCTCGTAGATGCGGATGCGCTCGTTGTTGTTGATCCAGCGCCGCAGGAACGCCTCCATCGTCACGAACTCGCTGTAGCACTTGTACGTCTGACCCGGCGGCCACTCGAGGTACTCGTACCAGTACCGCTTCTTCTCCATGCGCTGGCAGGCGTGCGCGCCAATGAAGGTGATGACCGTGCTGCAGTGGCTGTCGTTGATGGGGCGGTGGTACGGAATGAAGTAGCTGTAGTTGTTGTAGAGGTTCAGCTCCGCCACCAGCTTGTCCTGGTCCGCCTTCCAGTAGCTGAGGATGGCCGCCTGATCATTGGGCGTGCGGAAGCGCTCGTACGAGAAGCGCGAGTAGTTGTAGTCGCGCAGGTAGCCCGTGTACGCGAGCTGATCATTGGGGAACTCCTGGGCCACCATGCGGTTGATGCTGCCGAAGTTGTTCTGGTCGAAGCTGGCCGGCAGCAGCCCGAACACCGAGTTGAGGTTCCACGACTGGCGGATCTTGTCGTGCAGCGGGCGCGACAGCGCGTCCACGTTGGGCGCCAGGTGGATGGGGCCCGAGTCATTGAGCAGGTAGCCCCGGGCCGGGTTGATCGTCTTGCGGACGAAGTAGTACCCGGACGAGGTGGCCGCGCCGCCCGCGCTGAAGCCGGTCACCAGCAGCTTCTGCACGCTGGGAATCTGCGACTTCACGTAGTTGGCCGCCGCGATGGTGTTGGCGTAGCCGTTGTGGTGCCACGTCAGCGGCGGGTTGGCCCCCGTCGGGTCCGTGTAGGTGGCCACGTTGTTGCCCGTGTGCACGTCGCCGGTGCAGTAGGGCAGGTAGACGACGTTCCACCCCTTGGTCACCAGGTCCGTCTTCGAGCGCAGCGGCAGGCCCGGATCCGCCCCGTTCACGATGGGCGATACGTACTTGGCCGTGAACTGCTGCATGTAGTCGTTGGTGATGCCGTTGGGGTTGGCCGCGCCCAGCACTCCCGCACGGCC
>DASVVJ010000580.1:0-5355 GCA_036389955.1 Myxococcaceae bacterium
TCCAGCGCTCGCCCGCTGCGCGCTACCAGAGCGCGCAGGAAGTCGAGGCCGACTTGCGCCGATGGCTTGGGGACACGTTCGGCGCGAAGGAGGCGGGCGCCGAGTTGAAAGCCGTAGCGGACGAGGCGGGCGAGCGCATGGTGGATAGGGGCTTGGCTCGCCCGCGCCCCCGCGCACGCGCTCAGGACACGATCACCACGCACTCATAGGGGAAAAGCGATGCATTCCCGGGACTCTGTCTACGCGCTTCGTAGACACTCCACTAGAGGACACCTGACGTGAACCGCACGGCCGCACTCGCCACCGCGACGCTCGGGCTGATGGCCGTGGGCGCGCTGGCGCGGTGGCAGTGGCCCGCTTCCGCTCCGGCGCTCGACTGTGAGCCCGGGGCGGTGCGCCTGGTGGACGGCGTGGCCGTGTGCGGCAAAGGGGAAGGGGCGCTGCCCACCGGGGCGCAGGCCCTGGCGCTGGGGCTGAAGCTGGACCTCAACGCCGCCTCGGAGGAGGAGCTGGCCCAGCTACCCGGAGTGGGGCGTTCGCTGGCGCGCAAGCTGGTGGAGGCCCGCGAGGCCCAGGGGCGTTTCTCCACCTGGCAGGAAGTGGACGAAGTCTCGGGCGTGGGCGCCGCTAAGCTGGAGACCCTGCAGGCAGTCACGGAGCTACGAGAGGCGCCGTAGTCCGCGCGTGTGTGGTAAGCACACCTCGTGCAGATCGCCTGCCCCCAGTGCGCGAAGCAGTATGAACTCGACCCCCGGCTGCTGCCGCCGGCGGGAGCGTCGGTGCAGTGCACGAGCTGCCGGCTCGTTTTCACGGCGCTGCCTTCGGGCGAGGCGGTGGTTCCCAAGGACTCCGCACGCGGCGAGGTATCGCGCACCTCCTCCTCCGGCGGCTCCACCCGGATTTTCGGTAACCCCCTGCTGCAGCAGCCTCCGGCAGACCGGGAGGCGACGCCAGCCCAGGCGACGAAGGCGGTGGGCTCGGGTGTACAGCCCGCCCGTCTCCCCGTCGTGAAGCAGGGAACGAACTTCGAGCAGGCGGGGGCCAAGGAGGACACCACCGCGACCCTGGTGTATGGCGCGCGGGGCCGGCCGCCGGGCGAAGAGGCTCCTGCCCACACTCCGGAGCGTGGCTCGGCCACCGTGGGCGCGGCCCCGGCCTCTTCGGGGAAGACCCAGGTCTTTGGCGCGGTCGCCGCGCGTCCTCCGCCTTCTCCGGCCGCCACGACGCAGGTCTTCGGCGCTGTTCCCCTGCCTCAGGGACCTGCGCCGACCACGACGCAGGTGTTTGGCGCCGTCCAGGCTCCGGCCTCGGCTCCGCCCTCCACGCCGGCTCCAGCGCCGTCTCCGGCCACGACTCAGGCCTTCGGCGCGGCCGCGCTGCCCGCCACCAAGCCCCCTTCGCCCGTCACCACACAGGTGTTCGGCGCCAGCGCCATCCCCGGTGCCGCGCCCAAATCCGCTGGCACCACCACGCAGGTGTTCGGCGCCGGAACGGTCCGGGCCGCCATGGAGAAGGAAAGGGCGCCGGATGCGGCCGCCCCGTGGATGGCCGAGCCCGGAGGTGCTTCCAGCGCGCCCCGGAGTGAGAAGAGCGAACGGCGCTCGGCTGGCTCCTCGTCCGGCCCCCTTTCGCTGCCCCCGGAGGTGCCCGTGCCGCCTCCTCAGGCGTCCGCGCCCATCTCCGCGCCGCTCAACCTGCCGCCAGAGCCGCCCCCCGAGCGCAGTGGAAGCACGGGGTCCTCGCGGCGCCTGCCCGCGTTCGATCCGGCCCCCGACGTGTTCGACCGCATCGAGCGGGAAGGCCCTGCCCGCGAGCGCGCGGGCGGCGGTGGCAAGGAGCGCCTGCTGATCGCCCTGGCCGCCGTGGTGGTGCTCGGCCTGACGGTCTGGCTCACGTACCCCATGTGGCGCGCCCGGGGCTCGGGGTTGCCTCCCCATGCCGTGTCAGCGAGGGACGAGGCGGTGGCGCTGCTGCGGCGGGATGACGAGGCCTCGCGCGAGCAGGCCATCTCGCGGCTGCGTGCGCTGCTGGCCGATTTCCCGAAATACACCGAGGCCCGGGCGGAGCTGGCCGTCGCGCTCGTGCTGAAGCTCGATGACATGAAGGTGGAGCTGGATCTGCTCTCCAAGCAGGGCAAGCGCCTGAGCGACGAGGCCCAGCGGCTCTCGGCGGCCCGAGCCCCTGCGGACTGGGAGAACCGGGTCAATGCGGCCCGCGAGGAGCTGCAAAACCTGAGAGCTCAGAGCAAGCCGCTCACCGCCGCTGTCGCGGAGCTGACGAAGGAAGTGGAGGCGTCCCAGCAGATCATCCGCGCCGCCCCCGAGACGGAGCCCGCCGCCGACGTGGTGGCCCGGCTGAAGGCCCAGGCGGTCTATGCGGGGGTGATGGGCGAGGAGCACGCGGTGGCGCTGGCCGAGCGGCTGCGCAAGGTGGAGAACCCAGCGCACTGGAGCGCCATTGCCCTGGCCGAGTTCGGCCTCAACGCCGGTTCGGCGGCGGCCTCCCGGGCGGAGTTCAGCCAGTCCCTGCAGGAGGTGCGCGAGCGGGACAGGACCTTCATCCGCGCCTACGTGCTGGGCGCGCGGCTGGCGTTGATGGATCAGGATCCGGTCACGGCCCGCGCGCTGCTGGACTCCGCCGAGGCGCTCAACCCCCACCACGCGCTTTCCCGGAAGCTCCGGGCGTGGGCCGCCGCCACCGCCGAGGCGCCCTGACACGGTTTCAGCCTCTCCACGTACGGGGGCTGGAAGAGTTTCAGTATCACACGCTTCCGTACAGAGTTTCCTCTCTCGGTTTTCGAGCGGATGGGGGGCTCGCCCTGCGGCATGTCCCTTGCTCACTCCCGGTGGAGTCCCGAGGTCTGGGTCCCCGGAGGAGAGGCGATGGCGGAGGTTTTCTTCTGGTGTGCCGCGCTACTGCTGCTGCACACCTACTTTTTTTACCCACTGTTCCTGATCGCGATGGATGGAGTGGCGCAGGCTTTTCACAACTTCCGTGCCAGCCGGACGGAGGGCAGGCAGCGGGAGGTGAAGGCGGGACTGGCACCCTCGGTGAGCCTGGTGGTGGCGGCCTACAACGAGGCGAGCTGCATTCAGCAGAAGCTGGAGAACAGTCTGGCGCTGAAGTACCCGTCCGAGCGCTTCGAGGTGTTGATCGGCTCGGACGGTTCGACGGACGGGACGAACGAGATTGTGCAGCAGTGCACGGATCCGCGGGTGCGGCTGTCGGCGGCGGCGCGGGCGGGGAAGACGACGGTGCTCAACCGGTGCATCCCCATGGCGCAGGGGGACATCATCATCCTGTCCGACGCGAACACGATGATCGAGCCGGAGGCAATCGAGGCGCTGGTGAAGCACTTCGAGGATCCGGACGTGGGCGCGGTGTGCGGCAAGCTGCGGCTCTACAACCCGACGAAGAAGGACTACGAGGAGAGCGCGTACTGGAACTACGAGTCGCTCATCAAGTTCTACGAGGGCAAGCGGGGCTCGGTGGTGGGAGCCAACGGCGGGCTGTACGCGATTCGCCGTCGGCTGTTCACGAAGCTGCCTCCGACGACCATCGTGGATGACTTCGTGATTCCGCTGCGGATCCTCGAGCAGGGCTACAAGGTGGTGTACGAGGCGGGGGCGGTGGCGCACGAGGAGACGACGGAGGACTACGGCAAGGAGTTCGGCCGCCGGGCGCGCATCGCGGCGGGCAACTTCCAGAGTCTGAAGATGGTGCCGGGGCTGCTGTTGCCGACGGCGGGGTTCCCGGCGTTCGCCTTCTGGTCGCACAAGCTCTTGCGCTGGTGTGCCCCGGCGCTGATGGCGGTGGCGCTGCTGGCGAACCTGTTCCTGCTGGACAGCGTTTTCTACCGGCTGACGCTGTTCGCGCAGACGATGTTCTACGCGCTGGCGTACCTGGGGAAGGCCGGAGTGCTGAAGGGCACGGGGCGGAGGATTGCCTCGGTGGCCTACTACTTCGTGACGATGAACCTGGCGATCGTGGTGGGCTTCTGGCGGTTCCTGCGCAACGCGCAGAAGGCCGCCTGGGATCGCACCGCGCGCCCGGCCGCGTAGCCTTACCGCTGGGCCACGACCACCGGAGCTGCCGGCTTCTCCGGCAGCACGGAGGCATAAGCGACGAAGAGCTGCCCGGTGAGGGCGAACGCCTTCCCGGGCCCCGGGGCGCGCAGCGTGTCGTTGATGACCTTCTTGGTGCGCGGGTCCCGGGCGGCGCGAGGCTTGGAGAGGTTCATCCGGTAGCTGACCACGCCGCGCTTGACGCGGTGGATGACGGTCACGGTTCCATCGGCGCCCACCTGGTCCACGATGCCCACGTGGGTGAGCCCGTCATTGCTCCGGCCGTCGCGGTTGCGGTCATAGGTCTCACGGAAGAACACCAGATCCCCCGGAACAGGCGTGCCACGCGTGTACACGCGGCCATGGGTCTGCGCGTACCGGTAGAGCGCGGTGACGCCATTGTCCCCCGCCTTCCCGGAGCCCCGCAGCGAAACGCCGCCCTGGGCATAGGCGGCCTCCACCAGCCCGGTGCAGTCGGCGGGGTAGGGGCGGCCGGCGACCTTCACCTGAGCCTTACCTACCAGCCCGCGGGCGGTGGCGAGCACCGTCTCCCGCGCATCCTTCTTCACGACGGGACGGGGCGCCGCCTCCACGGGCTTCTTCGGCGCCGGGCGCTTCACCTGAGGAGCCTTCGTCGAGGCCGGCTCCGGCCGCTTCGCCACGGCGGGCGCGGGCGGAGCCTGAACGGCAGGAGCCCGAGTGCCGGGAGCCTGAACCACCACGGGAGTGGGCTCGGGGGCCTCGTCGACAGGCTCCGGAATGGGGCGTGGGCTGGCGGCGGGCGTCGCGGGGCGGTAGCGCATGCTCTCGAAGGCCACGCGGCCTCCCATGGGCGCCCCCGTGGCGCACCCCGTCATGCACACCAAACCGGCCAGCAGCGCGACGAACCTCATAAGACCTCCCGGCGAATCCACGGGTGCCATGGTCCCGCCAGGAGACGGTGTCGTCAAAAAACCTACCCAGGCAACCGTGCGTGGCGGCTGGGGTTTTCGGATTCTGAACTGGTGGGATAATGGTCAGCGTGATGGCCAGGCTCCCAGCGCTCGCAGTGCTTCTGTTTTTGACGGGTTGTGCGTCCAACGCGTACCAGCGCGCGAAGGATGCGGACACAGTGGAGGCCTACCGTGAGTTCCTCCGCGAGAACCCGAAGAGCGAGCTGACCGAAGCGGCCGAGGCGCGCCTGGAGGAGCTGGAGTTCACCGAGGTGAAGAAGCTGCACACGGTGCTGGCCTACAAGAGGTTCCTGGAGGAGTTCCCGGACGGGGCGAACACGCGCGCGGCGCGGGCGCTG
>DASVVJ010000581.1:0-2378 GCA_036389955.1 Myxococcaceae bacterium
TTGGCGCCCTGGTGATGCTGTCCGCTTGCGCTTCCGAGCTGCCCGAGGAGCAGGAGCTGGGTACGCAGTCGGCCGAGCTGAACGCCACCAAGCGCGTCATCGTGAGCTTCAAGCCCGGCGCGGATAAGGCCAAGGTCATCGCGGCCGCGGGCGGTAAGGAGAAGCTCTCCATCCACGGGATGAACGCTTCAGCGGTGGAGCTGCCCGAGCAGGCCATCGCGGCGCTGAGCAAGAACCCGGCGGTGGAGTTCGTCGAGGAGGACGCGGTCCGCAAGCCGCTGGCCCAGAGCACCCCCTACGGCATCCCGATGGTTCAGGCGGACCAGGTGTGGGCCCAGGCCACGGGCGCCAACCGCAAGGTGTGCATCATCGACTCCGGTCTGTACGCCGCGCACGAGGATCACCAGAGCGGCAAGGCCATCACCGGCTACCCGGCCGGGTGGAACACCGACAAGTGCCACCACGGCACGCACGTGGCGGGCACCATCGCCGCGGTCAACAACACCGTGGGCGTGGTGGGCGTGCTGCCCAACGGCGTGAACCTGCACATCATCAAGGTATTCGGTGATGACTGCGCCTGGACGTATGCCTCCACCCTGGCGGACGCGGCCAACCGCTGCGTCAGCGCGGGCTCCAACGTCATCAGCATGAGCCTCGGCGGCGCCACCAAGAGCCGCACCGAGGAGACCGCGTTCAAGAACGCCTTCGCCAGCAACGTGCTGTCGATCGCGGCGGCCGGCAACGACGGCAACAACAAGATGAGCTACCCGGCCTCCTACCCGGTCGTCATGTCGGTGGGCGCGCTGGACTCCAACAAGCAGATCGCCACCTTCTCGCAGTTCAACACCGAGGTGGACATCGCGGCCCCGGGCGTGGGCGTGCTGTCCACGGTGGGCGCGCTGGACCAGAACAGCGTCACCGTCGGCGGCGTCACCTACAACGGTGGCTACCTGGACGGCGCGGCGCGCACCGCGGGCGTGACGGGCGCGCTGGTGGACGGCGGCCTGTGCGACAGCGTGGGCGCCTGGGCGGGCAAGGTGGTTCTGTGCCAGCGCGGTGTGATTGCCTTCGCTGACAAGGTGAACAACGCGAAGGCCGGTGGCGGCGTCGCCGCGATCATCTACAACAACGTGGCGGGCCCCTTCGCTGGCACGCTGAACGGCACCAGCACCATCCCGGGCATCGCCCTGAGCCTCGAGGACGGCAACGCCATCAAGGCGGCTGGCGGCATCGGCCAGAGCGCCACGGTGAAGAGCCAGGTCACCGACCCGGGCAACGGCTACGAGCCCTACGACGGCACCTCGATGGCGACCCCGCACGTGTCCGCCGTGGCGGCCCTCGTGTGGAGCTACAACACCAGCTGGACGGCGCAGCGCGTGCGCAACGCCCTGGAGAAGAGCGCGCAGGACCTGGGCACCGCGGGCCGCGACAACTACTACGGCCACGGCCTGGTGCAGGCGAAGGCGGCGCTGAACTACGCCATCGCCAACCCGTAATCCGGGTGAGCTAGCGGTTGAAGTCTCCGGGCGGGCTCCTCACGGGGCCCGCCCTTTTTCTTGGGCGCTCAGTAGGCCGGAGCGAACTCGGTGCTCTCGCGGTAGGCCTCGGCGGGCTCGAAGAAGATGAGCGTCTTGGTGTGCTCATCGTCCTCGATGGCCAGGCACTCCAGCTCGCCGCTCTCGCTCTCGTCGGCGTAGATGTGGCCGGGGTGGAGGATGCGGTGGGTGATTTCCTCTCCCGGGCGGCCCACCGTCACCTCGACCGAGCCCTTGCCGCTGCCCTTCTCCTCATAGGAGATGTCGACCAGGGGCAGGCGCTGGGCCAGCGGCTGCTCGCCGAATTCGACGCTGCCCGCCTCGATGCGGACACATTGGGCCTGAGTGATGCTGCTCAGCAGCGTCAGGTAGTCGGACCAGACTTCGCGAGGAACTTCCCGGGTGTGGTGCATGGCGTGCCGTCTCCCGCTTCTCCCTCACACCCTAAGGATGAGGCGGGCGACAGGCTGATCCGCCAGACTTCCCAGGCACGGGGAAGTACGGCAAGGCAGGGGCCTGGCCGCCTGGTTGCTGAGCGGGTGGAACTATTCGGCGACCGTGCGGACCTGATCGCCGTCGAGCGTCAGGCGCACGGCGGAGGCGCGCGGCTGGCCGAAGTGCTCGTAGGCGGCGTTCTCGAGCACTGGCGCCAGGGCGGCACGCAGGCCACGCGCGCCCGTCTCCCGATTGAGGGCGCGCGCCACCACCCAGTCGCGCACCGCGGGCTCCACCACCAGCTTGAGGCCCTCCTGCTCGAACTCGCGCTCATAGGCGCGCAGCACGTTGTGCTGGAGGATGTCCTCCAGGGTGGCGGCGTCCAGCGGGGCGAAGGAGACCAGCCGG
>DASVVJ010000582.1:0-1629 GCA_036389955.1 Myxococcaceae bacterium
GGAGGCGCCTCCAGGTGCAGCCGCTCCAGCTCCATGCGGTCCTTGGACTGGAACGGGTAGCGGCCGGTGAGCAGCTGGAACAGCAGCACGCCCAGCGCGTACACGTCCGTGGTGGGGTGGATGGGGCCGCCGCGCAGCTGCTCGGGCGCCATGGCGTACGCGGTGCCCAGCCGCTGCCCGGCCAGCGTCAGCCCCGCCTGGTCCGGCTCCGGTTGGATGATCTTCGCGATGCCGAAGTCGAGCAGCTTCACCCGGGGCCGCTCTCCGTCCTCCACCACCATCACGTTGCTGGCCTTCAGGTCCCGGTGAACGATGCCGGCGCGGTGGGCCGCTTCCAGCGCGCCGCACACCGGATCCAGGTAGGCCAGGGCCCGCTCGGCGCTCATGCGCCCGTGCTCGTGCACGAGCTGGCTGAGCGTGCGGCCCTCCAGCAGCTCCATCACGTAGTAGGGGCTGCCATCCTGCAGCATGCCGAAGTCGTAGATGTCCACCACGTGCGGGTGGTGAATCTGATTGACGATGCGCGCCTCGCGCACGAAGCGCTGCAGCATCTCGCCTTGATCCGCCAGGTGCGCGTGCAGCACTTTCACCGCGGCGCGCCTTCCGAGAATGCGGTGCTCGGCCTCGTACACGCTGCCGTGGCCGCCCGAGGCAATGAGCCGCTTGAGCGCGTACTCGCCGGCGAGCGCACCCGGCAGAATCACTCCCGGGGCGCTGGCCGAAGCACCGGACTCGGTCTTCCACGGGACCTGGGCGCCGCCGCCGGGAATGCGGTACGTGTTCTCGGAGTCCCCCATGCGTGGGGTGCCTGCTTAGCCGCTCTGCCCGCTGCGAGACAATCCGCGGCGGGCCGCCGCGACGGGCTTTCGCCTCAAGTGTCGTACAGCCACCAGCGTGGCCTCCCCCTGGAAGGATGGCATGTCCGTTGGTGAATGCTCGCGCGCACGGAGTGCCACCCAGGTTGGACGCAGGGACAGGGGACTGATGGGATTCCCCCGGTGGCTTTGGGGGGTGGGTGCCTCATGACGACTCTCGATGATCAAACGACCTGTGCGAGCTTGCCGCTTGAGCCTCCGGCCTCTTCGACCGGGGCCTGCCTGATTCTCATCAGCACGGCGATGCCCGCCTCCATCGGCAAGACGTTCCGGCTCCAGGCGGGTGAGCATGTGCTCGGCCGTGGGTCCGAGGTGGGTATCCGCATCGACGATCATGGGGTGTCGCGCCGGCACGCCCGGATCATCCACACCCAGGAAGGCACCTGCCACGTCACGGATCTGGGCTCCACCAACGGCACCTACCTCAACGGGGTGTCTATCTCCTCGGCGGAGCTGCGCGAGGGAGACCGGCTGCAGATTGGCACCGGCACCGTGTTCCGCTTCTCCACGCGGGAGCAGCTCGAGCCCCGTGAGGAACAGCTTCGCCAGGCGCTCTCCGCCGCGCGCGTCGGCATCTGGGACTGGAATGCCTCCAGCGGCGTGGTGACGTGGTCCGAGCACGTGGACCGGCTGCTCGGCCTGCCCGTGGGCATGCTGTCCGGCCGCGCCATGGACCTGGCGGAGGTCATCCACCCGGCGGACCTGCCGCGCGTGCGCGAGGCGCTGGCGGAGGCGCTGGAGCGGCGCACCCAGG
>DASVVJ010000583.1:0-5448 GCA_036389955.1 Myxococcaceae bacterium
CGAGCGCGCCCATCGCCAGGATGGAGAGCACCACCAGGGGCTGCAGCAGCGAGCCGAACGCCACCGAGTTGACCAGGGCCTGCACGGCCACCGGCGTGGCCAGCGAGAGCATGCCTGCGGCGATGGCATAGATGAGGACGACCTTCAGATCGTCCCGCTCGAGCCAGAGCAGCGAGCGCAGCCGCTGCATGGGGGTCGGGTGCTCGTGCCCATGGCCTCCATGGCCTCCGTGGCCTCCGTGGCCTCCGTGGCCTCCGTGGCCTTTGCCTCCCACCGACTCCAGCGGCATGGTGGGCACCGCCACCAGCCAGTCCAGTGGCTGAGCCCGGTTTTCCGCGCCCACCATGGCCATGAGCTTGGGCCCACGCACCCAGCGGGGCCGCGACCCCGTATCGTCCATCAGCAGGACACGAACCTGCTCACGCCGGCGATCGACGAGCAGCAGCCAGCCATCAGGCCCCAGGGTGACAGCCGGCAGTGGGAGCTTGCCCTCGAGCACGTCTTGGATCGGCATGCTCTTGCACACGCCGTTCAGTCCTACCGCCGTGCAGGCCTCCTGTAAGTGCTCTGGCCAGGCGTCGGCCGAGCTCTTCGGGTGGGCGCGGCTCCAGTTCTGGAGGACCATCGGATCGACAGAGACGCCCGCCGGCTCGCCCACCGCCTCCAGCACCTGGAGCAGGGGGGTTGGGGAGAAAGGCGCCTCGCGCGACTCGTTGCGTGCCGCAGGGGTGGAGGGCCCCGCCTCTCGGGCGGGCTTTTTCCCTGTGTTGAGGGCCCTGGATGCTTTGGGCCGCATGAATGACCTAGCCATGGGAAAGGTGTGTTCTCCAAACGGGACTTCCGAAGGCCCAGAAACTAAGGCACGAAATAAACTAATGCCAGACAGAGAAATATAGATAAATCGAAAGGTGCTCTTTATAGAAAGCGAAGCCGGGGCCCGCCTCCCTGCAGTATGAGGCGAAGATGAACCTCGCTGTCAGCTTACTCGGCTGCCTGGTCTACTTGACGCGTGTGGCAGGATCGAGCTTAGGCGGGCGTACGCCACGGCGCACGGCACCAGCGATGGGAATGTAGGCAAGCTCCTGGCCGGCAGCCACACAGCGCAGCATCAACCCGCCGCGGCTCATGTCGCCCCGGCCGATGAACTCCTGCGGGAACATCAGGCGGTTCCCGAAGATCCCCTGCAACACGTCGGCATACTTTCCCGACGCGATGCTGCCCAGGAGCACCACGCAGGTCTCCGGTGCGAGATCGGCGGCCAGTGCCCTGGCGCTGCGCTCGAGGGGCTTCCGATACTCGGGATTCGCCGCGTCGACATCGACACCGGCGAACGCGCGAATCGTGTCGCGGGTCACGAGCATCTCTGGGGCACGGAGGCCCATGCTCGCCGTGATGACGAACACGCCCGCACCGGTCACAGCGCTTGCTGCCTCAGGAACTCGCGCGAAGGCGCGGGCGTAGGCGAGCTTCCCGCGGAAGTACAAGCCGCTGAGAAACGTGAAGACCTCGCCGAGCGGTGCTCCGTGCGGCGTCCGCAGCCGCACGGCCAGGTCGAACTTCGCGCGTTCCGACATCACCATCCGCGCGCGCTTGCCCGAACAGCTCGCCGGAGAAAGCAGGAAGATTGTCGGTCGTGCCACGTCCACGATGGGACAGGCCCTAGTCCTTGGCGGAGACGTTCAGCTCGGCGAAGAAGTCGTTGCCCTTGTCATCCACCACGATGAAGGCGGGGAAGTCCACCACCTCGATCTTCCACACGGCCTCCATGCCGAGCTCGGGGTACTCGAGCACTTCCACCTTCTTGATGCAGTCCTGGGCCAGGCGTGCCGCGGGGCCGCCGATGCTGCCCAGGTAGAAGCCGCCGTGCTTCTTGCAGGCCTCGGTGACGGCCTTGGAGCGGTTGCCCTTGGCCAGCATCACCATGCTGCCGCCGTGCGACTGGAACAGGTCCACGTAGCTGTCCATGCGGCCGGCGGTGGTGGGGCCGAAGCTGCCCGAGGCCATGCCCTGCGGCGTCTTCGCCGGGCCCGCGTAGTACACCGCGTAGTCCTTCATGTACTGGGGCAGGCCCTCGCCCCGGTCCACCCGCTCCTTGATCTTCGCGTGGGCGATGTCGCGCGCGACGATCAGGGGACCGGTGAGCGACAGGCGCGTCTTGGTCGGGTAGCGGCCCAGCTCGGCCCGGATGTCGGACATGGGCCGGTTGAGATCGATCTTCACCACCTCGCCGCCGAGCTGCGCGTCGGTGGTCTCCGGCAGGTACCTGGCCGGATCCGCCTCGAGCTGCTCCAGGTAGATGCCGCTCTTCGTAATCTTGCCCACGGCCTGCCGGTCCGCCGAGCACGAGACGGCGATGGCCACCGGGCAGCTGGCGCCGTGGCGGGGCAGGCGGATGACGCGCACGTCATGGCAGAAGTACTTGCCGCCGAACTGTGCGCCAATGCCCATGCGGCGGGTGAGCTGGTGGACCTTCTCCTCGAGCTCCACGTCGCGGAAGCCGCGGCCCAGGTTGTTGCCCGTGGTGGGCAGCGTGTCCAGATAGCGGGCCGAGGCGTACTTGGCCGTCTTGAGCGCGAACTCGGCCGAGGTGCCGCCCACGACGATGGCCAGGTGGTACGGCGGGCAGGCGGCGGTGCCCAGCGAGCGGATCTTCTGATCCAGGAACTTCATCAGGCTGTCGGGGTTGAGCAGCGCCTTGGTCTCCTGGAACAGGTAGCTCTTGTTGGCCGAGCCGCCGCCCTTGGCCATGAAGAGGAACTTGTAGGCCTCGCCCTCGGTGGCGTACAGCTCGATCTGCGCGGGCAGGTTGGTGCCGGTGTTGGCCTCCTTGTACATGTCCAGCGGCGCCAGCTGCGAGTAGCGCAGGTTGGTGCTCGTGTACGTGTCGAAGATGCCCCGGGAGATGGCCTCCTCGTCATTGAAGCCGGTGACGACGTACTGGCCCTTCTTGCCCATCACGATGGCGGTGCCGGTGTCCTGGCACGAGGGCAGCACGCGGCCGGCGGCGATGTTGGCGTTCTTCAGCAGCTCCAGCGCCACGAAGCGATCGTTCGAGGTGGCCTCGGGATCCTTGAGGATGTTGGACAGCTGCTGCAGGTGGCCGGGGCGCAGCAGGTGGGCAATGTCCCCCATCGCCTCGCGGGTGAGCAGGGTGAGCGCCTCAGGCTCCACCTTGAGGAAGGTCTTCCCTCCGGCCTCGAACGTGGAGACGTGTTCCTTCGTCAGCAGGCGGTAGGGGGTGGTGTCCTCGCCCAGCGGCAGCATGTCCTGGTAGGTGAAAGCGCTCACGGTGCAGTCCTCTTCGGCTGAGGGCTCTTGAGTTAGCACAGCCAGGGCCGGTGTGCGCCTGCCCCGGACAGGGCGCTGACAGTGGGCGAAAGGGGCGCCAGAAGGCCCGCTTGAGGCCTGGCCATACGGACCTGGGGGCTTCCGGTCTAACGTTCATTTCTGAGAGAATGGCTTTTGCTCGTTTTGGAGGCCCCCATGCGTCCGTTGATCTGTCTGCTGGTGTTGTGCCCCGCGCTGGCGATGGCGGAGACGTGGGAGGCACGTCGCTCGGAGAGAGGGAGTCGCCGGGATTCGGGACGGCCCGCCGTGGCGCTGACGTTGGGCCTCAATGCGGGCGCGGTGTTCATGCGGGGCAACGAGTACCTGGGCGACGACGAGGGGATGGGGCTGGTGGGTGGGTGGATCGGTGCGACGGTGCACCCGAGGCCGCACACGGCCTCGCTGTTCATGGCAGCGGGTTTGGAGGTCAATGGCGTCTTCGCGCCCGGGGACGGCCGGCTGATCGCGATGGAGTACGTGCCGGAGGTGCGCGGGGGGATGGCGCTGCTGGGCGATCCCTTCTGGGAGTTCTTCCCGCACCTGGAGCTCTATGTGCTGAGCGGGTTCCGCATCCCGAACCCGATCCGCGGGCCGGCGCTGCGGCTGGGCGCGGGGATCGCGATCCCAGCCTTCGGGGCCGCGCAGTTCGAGTCCTTCGGGAGGAACTGCCCCCCGTTCATCCCGTGGATGTTCGAGATCATCTACGACGTGTCGGACGTGCCGGAGACGAGCTTCCGGATCGGCTACCACTTCTGAGCAGGGGAGGGCGGGCTACGAGCCCTTCTCGCGCACGGCGTTGAGCGCGATGCGGTCGACCAGGCGTGGCGCGACGAGCTTGAGGAACATGCCCACCTTGGCCTTGGTGGTCATCACCACCTCGCGCTTGCGGCGTTCGATGCCTTGGACGATCAGCGCCACGCACTCGTCCACGGACATGGTGTCCTTGTTCTCGTCGCGCTTGCTGGCCTGCAGGGGCTTACCGTCCGGACCCAGGGCCCGCGCGCGGATGTCCGTGGCGACGAACCCCGGAGACACGACGAGCACGTCCACGCCGGTGCCGAGCAACTCGATGCGCAGCGAGTCGAAGAACCCCTGCATGGCGTGCTTGCTGGCGGCGTAGCCGGCCCGGGTGGGCACGCCGGTCTTCCCCGTGAGCGAGGAGATGGCCACCAGCAGTCCCTTTCGGGCCTTGAGGTGGAGCAGGGCGTGGTGGGTGCAGTAGACGGCGCCCAGGTAGTTCACGCGCATGAGGCGCTCGAAGACCGAGAGGTCCTTCACGTCCTCGAAGCGCGCCCACTGAGAGATGCCCGCGTTGTTGACCAGCACGTCGATGCCGCCAAAGGCCTCCACGGCACGCTCGACCATGCGCCGGCAGGCCTCGGGCTCGGTGACATCCGTCGCCACGGTGATGGCGCGCCCGCCCGCCTGCTCGCAGCGCTTCTGTACCTGGACGAGCGCCTCTTCACTCCGGGCAGCGAGTACCAGGCTCGCCCCGCGTGAAGCGAGCGCCACGGCGAGTTCCTCGCCAATGCCCGCGGAGGCTCCGGTGATGACGACCGTCTTTCCTTGCATGCTGGACATGCGGCCATTCTCCCAAAGATTTTCCGGAAGTCGCCCTGTTCCAGCGCCTAGATTCCATCTCCAAGATGGATACCCCCGAGAAACGTGCTCCCCTGGCCGCTCTGTTGCCCGCGCGAGGCGCTCCGCCCCTGTCCACGGACGAGATCCTCAACCGCTTCGTCGGCTACGTAGCCGACAACGGGCTCTCGCTCTATCCGGCGCAGGAGGAGGCCATCCTCGAGCTGCTCGCGGGCAAGCACCTGTTCCTCAAGACGCCCACCGGTTCGGGCAAGTCGCTGGTCGCCGTGGCGCTGCACTTCAAGGCCATGGCCGAGGGCAAGGTCTCCTATTACACCTGCCCCATCAAAGCGCTGGTGAACGAGAAGTTCTTCGCGCTGTGTGACGCGTTCGGCGCCGAGAACGTGGGCATGCTCACCGGCGACGCCAGCATCAACCGCGACGCTCCCATCATCTGCTGCACCGCGGAGATCCTCGCCAACATGGCCCTGCGCGACTCGCAGGCCCCCGTGGACTACGTGGTGATGGACGAGTTTCACTACT
>DASVVJ010000584.1:0-6154 GCA_036389955.1 Myxococcaceae bacterium
CGTTCGGCTCGCGGTAGAGCTTCTCGATCTTCCCGAACAGCTTGCCGCCCTCCTCGTAGATGACGATGACGGACTTCGGCTTCTTCGTCTCGTCATCGATGGTGGTCCAGCGCCCCACGGCGCCCGTCGCCGGAGCGGTGCTCGGTGCCGGAGTGGTGCTCGGTGCCGGAGTGGTGCTCGGTGCCGGGGCAGTGCTCGGCTCCTGGGCCAGGGCACTCGAGGCGCAAAGCACGGTCAGCGTGGCCAGTCTCAACCAACGGTTTGCAGTCATTCTGAGATCCTCCGGCATCGGGGTCACATCGGTCCGTCCGCACTTCGCGGCGGAGCCTAACCCCGGAGCGGTGTCTGAGAAATCAACACCGCGCGCGCTGTGTCAGCGCAGCACCGGAAGGGGGAAGCGGTCCGGCCGGGAGTCCCGCAGAACCTGCGAGGCGGGCCCCACCTCCGCCGCCCCGCGAACCAGTCGATCCATTTCACGGTGTGCCCCCGAGGCCAGAGATCGCGTCGGCTGCCTGGCCAGTGGGAGACGGCAGGAACTGAACATACACCGGGAACACCGCCGGGCCAGTCACAGCCCTCTCCGTGTCCAGATGGCCTCTGGTCCAAGAGGGGCGCTTGAAGCTAAGAGCACGGAAGCATGAACTTTCTGCGTGACCTCCGCTCGGTACTGAACCTCACCGTCGTCGTCGCCGGACTTGGCTACTTCGTCGATCTCTTCGACATCGCCTTGTTTGGCGTGGTCCGCACCGCTTCGCTCAAGGACCTCGGCCTCACCAACCCAGGTGACATCCTCAACAGCGGCATCTTCATCTACAACTGCCAGATGGTCGGCATGATGGTGGGCGGCCTGGGCTGGGG
This sequence comes from Myxococcaceae bacterium, assembly GCA_036389955.1. Taxonomy (GTDB): domain Bacteria; phylum Myxococcota; class Myxococcia; order Myxococcales; family Myxococcaceae; genus DATHBR01. The sequence continues at coordinate 859 of DASVVJ010000584.1, forward strand.
CGTGCTCGCCGACAAGCGCGGCCGCCTGTCGGTGATGTTCGGCTCGATCCTGCTGTACTCGTTCGCCAACATCGCCAACGCCTTCGTCTGGGACGTGCAGAGCTATGCCCTCTGCCGCTTCCTGGGCGGGCTGGGCCTGGCGGGCGAGCTGGGCGCGGCGATCACCCTGGTGGCCGAGTCCCTCCCGAAGGAGAAGCGCGGCCTGGGCACGGCGGTGGTGGCCATGCTGGGCATGCTGGGCATCGTCACCGCGGCGATCGCGGGACAGGCCCTGCACTGGAAGACGGCCTATCTGCTGGGGGGAGTGATGGGCCTGGTGCTTCTGTTCGCGCGCTTCAAGGTCGCGGAGTCCACGCTCTATGCCAAGCGGCGGGACCCTTCCCTCGTCAAGCCTTCGCTGCTGCTGCGGGGCGGGCGCTTCTCCAAGTACATCTGCTGCATCCTGGTGGGAGTGCCCAACTTCTTCACTACGGGCGTGCTGTTCACGTTCTCCCCCGAGTTGGCTGCCGGCCTGAACGTCCAGGGCCCGGTGATAGCCGGCATCGTCATCCTGTTCGGCTCCATCGGACTGGCGGTCGGCGATCTGCTGGCAGGCACCCTCAGCCAGGTGATGAAGAGCCGCAAGCGCGCGGTGGGGCTGCACCTGTGCGTGGCCCTTGCGCTGATGCTCGTCTATTTCTTCGCGCCCGGACTCAGCAACAAGCTCTTCTATGGCCTGTGCTTCCTGCTCGGCGTCTCCGTGGGTTACTGGGCGGTGCTGATCACGGTGGCGGCCGAGCAGTTCGGCACCAACATCCGCGGCACCGTGGCGACCACGGTACCCAACTTCGTGCGCGGCTCAGCGGCGCTGGCGACCAGCGGCTTCGCTTACTTGAAGGGCCAGATGTCGGTCCCTCACGCGGGACTCACCGTGGGAGTCGTCTGCTTCGCCCTGGCCCTGCTGTCACTCTTGCGCCTGGATGAGACGTTCCACCGGGATCTCGACTACGACGAGGGCTCGAAGGACGCGTGAGCGGCGGAGCCATTCCCGAGGATCCCTTGCACCCACTGGCCTCAGGCACTCGAGTCGGAACGTGGAGCGTAGAGGCATTGCAGGGCCAGGGTGACTACCATCGCGCAGCCGCGTCGTCACCCTGCGCGGGCTGGAGGAGGACGAACTCATCTCCTTGCCTGGCTCTTCGGCCAGAATCGGGTAACTCCATTCGGCAACTCTCCGCAGGCTGTAACAGCAGCCCTATCCTGCGGACAGGGGAAAGCGGATGGTGAAGGCAGTGCCCTGACCGGGCTCACTCCGCACCTCAATACGGCCTTTGAGGGAAGAGATGATGCCGTAGCTGGTGTACAGCCCCAGGCCCATGCCCTCACGCTTGGTGGTGAAGAAGGGCGTAGCGAGCTTGGCCAGCGTCTCGGGCGTCATCCCCTTACCAGTATCGGAGATCTCCACAGCCACCTCGTCCCCGTCCCGCCAGGTGCGGATGCTAATCACCCCGCGCTCCTCGATGGCTTGGGCGGCATTGACGAGCAGGTGGGTGAAGACCTGGGCGAGCTGGCTGGGAAAGCACGCGACAGAGGGCAGCGCGCCGTACTCGCGCTTGACCTCGCACTTGTCACGGATCGTTCCCCAGACGATCTTCAGTGCGTACTCAAGCTCGGTATTCAGATCCACCCACTGCAGCTCTCCCGAGTTCTGCAGGGTGGAGACGCGCAGGCGCTGGACGATGTCCCGGATGCGCAGGGTCGCCATCAGGGAATCCTGAAGTGCCTCGGGAATGTCCCGAAGGATTTCCTCCAACTGCTGGCCGGCCCACAGCTCGCGCAGCCTCGCCCACTGCTCGAACTGGGCGCCCGGATCCACGTCGGCTCCGCCCTGAATGAACTCGCGCTGCGCTTGAAGCACCGGCTGCAGCTCCTGGAAGTACTGGCGCAGTAAGCCCAGGAGACTCATGACGTGGCTGACCGGGTTGTTGAGTTCGAGCGCGATGCTGCTCATGCAGGCGGTGATGTCTACTTCGGTGGCCTGCAGCCGCACGGGCCGGCCTCCCTCATCGTGAGCCACCGCGCGCACCCGGCACAGCAGCCATATCCACCTGCCATCCTTGCGCCGCACCCGGTACATGAACTCGGCCAGTGGAGAGCGGCCCTCCTGGTGCTCCTGGAGGCAGCGCTCAAGCATGGGGAGATCCTCGGGGTGGCACAAGCGCTTCCACGCGGAGAGGTTGGGCTCCAACTCGCCCTCGGCGTAGCCCAGCAGTTCCAGCCAGCGGCGGCTGACGCGGAACTCCTGGGTGGACAGGTGCAGGTCCCACAGGCTCGCCTCCACGCTGGCGAGCGTCTGGCGCAACTCCTCAAGCTGCGCCTCGTAGCTGCGGCTCCCAGCGCCATCCATCGCCATGCCGGACTCCTGGCCCTGCCGGGTTATAGGGACCTTGATGTTGACGAACCGCACATCGCCCTTACGGGTGCGGCGCCCATGCACAGCAGGGGAAGCCCAACCATGGCCGGAGTGTACGATGCGCGCCATGCCTGGGGCCACGCTGCTGCTGCCTCTGCTCCTTCTGGCTTTCCGACATCGAACGCCCTCTGCGGCAGGCGGAGTAGGCGCCTTTCCCTGCGTGAAGCCGGGTGACTGATGACTCAGCGCGCTTCCCCTGAGTCCGAGGTGGGCACAGGCTTCTTGGGAGACGGAGGTGCGGTTGGGGAGGGGCTGGTGGGAACGCACGGGACCGGACTGGAACCTCAGACGATGGGCTCGCCTCTTGTGGCTTCGGCTCCGCGCCTGCTTGGAGGAGCAGAGTCGCCAGCGAGGGTGAGACTTGATCTGCTGGGCACTCCATGAAGTCTTGAATCAGACCAAGGCCACCATAAGCTTGCTCAGCATCGAACTAGAACTCGGGGTGTGATGGCTCTCTGCTTGAAGTAGACCGAGCCCACAAGCAATCCTGCCCAGAGATCAAGCATTGGGTGCTTGATGCTTGGTGACGCCAACCTCTATCAGCCAGGAAGAGCACATCAAGGCCATGCTTATTGTTCATACACGCCCTTCTTTACTTGCAGCCATCGCATCCTTGTTTCTGATGAGCTGTAATGCAGGCCCTATCGACGGTGCTGAAGACCTTGAGCTTGCGGAAATCCAGAGCGCTCTCGACGAAAGCGGGAGTGTTCTTTATTCAGGTGACAGGTACCAACACTACTACTCCACCAATGGTGGCAGATGCGTGTTCCAGACTTCGCTGGGAACGCTCGGAGACTCGGTCCTATGGTTATATGGACCCAATAGTGCCTCTACGCTCATCTCTTATAACGATGACCATGGCGGAACCCTGGCTTCTCGAATCGAGGCGTATCTAAGCCCCGGCGTCTACTACCCCACGGTGGGCGGTTACGGATCGGCAACGGGCACCTACAACATCTCGATGAATTGCTACTCGGCAGTCCACTATCGGGCTCACACCGAGAAATATGGCTGGCATTCCTGGGGCTACGACGGCTTCTTGGCAGGAACTGAATACCAGGGTCTGCGGATGGAGGCTGTCCAGATACAACTTGCCAACATGCCGGGTGTCTCCGTGAGGTACACCGTGCATGTGGCGGGAGTGGGTTGGATGGGCGAATTCTATGATGGACAAGTGGGCGGGACAACGGGTCAGAGCCGACGCATGGAAGGAATCAAGATCTGGCTGGTCAATGCGCCCCCAACCTGCGGCATTCGTTACCAGGCACATGTCCAAGGCTGGGGTTGGATGAGTGCCGTGTCTGATGGTGCCTTGGCTGGGACCGAGTACCAAGGCCGGCGCATGGAGGGATTGCGCATATGGCTCACAGGAGAATGCGGTTGATATCTGCCCTGTCTCGCCCGTTCACTGTCGGTCCTGGGACCGAAATGCTAAGTGCCTTCCCAGCGAATGCCCTCTTCACGTCCCCCAGCCACCACCGCCGAGCAGCCCTCCCCCGCCGCCAGGCCGCTCGCGCCAGGCGAGACGTTCACCTGGCACTCGGAGAGTGACGCGCCCGCGCCCGCGCGGCTGTCTCCGGTGGATGATCGGCTGAGTGCCAGCGCGGCGCTCAAACGCGTGCGCCGCGGCGAGTACCTGCTGTATGCCGGTGACTTCCACAACGCCAAGCAGCTGCTGGGCGCAATGGCCCGGAGGCTCTCGTACCCAGCGGGCGCCCGCTCTCCGCTCGAGGCCTTCCGGGCCGAGCGGCGCTCCAGGCAGCTCGAGCACGAGACGCTGTCGCGCATCGTGGTCGCGCTGGATCGGGACTACCGGCTGGGCCTGGCGCGGGCGCCGGATGTGGCGCAGGCGTGCCGTCAGGTGTGGGGCGAGCCTGCTTCAGCCACCACGGTCGTCCCACTCAAGCAGTTGCTGGGCATGCTCGGGGCCGCGGAGTGGCGGCGCAAGGGCCTGGCCGTCCCTGGCCTCACCGGCTTGCTCCACCCCCATTATGGCGTCTACCTGCCAACGCGCACCGATTACGCGGAGCTGCTGCTCCCGCTGCCGCAGGTGAAGGGCAAGCGGGTGTTCGACGTGGGTACGGGAACCGGGGTGCTCTCGTTCCTGCTGTTGCAGAGCGGGGCCGCCTCCGTGGTGGCCACCGACTGTGACGTGCGAGCGGTGGCCTGCGCGCGAGAGAACGCGGAGCGGCTCGGCCTGGCCCAGCGCTTCCGGGTACTGGAGGGTGACTTGTTCCCCGAGGGCCGGGCGGACCTGGTGGTCAGCAACCCACCGTGGATCCCCGAGCCCCCGAAGAACCGGGTGGACCGCGCGGTGTTCGATGAGGACAGCCTGTTCCTGCGGCGCTTTCTGGAAGGGCTCACCGCGCACCTGGAGCCCGGTGGAGAGGGGCTGCTGCTGCTGTCGAACCTCGCGGTGCTGCTGGGCCTGCGTCCGGAAGGGTGGCTCGAGGAGCAGCTCGCACGCTGCTCGCTCGTCGTGAAGTGGAAGCGCTCGACGCCAGCGCGGCACTCGAAGGCGAAGGACCGCTCGGATCCGCTGCACGCCGCGCGCTCGCGGGAGATCACCACCCTTTATTGTCTGGGGCCTGCTCCGGAAGCCAGGCCCTGAGACGGGTTGAGAGACCGTGCCACACGTCGCCAGAAGCTCAGAGCGGCGGGTTGGATTGCCGCCGCCCCAGCAGATCAGCGCGCCGGCCGGCGGATCAGCTCGTTCATGGGCTGCGTCGGCTTCAGCACCTGCTGTGCTGTCTCCGCGCCTCGAACAGGAAGGGAGCGATCAATGAGCCCAAGTTGCACCAGCACCGTCGCCTGATCCCAGTAGAGGTGCTCGTGCGCGATCTT
>DASVVJ010000585.1:0-28931 GCA_036389955.1 Myxococcaceae bacterium
TTCAGCGCCGCGAAGAAGGGAGCCAGCCCGCTCTCCTCGCACCCCGCCGCGCCCTTGCGCCGGCAGCCCAACTCGATGTCCACGTGCTTCGAGCCCATGCGCTCGCGCAGCGCCTCGAACGTCAGCGCCCGGGTGCGCGTCAGGGCGCTCAGCCCCTCCAGGTCCGAGGGCGGCGCGGCGATGCGGGGCAGCTCGTCCTCGGGCTCCGGCGCCGTCTCGTCCTCGGCGGGCACCGTCTCCTCGGGAGGCAGGCCCGGAGGCGCGGCCGCCAGCACGTCGTCCACGGGCTGGACGGAAGGGCCTTTGCCCGTGAGCGAGCGCGGCAGGACGAGTTCCGCCACGCGAGGCGCGACGGGGCCTTCCCTGCCCAGGCTGGGGATAGGACGGAACATCTCCGGCAGCGGCGCCAGGGAGAGCCCGAGCGCGAGCGCCGCCGTCAGGACGAGCGTCCACCCGGTGGATTTGGCCTTGAAGTCCAACGCCGGGCCATGAGACTGGCTTTTCGCGGCGGGGTCAAAACTCTTCCCGATGCGCTGCCCGGGGGGCAGGCAGGGAAGGGGGCCACCTTCTGGCCCAGAGGCTGTATGGTGGATGTATGGCCCTCTACCCCGTCATCATGGCCGGAGGCTCCGGCACCCGCTTCTGGCCCCTGTCCCGCCAGGCCCGTCCCAAGCAGTTCCTGCCGCTGGCCTCCAAGAGCCCGCTGATCACCGACACCGCCGCCCGGCTCAAGGGCCTGGCCACGATGAAGAACACCTTCATCGTCTGTGGCCCCCTACACGCTAAGAACGCGGCCAAGCTGGTGAAGGGCCTGCCGAAGCAGAACCTGCTGGTGGAGCCCGTGGCGCGCAACACCGCTCCGGCCATCGCGCTGGCGACGCTGGCGGTGGCGGCCCGGGATCCGAAGGGCGTCCTGGTGGTGCTGCCGTCGGACCACCACGTGGCCAACCCGGCGGGTTTCCGGCAGACGCTCGCCGAGGCGGCCCGCATCGCCGAGGGCGGTCACATCGTCACCCTGGGCATCCAGCCCAACCGGCCCGAGACGGGCTACGGCTACATCCAGCTCGGTGAGTCGCTGGAGGGCGGCGGCCGGAAGGTGAAGGCCTTCAAGGAGAAGCCGGATCTGCAGACGGCGCAGGGCTACGTGTCGTCCGGCGAGTACCTGTGGAACGGCGGCATCTTCGTGTTCCGCGCGGATGTGATGCTGGAGGCGTTCGCCCAGCACATGCCGGAGATGAAGAAGGGTCTGGAGGCCCTGCGTGCCGCGATGGGCAAGCGCACCTTGCCGGCGGTGCTCAAGAAGGTGTTCCCCAAGCTGCCCTCCATCTCCATCGACTACGGCGTGATGGAGAAGGCCTCCAACATCGCGGTGCTGCCCGGAGACTTCGGCTGGTCCGACGTGGGCTCGTTCGCCGCCATCCCCGAGGTGCGCCCGGGGGACGAGCGCGGCAACGTCGTCTCCGGAGACGAGGCCATCGTGGTGGACTGCAACGGCTGCGTCGTCCTGAGCGACAAGCGCCCGCTGGCCGTGGTGGGGATGACGGATGTCGTGGTGGTGGACGCGGGAGACGCGATCCTCGTGGTCGCCAAGGACAAGAGCCAGGACGTGCGCAAGGTGGTAGAGGCCCTCAAGGCCCGCAAGCGCCAGAAGTTCCTGTAGCCGAAGTCCGCCACCCGGAGGGTGCATGAGCAGCAAGCTCTTCGAGCCGTTCCGTCTCAGAGGTGTGACGCTGCGCAACCGCATCGTCGTCTCGCCCATGTGTCAGTACTCGAGTGAGGACGGCTTCGCGGGAGAGTGGCACTTCGTGCACCTGGGCAGCCGGGCCGTGGGAGGGGCGGGGCTCATCCTCACCGAGGCCACCGCCGTCTCTCCCGTGGGCCGCATCAGTCCCCAGGACCTCGGGCTGTGGAAGGACGAGCACATCGCTCCCCTGGCGCGCATCGTCCGCTTCGTGGAGCAGCACGGCGCGGTGGCCGGCACCCAGCTGGCCCACGCCGGGCGCAAGGCCTCGACGGCGCGTCCCTGGGAAGGAGAGGGCCCCGTCACCGCCGCTCAGGGCGGGTGGACTCCGGAGGCTCCCAGCGCCCTGCCGTTCTCGGATGGCTACCCGGTGCCGCAGGCGCTGGATGAGGCCGGGGTCGCGCGGGTGGTCCGGGAGTTCGTAGAGGCCGCTGCTCGGGCGCACGCCGCGGGCTTCCGGGTGGTGGAGATCCACGCCGCGCACGGGTACCTGCTGCACGAGTTCCTCTCTCCCCTGACGAACCAGCGCAACGATCGCTACGGCGGCTCCTTCGATGGGCGGGTGCGTCTGGTGCGCGAGGTGGTGCGGGGCGTGCGCGAGCGCTGGCCCGAGGAACTGCCGCTGCTGGTGCGCATCTCCGCCAGTGACTGGACCGAGGGCGGCTGGACGGTGGAGGACTCGGTGGCCCTCTCCCGGCTGCTGGTGCAGGACGGAGCGGACCTCATCGACTGCTCCTCGGGTGGCATCGCCCCCCGGATCAAGATTCCCGTGGGGGCGGGTTACCAGACGCTCTTCGCCGAGCGCATCCGCCGGGAGTCGGGTGTGCCCACGGGAGCGGTGGGGATGATCCGCTCCGCCTACCAGGCCGAGCACATCGTGCGCACGGGGCAGGCGGACGTGGTCATTCTCGCCCGGGAGCTGCTGAGAGACCCTTACTGGCCGCTGCGCGCCGCGCGCGAGCTCCGGGCCGATGTGACCTGGCCCCCTCAGTACGCCCGCGCGAAGGACTGACGCGTCAGTCCGTGGCGCCCGAGCGGGTGCGCAGGGCCTCCGCGGCGCGGCGGTACGCCTCGCGGGTGCTCTTCGGTCCGGTGCGCGCCAGGTCCTCGAAGAGGCCGATCCACTCCTCGCGCGGGCGGTTGATGCCAACCCCCGTCTTGGAGTCCATCGACTGGATGAAGCTCATCAGCGTCTGCTCACTGCCACCCCCCACGGTGTTCAGGAACGCCTCAAGCTCGCCGGCCGACATATTGAAGTTGGCCTGCAGGTTCTTCAGCCCCTCCATGCCGTTGCCGTACCCCTTCGAGAAGAGCGAGGGGTAGGTGCTGCCCAGGCGCTGCATCTGGCTCGGGCTGAAGCCCAGCCCGGCCAGCTTGTTCAGCTGCTCCCGGTCCGCGTCGAGCATTGCCTGCCGCAACACGGGGTCATCCTTGAAGACCGTGCCGAAGAGCTCCTGCTTCAGCTGCTCGAGCTCCCGCTTGTCCTGCTCCTCGTTGTAGAACTTCACGCCCAGCCCCGCGACCGTCAGCGCCGCGCCCAGCACCTGCCCGGCCACCGGGAAGCCCTGCACCGAGGCGGCCGCCAGGAAGAGGCCTCCCGCGGACATCAGCCCCGACTCGAGCGCCTTGCCCTTGTCCCCCTTCTGGAAGGCCTCGATGGCGACGATGCCATCGCCAATCGCCGTGAGGACTCCGCCCACCGGCCCGGCGGCCTTGACGAAGCGGGAGAGCGCTCCGGTGCTCTGCGCCTTCGAGAAGGCGTCCATGAAGAGCGTGCCCGCATCCGAGCCCGCGCTGATGGTGTCGCCGATCGTCTTCAGCTTCTCGCCCACCGAGGCGTCCCCGAACTCGGACCAGTTGCCGGTGAGGTTCGCCGCCGCGAACGAGAGGCCAATTCCACGCAGAATCTGGCCCCGCGCGCCTTCCGAGCCGAAGGGCGAGCTCGGGTCAATGCCGCCCAGCTTGTCGTTGATGCGCTTGCTCACATCCCGGATCTGCTCTTCGCTCATTCCCGGCTTGAACTCACCGAAGAGCTGCGTCACCTCGGCCATGTCCTGCTGCTTCAGCCCGAAGACATCCGCGTACTTCTCCAGGCCCTTCATCACCAGGTTGACGTCCACGCCCTCCTGGGCGTCCTGCATCGCCGCCCACGCCGTGCCCTTGCCCAGCGCCAGCGCGAACTTGTCGCCCACATCCTTCCGGTCCTTGGCGTACTCGCCAATCTGCGCCAGCAGCGTCTTCTCGCCCTTGGCCGCCTTCATCATCTCCTCGGCGATCCACTTGGCGCCCTCACGGGTGTGAGAGAGGCTGTCCATCAGCTCGGCGGTGCCCGCGATGCCTTTCTGGGCCTCGTCCCGTACTCCCTTGGGCAGGCTCGGGTCCGCGGACAGCTGGTCGTAGGCCGATGGAGACTTCAGGTACGGCGCGAGCCGGCCCGCCGCCTGCTCCCACGCGTCGTACTCGGCGCCGTGCTTCTTGCGGAACTCGTCGGCGATCTGCTGCTGCTGCGCCGGGGTGAGTGCCGGGCCCGCGTCGTAGATGGCGCGCTGGAGCTGCGCGTTGAGCTCTTTGACGCGATCGTCCTTCGCCTTGAAGTCCGCACGGGCGGCGTTCACCTCACCGAGCGCCGCTCGGCCCACCTGATCCGCGCTGGACGTCTTGCCCGCCGCGCTCAGCTCCTGGGTGAGCGCGGTGGCGAAGGTGACGCCGCCTTCGCTCTTGACCAGCTGCGCGAACGCCTCGGCCTGAGGGCTGCCCGGCTGGGTCGTGGTGTAGCTGTCATCCATCCCCGCCGCGAACGCCCGGGCCGCGCGCTGCGTGGCCTCGGGACCGGCCGCGGTCGCCATCCGCGAGACGCTCTCCACGGCGGCAATGAGTTCCTGAGCCTTCTTCGGGTCACCTTGCGGGCGCTTCACCTGATCGGCCAGGGCGTGAAGGGTGGGCTCGGCCGCGATCAGAAGCTGCTTGCGGTACTCCTCGAAGTCCGGCTCGTTCTTGCGCTCCTCCAGCAGCGTCTCCATCGTCCGCACGCCCGCGGCCGGTCCGTTCTTCTGCTGCTCCTGGGCGATGCGCTGGGCGTCCTCGTCCACCTTGGACTGCGTGCTCGCGCCCTCCGTGCTCTTCGCGGTCACCGCCTCGGTGGGAGCGGTGCTCCCGGTCTTCGTGAAGGTGAAGTCGGCCCCCTTGCCCCCGGTCAGCTGCAGCGAGCTGGCGGAGAAGGACTTCGGCAGCTTCCCGGACAGCTCCGGCAGCTCGGTGAGCGACTTCTGGCCCGCCGTCGGGTCCAGCGTCACCTTCTTCGCTGGCGTGTCCTTGACGAACTCGGACTTCGCCGGCTCGGGCGCGGGAGGGGGCGGAGGGGGCGGGGGAGGCGGGGCCACCTCGACCGTCTTCGCCTTGGAGGCCACCAGGGCGCCCGCCTGCTTCGCCTTGTCCGCCGCGCTGCTGCTGATCTGCATGGAGCTCATCGGTCTCTCCCAAGGAGGAGGCGGGTTTTTGCGCCGCCAGTGCAATTATGTTATTGCGCGATGAGTGCAGAAAGTTGCGTGTCCCCCTCTTTTCCCCGGGTTTTTCTGAAAAGCGGAGCAAAGGCAGGGGCTTAGCGGTGGATAGGCGCCGGTGTAAGAAAAAAGCGCCGGTCTACGCAACAGGTGGGTCTCAGGTTACGAGAATCTTTTCGAAGTCATTCTCGCCCTTCGGAGCCGCGCCCCCATGAGCACGTACCAGATCAAGTCCGGCGACACCCTGTCTCGCATCGCCCAGCGCTACAACACCTCGGTGAGCGCGCTGATGCAGGCGAACACGCAGATCAAGGACGCCAACAAGATCTTCACGGGCAAGTCTCTGAACATCCCCGGCTCGCGTGATGAGTTCGTTCCGGGCGGCAGCAACAACCCTGCGCAGTCTCCGCAGCTGACCGGCAGCGCCCAGAGCCCCTCTGCGGCGGGCGGCACCCAGGCGCCCACGGCGGCCGGTGGTGCGCAGGGCCCGCGCGGCAACCCGTTCGACATCGCCATGCAGCACATGGGCAAGAACGCCGGCTCGCTCAAGCTCGAGGGCAGCGGCGTGGGCGCGGACATGGAGGACTGGGTCCCCAACAACGTCAACTGCGCCAACTTCGTCTCCGCGTGCCTGGAGCAGGCGGGAATGATCACCAACGGCCAGCACCACAACGCGGTGATGGGCCTGCAGGCCAACCTGGACAAGGACCCGAACTTCAAGCGCGTCTCGCTGGCCGATGCCAAGCCCGGTGACGTGGTGAGCATGAAGACGCCCGGTGGCCAGCACGTGGTGATGTACGCCGGTATGAAGGATGGCAAGCCCCAGTTCATCGGCTCCAACAACGTCAACTCGGATGGCTCGCAGCGCATCTCGCTGACGTCGATGAACTACCCCATCATGTCGATCCACCAGTATCAGGGGTAGAAGCGGACCGTGGTGCCGGGCCGCCCGTTTCGAGGCGGCCCTCCTTTCGTCCCGCGCGCTCCGTTCCCCGCGGCTCACCGTCCCGAGCCGCCTGAGTGTGAAGAGCGCGCGGTGGTGCCCGAATGAATAGACTCCCGCCGGCCCATTTCAGGGGATGGGCTCCGGCGCTGGGGGTTGTTCTTCTGGGGCGCTCGGGCGAAAGGAAGAAGGAAGATGGCGAAGAGCATCGGTATCGTTGGCGCCGGTACGGCCGGCCTGCACCTGGGGCTGCGCCTGCTGGCGCACGGGCTCCCGGTGACCATCTACGCGGAGGTGGACCCAGCTCAGCAGCGAACGGGCCGGCTGCCCAACACGGTGGCGCACCACGAGCCGACGCGGGCTCGCGAGCGCGCGTTGGGCGTGAACCACTGGGACAACCTGGGCTTCGGCACGTTCACCGTCGATTTCTACGTGGGGGGGCCGCAGCCGCTGAGCTTCAAGGGCTGGTTCGACGCTCCCAGCATTTTCGTGGACTACCGCGTCTACCAGCCGCGCCTGGCCGAGGACTTCGTCGCGCGCGGAGGCACGCTCATCGTGCGCCCGGTGGACAAGGCCGGCCTGAGCCAGCTGGCGCTGCAGCATGAGCTGGTGGTGGTCGCCTCGGGCCGCTTCGGGCTGGCAGACAACCTGTTCCCCCGCGTACCCGAGCACTCACCGTATACCAAGCCCCCGCGCCGGCTCTTTGCCGCGCTCGTTCACGGCATCCAGCCCCCGGAGCCGCTGGGCATGCGGTTCATCATCTCCCCGGGCCACGGAGAGGTCTTCGAGTCCCAGGTGTACACGCAGCGGGGGCTCATCCCCAGTCTGCTGATCGAGGCGGTGCCTGGTGGCGCCATCGAGCCGCTGACGCACCGGAGGTATGACGAGGACCCGCGCGACGTGGCGGCAATGCTTCTGGACATCTTGCGCGTTCACGCACCGCCCACCTACGCCCGGCTGAATGCCAAGGAGTTCCGGCTGGCCGGTCCGCTGGACTGGCTCACGGGAGGTTTTACCCCCGTGGTGCGCCGGGGCTATGCGCGGCTGGACAGCGGGCACTTCGTGATGGCGGTGGGGGATGCGCACGTGCTGCATGATCCGGTGGGCGGGCAGGGTGCGAACGCGGCCTCGGCGGGGGCGTGGGCGCTGGGGGAAGCCATTCTCGAGGCGGTGAAGGCGGACCGTCCCTTCGACGAGGCCTTCTGCCGCGGCGCCGAGGAGCAGACCTGGGGCGCCGTGCGTGCCATGGCCTACTGGAACAACTCCCTGCTGGAGCCGCCCGCGCCCCACATGATTCAGGTGATGGCCGCCGCCGCGCAGGACCCGGCCATCGCGAGGGGGTTGGCCAACACCATGCTCCTTGCGGACAAGGCGATGGCGCAGCTGGACACGCCCGAGCACGCGGCGGCTTTCCTCGAATCGCTGGGCTGGAAGGGTGGGGCGCAGGCTGCGCCGGCGTAGGCCCGGCGGATTGTAGCCCGGCCACACCCGGGGCGGCTTGACGCGGGCGTGTCACCTCCGCATCCTGCCGCGCCTCATGCCCGTCCTCCGTGGTGCCGTTACCTTCTCCCGCTTCCTCGTGGAACCCGCCGAGGGAGCCCCCGCGGACCTCAAGCGCTGGCTCACCAAGGCGCTCAAGGCCCGTGCCTTTGTCCCCATCGATCGCCGCTCCGAGGAGGAGCGCGCCGCGGGCTTCGTGGAGCTGGAAAACCACGAAGGCTCCGAGTTCGCCACCAGCAGCCTCTTCTATGGGGAGTACGCGCTGTTCGCGTACCGCATCGATCAGATCAAGATTCCCGGCCCGGTGCTGCGCGCCGAGCTGGACAAGTGGGCCGCCGCCTTCACGAAGGAGAAGGGCCGCCCGCCCAGCCGCGGAGAGAAGGCGGAGAACCGCGCCTCCATCCGCCAGGTGCTGCGCAACCGCGCCGTGCCCAGCACCAAGGTGCATGACCTGAGCTGGAACCTGAAGTCCCAGCAGCTGCAGGTCTGGGCCGCCTCGCGCAAGGCCGTGGAAGAGGTGCTCACCTCGATGGAGACGGCGTTCAAGGTGAAGCTGCAGCCGCTGGTGCCCGCCGCGGTGGCGGCGCGCACCGGCATCGAGGAGTCCGCGCTGGGTCCCACCGCGGAGCTGATTGGCATGGAGCTGCCGGCGGAGGTGAGCCATGGGGAAGCGTGAGCAGGCCCGCGAGGAAGCGGCGTTCATGCGCGGGGATGTCGGCGTCGACGGCGCCGCCACCGAGGAGAAGAAGGACACCGCCGAGGTCGAGAAGGACAAGGCGCGCGAGGCGCTGCTGCGCGGCAAGACGTACCTGGGGCGTGAGTTCCTCACGTGGCTGCTGTGGCGCTCGGAGTCCGGCGATCCGGTGACGGCGCACGAGAAGGCGGGCCTCACGGTGATGTTCCTGGGCCGGGTGGTGCTGCGCGGCGTGCATGGCGATGTGACGGAGCTGTCCGCGCGCGGCGCGATGGCGCCCTACTCGGAGCAGGTGCGGCACTCGCTGGACCGGGGGCTGCTCGTTCACCAGGCCCGGCTGCTGCTCACCCACGGCGAGCGGGCGTTCGAAGTCACGCTCGACGCGGAGTTCCTCGACATCCGCGCCGCGAAGCTGCCGGAGCTGATGGGCGAGGATGACGACGCGCGCCTCTCCGAGCGGCTGTACCTGGCCGAGCAGCTCTCCGCGCTGATCAACGCCCTGGTGGAGGCCTTCATCGCCGTGCGCGCCGGCAAGGGCTGGAGCAAGCAGGTCGTCCCCGCCATGAAGGAGTGGATGCGCGGGGAAGAGGGCACACAGAAGCAGACAGTGCTCCAGCGCGCCGCCAACGTGCGCAAGCGGTAGCGCTTCAACCACCCGGGCCCTCCGGGAGATGGAGTTTTTCCGGGACCGCTTCGGTAAAAACGCCGGTCCGGTTGATCCGCACACCGGCGCTGGGCCTGACGCTCCGGGCAGTTGGAGCGTCAGGTAGCGCACGCCCCGCCTGCACGGAGGTTGCACCCTGAGCCCTGCCGCAAGGTGCGGTCTTCGTGGGGGGCGTCGATGGGGTGTGTTCGGTGCCAGCAAGTACACGCAGAGGGGCTCGACTGCCCGCCTGCTGGGGGTGTGTCTCAGGTGCAGGAGCTCGAGTCGTTCGTGGGGCAGCGGCACGGGCCGCTCGTTTTCGAGCGCCTGCTGGGGGCGGGCGCCACCGGCTCGGTGTACCTCGCGGTGCACCCGCCCACGGGCGCGTACTTCGCCGTGAAGGTGCTGCACTCGCACCTGGCGGCCAGTCTCGCCGTGCGCAACCGCTTCTATGTGGAGGCCCAGGTCGCCAGCCGCGTCATCCACCGCAACGTGGCGCGCGTGCTCGATGCGCGGCGCGGGCCGGGTGAGCTGCCCTGCCTGCTGATGGAGTACGTGGCGGGCGAGCCGCTCTCGTGCCTGCCGCTGCCGCTGGCTCCCGCCGAGGCCGTGGAGGTGCTCATCCAGGCGCTCGAGGGGCTCGAGGCGGCGCACGCCCGGGGCATGGTCCACTGCGACCTGAAGCCCGACAACCTCTTCGTGACGAAGGACGCCAGCGGCCAGCGCCGCATGAAGGTGCTCGACTTCGGCATGGCCAGCGTCCTGGCGGCGAGCTTCTCCGAGCAGGAGCTGGCCTCGGGCATGACGCTGGGCTCTCCGCCGTACATGGCTCCCGAGCAGTGGCAGACCACCGCCGCGGATGCGCGCATCGACATCTACGCACTGGGCGTCGTGGGCTACCGGCTGCTCACCGGGCGGCTGCCGTTCCCTCGGGGCCGGATGGGAGAGGTCCGTCTGGGACAGCAGGAGATCCGCCCGCCGCTGCCACACACGTTGGACCCGCGCGTGCCGCCGGCCCTGTCCGCGGTGCTGATGCAGGCACTGGCCCGGAAGCCCGAGGATCGCTTCCCGAGCGCGCAGGCGTTCCGGCTCGCGCTCGTGGAGGTTCAGCGCCAGTTGGCCCGGCAGCCAGCGGCTCCGGAGCCCGTGCTGCCGCGCGCGGTGCCTTCGAGCCTGCGCATCCGCGTGGGCGGCCTGGGCAGCCCGGAGGCCCGTCCCGTGCGTGCCAGTGACGTGTCGGCCGAGGGGCTCTTCATCGCCTTCGATGGGCCGCCGCCGCCGCTGGCCGCGCGGCTGCCGATGGAGTTCTGCTTCCAGACGCAGTCAGTGCTCTGCTCTGGGGACGTGGTGCGCCATGTCTCGCCCGAGGAGGCGCGGGCGTGGGGGATCTGCCCGGGGTTCTTCGTGCATTTCGACGAGCCCTCGGACGAGCTGCTCACGTTGATTGCCCAGGTGCGCACGGGGCCCGCGGAGGCTCCCGCGGATCCGGAGCTGACGCAGCTGCTCTCCCGCACGGCCTCGCTGGGCAATGATCCGTACGTGCTGTTGGGGCTGCCGCCGTCCGCCAGTTTCGACGAGGTGCGTCAGCGGGCTGATTCGGCGCTGCGCCGGCTGGAGGGCTACTGGAAGAAGTCGCTGCCCACGCGTCAGCGCCGGGAGCTGGAGTCGCTGCGTGCACGGGTGGAAGCGGCCCGGCGTACGCTCGGCGAGCCGTTGGCGCGGGTGGGCTTCGATGCCTTGCGCAACAACGCTCACGGGATTGCCCGGTGCATCGCCGCGGGGCTGACGGAGAAGGAAGTGGAGCCGCTGCGCAAGGCGTTCCTCTCGGCGCGTCCCGGGACGGAGGAGCGGGCCCGGGCGTTCTTCTCGCAGGGGTTGTCGCTGGAGCACCAGCACGCGTTGAAGCTCGCGCTGGACTGCTATGCACATGCGCTGGCGATGGATCCGCTGAACCTGGCCTGGCAGCGCCACTTCTGGGCGCTGCAGCGCCGGATGCGCCCGGGGACGACCCGGGTTCCCGCGGTGACCACCCGGGTCCCCACGGTGGCGCCCCAGGCGAACCGAGCGGAGTAGGACGCCGCCTTTCAGGAGCGAGAAGTCCGATGATGAGGTGAGCGCACACGGGCCGTGAGACGGTTACCTCTCCGGCCCGTGCTTGTGTAGAGTCCGCCGCCCTTGGCTGTTACCCCTCTGGCCGGTTGGAGGGCGAAGGACCTCATCTCATGAATACGCATATCTTCCGCGAGTACGACATCCGTGGCCTGGTCGATAAGGATCTCACCGTCGAGGTGGTAGAGCTGCTCGGCAAGGGTCTGGGCACCATGATCCGCCGTCAGCACGGCCGCTCCGTCGTCGTGGGCCGAGACTGCCGCGAGTCCTCCACCCGCTTCCGTGACGCTCTGGCCAAGGGGCTCACCTCCACCGGCCTCAACGTGCTCGACGTGGGCGTGGTGCCCACGCCGCTGACCTACTTCGCCGCCAACACCCTGCCCGTCGATGGCCTGGCGATGATCACCGGCAGCCACAACCCGCCCGAGTACAACGGCTTCAAGATCGGCGCCGGGAAGACCACCTTCCACGGCCCCGAGATTCAGCAGCTGCGCAAGCTCATCGAGGCCCGCGACTTCGAGAAGACCAACAAGCCCGGCACCGTGGAGCCCTACGACATCATCACGCCGTACAACCACTTCATCCGTCAGACCGTAAAAGTCGGCCGCAAGGGCATGCGCATCGTCATCGACGCGGGCAATGGCACCGGCGGCGCGGTGGCCGTGCCCCTGTTCCAGTCCATGGGTTTCGACGTGGTGCCCCTGTTCTGCGAGATGGACGCCACCTTCCCCAACCACCACCCGGACCCCACCGTGGTGGAGAACCTCGAGGACCTGATCGAGGCGGTGAAGCGCGAGAAGGCCGAGGTGGGCATCGCCTATGACGGCGACAGCGACCGCATCGGCGTCATCGACGACCAGGGCAACATCCTCTGGGGCGACCAGCTGATGGTTCTCTTCAGCCGCTACGTGCTCAAAGAGAGCCCCGGCGCCGCCATCGTCGGCGAGGTGAAGTGCAGCTACACCCTCTATGACGACATCGCCCAGAAGGGCGGCAAGCCCGTCATGTGGAAGGCTGGCCACTCGCTCATCAAGGCGAAGATGAAGGAGACCCACGCCGAGCTGGCCGGAGAGATGAGCGGCCACATCTTCTTCAAGAACCGCTACTTCGGCTTCGATGACGCCGTTTACTCCTCCGCCCGCCTGCTGGAGATCCTCACCCACGAGCCGAAGAAGCTCTCCGGGCTGCTCTCCGACGTGCCGAAGACGTACGCCTCGCCCGAACTGCGCGTGGACACCCGCGAGGAGAAGAAGTTCGAACTCGTCAAGCGCGCCACCGAGACGCTGCGCGCCGCTGGCCACAAGATCGTCGACGTGGACGGGGTGCGCGTCACCTTCCCGGACGGGTGGGGCCTCATCCGCGCCTCCAACACCCAGCCGATCCTCGTGCTGCGCTTCGAGGCCAGCACTCCGGAGCGCCTGAAGGAGATTCAGCAGCTCATCGAGGGCACCGTGGAGAAGGTCAAGCGCGAGGTGGGCGCCTAGTCCCGCCGCTCAGGACCGCTTCGTATGACCGCACCTCGCATTCTTGGCATCTGTGGCAGCCTCCGCACGGGCTCCTTCAACCGCCAGCTGCTGAACGTGGCGGTGGAGTACGCCCGTGAGGCGGGCGCGGAGGTCGAGGTGTACGACCTCAAGGCCGCCCGCATGCCCTGGTACGACGCGGATGTGGATGCGCTCGGGCCGCCACCGCCCGTGCTGGAGCTGCGGGACCAGATCGTCCGCGCGCAGGGGATGATCATCGTCAGCCCCGAGTACAACTACTCCATTCCCGGTGCCCTGAAGAACGCCATCGATTGGGTCTCCCGGGTGCCGGGCCGCCCCTTCGAGAACAAGTGGGTGGCGCTGATGGGGGCCTCCACCGGGCCCTATGGCACCGCGCGCATGCAGCCGGACATGCGCAAGGTGATGGCGGGCCTGGGCACCTATGTGCTCCCCGCCCAGGTGATGCTGCCCCACGCTCAGCAGGCCTTCACCGAGCAGGGCGCCCTCAAGGACCCGGCCCGCCAGCAGGAAGTTGCCAAGCTCATCAAAGCCCTGGTGGACCGAGCCCGGGGGTAGGTAGCCCCCCACGGCCCCACCGCATATAAAGGACGCAGGAGAGCGCACTGATGCCGACGCTGGGAATCGACCTGGGTGGAACCAACGCCCGCGCCGCGGTGGTGGATGAGCATGGGCAGATCCTCGCGTCCGCCAAGCTGCCACTCCAAGAGCGCACCCCCGCCCGGGTCGTCGAAGTCATTGCCGAAGCCGCCACCGCCGCGCTGAAGGCCGCGAAGGTCGATGTGCGTGGGTGCGGTGTGGGCGCCGCCGGACAGATTCACCGGGACTCGGGTGTGCTGGCGGTGGCCCCCAACCTGGGCTGGCGCAATGTGCCGCTGGGCTCGCTGCTCACCGAGCGTCTGGGCCGGCCGGTCCGCTTGGTGAATGACCTGGCCGCCGCTGCCTGGGGCGAGCTGAACGCAGGAGCTGGGCGCGGCGCTCAGGACGTGTACGTCGTCTTCGTGGGCTCGGGCGTGGGCAGCTGCGTCATCGCCAACAGCCAGCTCATCCGCGGCGCCGGCGGCGTGGCCGGCGAGCTGGGCCACACCAAGGTCATCCCCGGTGGCCGGCGCTGTGGCTGTGGAGAGCAGGGCTGTCTGGAGGCCTACGCGGGTGGGCACAACCTCATCGCCCTGGCTCGCGAGGCGATGGCCGCGGGACGCTCTCCGGGGCTGACCGGGCTGACCGGGGGAGACCCGGCGCGGATGACGCCGCTGACGCTGGAGCAGGCCGCCGAGGCGGGAGATGCCGCGGCCAAGGAGATTCACCAGCGCGCCGGGCAGATGCTCGGCATGGCCGTGGCCAACATGGTCACGGTGCTCAATCCCGCCCGGCTCATTCTAGGCGGCGGGGTGCTGATGAACTGCGCGGGCCTGCGCCACCAGGTGGAGGAGGGCGTGCGCGCCTATGCTTCGACCACCTCGCGCGAGCACCTGAGCATCAACATGGCGGAGCTGGGTGACGACAGCGGGCTCATTGGCGCCGCGCTGCTTGCCTGAGCGCATGACCTGGACGTCAGTCCTAATGCAGGTTTCTCGCTAATCGAGGAAAGCGGGGCAGGGCCGAGGGTTAAGGTCTTGCGGCGGCCAGGGTGTGACGACAGGATGCGCGCCGTTTCCCTACAACTGTCACCACACACAGAGGGAGGGACGGGTGGATCCTCGTTCTTCGATGACTCGGGTTGGCGCCAAGGCGGCGCTGGCGGGACTGCTGCTGCTGGCTTCGGCGTGCAAGCGCGAGAACAAGGAGGCGGCGCCGGGTGCGGCCACCGGAGAGGCGAAGAAGCCCGAGGCAGTGAAGATCGCCCTGCTGCTGCCCGAGTCGAAGACGGCGCGCTACGAGTCGCACGACCGGCCGCACTTCGAGCGCAAGGTGAAGGAACTGTGCGCCGAGTGCGAAGTCATCTACAGCAACGCGGACCAGGACGCGGCCAAGCAGCAGAATCAGACCGAGGCGGCGCTGACCAACGGGGCCAAGGTGCTGGTGCTGGACCCGGTGGACTCGGCCTCGGCGGCGGCCATGGTGGCGCGGGCCAAGCAGTCCAAGGTGCCCGTCATCAGCTACGACCGGCTCATCACCGGCGCGGACGTGGACTACTACATCTCGTTCGACAACAACAAGGTGGGCCAGCTCCAGGGCCAGGCGCTGGTGGACAGGCTCAAGGCGGACGGGAAGACGAGCGGCACCCTTGTCATGATCAACGGCTCGCCCACCGACAACAACGCGCGGATGTTCAAGGCGGGCGCGCACAGCGTCATCGACGGCAGCGGCTTCACGGTAGGCGCCGAGTACGACACGCCGGACTGGAGCCCGGACAAGGCCCAGCAGCAGATGGAGCAGGCCATTACCTCCATCGGCAAGGACAAGATCATCGGCGTGTACGCGGCCAATGACGGCACGGCGGGCGGTGCCATCGCGGCGATGAAGTCCAACGGCATCAAGCCGCTGCCGCCGGTGACGGGGCAGGACGCGGAGTTGGCGGCCATTCAGCGCGTCATCGCCGGCGAGCAGTTCATGACGGTGTACAAGGCCATCAAGCCGGAGGCCGAGGTGGCCGCCGAGCTGGCGGTGGCGCTGGCCAGGGGCCAGGGGGCTCCCCCGGGCAAGGTCAACGCCAAGGTGAACAACGGCCAGAAGGACGTGCCCGCCGTGCTGCTCGCGCCGGTGTCGGTGACGAAGGACAACGTGAAGAGCACCGTGGTGGCCGACGGCTTCTGGAAGGCCGCGGACGTGTGCACGGGCGAGTACAAGGACGCCTGCACCACGGCGCAGATCCAGTAAGCCTGGGAGGCGTGCATGTCCGCGACGTCGCTGCTGGCGCTCCGAGGAATCTCCAAGCGCTTCGGCGCCGTTCAGGCGCTCACGGCGGTGGACTTCGAGGTCCACCCCGGTGAGGTGGTGGCCCTGGTGGGCGACAACGGCGCGGGCAAGTCCACGCTCATCAAGATCATCTCGGGCATCATCCCCATCGACGGCGGAGAGGTGCTCTTCGAGGGCCGGCCGGTGTCCCTGACGGGGCCGCAGGCGGCGTCCTCGCTGGGAATCGCCACCGTGTACCAGGACCTCGCGTTGTGCGACAACCTGGACGTGGTGGGCAACCTGTTCCTCGGCCGCGAGCAGCGCGCGGGAGGACTGGGCCAGGTGCTGGGGTGGATGGACGAGACCGCCATGGAGCAGCAGGCCAGCGCGTTGCTGCAGCGGCTGAGCGTGAGCATCCCCAGCGTGCGCACGCAGGTAGCGGCGCTGTCGGGCGGGCAGCGGCAGTCCATCGCGGTGGCGCGGGCGATGATGGGCTCGCCGAAGATGGTGCTGCTGGACGAGCCCACCGCGGCGCTCGGCGTGGCGCAGACGCGGCAGGTGCTGGACCTCATCCGTCGGCTGCGCGAGCAGGGGCTGGGCGTGGTCGTCATCAGCCACAATCTGATGGACGTGTTCTCGGTGGCCGACCGCATCATCGTGCTGCGGCTGGGCAAGCGGGTGGCGACTTTCGACGTGAAGACGGCCAAGGAGGTGGAGGTCGTCTCCGCCATCACCGGCGCGCACAAGGCCGAGGTTGCCCAGACGCTCAAGAAGGAGGAGCCATGAGCGCCCCGAGCGGAGCCCCGGTGGATCCGCGCCTCATCCAGGATGCGCCCGGGCTGAAGGGAGCGTGGCAGGGCTTCCGGCGCCGGGTGTCCCAGGGGGAGCTGGGCAGCCTGCCTGTCATCATCGGCCTGAGCGTCATCTGGCTCATCTTCTACGCGGCCAACGAGCGCTTCCTGTCGGCCGTCAACCTGACCAACCTCATGCTGCAGATTGCCGCCATGGGGACGATCTCCTCGGGCATCGTGCTGGTGCTGCTGCTGGGGGAGATTGACCTGTCGGCCGGAGCCGTGAGCGGCCTGTCCGCGTCGGTGATGACCATTCTCAACGTGAAGCAGGGCTGGGCCCCGGTACCCGCCCTGCTCGCGGGCCTGGCCACCGGCGCGGGCATTGGCCTGTTCCATGGCCTGTGGATGACGCGGCTGCGCGTGCCGTCCTTCGTGGTGACGCTGGCGGGGCTGCTGGGGTGGCAGGGCGCGCTGCTGTTCGTGCTGGGCGGTACCGGCACGGTGAACCTGAATGACCGGCTCATCACCGGGCTGACGGGCACCTTCTTCGGGCCGGAGATCGCCTGGCCGGTGGCGGCGCTGATCATCCTGGCTTACGTGGCAACGGTGCTGGTGGAACGGTGGAAGCGCGCGGCGGCCGGGCTGCCCCAGAAGCACCTGCGCTCCACGGTGGCGCGGGTGGTGGTCATCTCGGGCGCCATTCTGGCGGCGATCGCCGTCTTCACGCAGGATCGGGGGCTGCCGCTGGCGGCGCTCATCTTCGCGGGCTTCGTGCTGATGCTGGAGCTGGTCATCCGCCACACCCGCTTTGGCCGCCACGTGTTCGCGGTGGGCGGCAATGCGGAGGCGGCGCGGCGGGCGGGCATCCGGGTGGAGGCCGTTCGCACGGCCATCTTCACGCTGGGCTCCACCATGGCGGCGGCGGGAGGCATTCTGGCGTCCTCGCGCCTGCTGGCGGTGAACCAGTCCTCGGGCAGCGGAGACGTGCTGCTCAACGCCATCGCGGCGGCGGTGATTGGCGGCACCAGCCTCTTCGGTGGACGGGGCTCGGCCTGGTCGGCGCTGCTGGGGGCCCTGGTCATTGGATCAATTTCCAACGGCATGGACCTGTTGGCACTGTCCTCGTCGGTGAAGTTCATGGTTACCGGCGCGGTGCTGCTGGTGGCGGCCTCCATCGACGCGCTGTCGCGGCGGGGACGGCAGGCCGCGGGCAGGGCCTGAGACGGATTCGCTGGAGGGAGTTGCCAGCACTTATGAGGGACACATGACGGCAGTACAGCCCATTCGGGTAGGCATCATCGGCACGGGATTCGCGCGCTCCACCCAGGTACCTGCGTTTCAGGCGTGCCCGGGAGTGGAAGTGGTGTCCATCGCCAGCGCTCACCTGGAGCGCGCCGAGGCGGTGGCGAAGGACCGGGGCATTCCCCACATCGCCCGGGACTGGCGGGAGGTGGTGGGCAACCCCCAGGTGGATCTGGTCAGCATCGTGACTCCGCCGCACCTGCACCACGAGATGGCGCTGGCGGCGGTGCACGCGGGCAAGGCGGTGCTGTGCGAGAAGCCCACCGCGCTGGACGCCGCCCAGGCGGAGATCATGTACCTGGCGGCCGAGCAGCGCGGGGTGCTGGCGCTGCTGGACCATGAGTTGCGCTTCCTGGACTCGCGGCAGCGGATGCGCGAACTCATCCTGGAAGGAGCGCTGGGGACGCTGCACCACGCCCGGGTGCGCTACCGCAGCGACAACCGCGCGGGCCAGGAGCGCCTGTGGGACTGGTGGTCGGACATGGCGCGGGGCGGAGGCCTGCTGGGCGCGCTGGGCTCACACGCGGTGGACGCGCTGCGCTTCGTGCTGAGCGGCGAGCCCACGGAGGTGCTCGGAGTGCTGGCCACCCACGTGGCCACCCGGCCGGACGCGGAGACGGGCGAGCCCCGGGCGGTGACGTCCGATGACGAGGTGCAGGCCTTGCTGAAGTTCAGCGGAGGCCTCACCGCCTCGGTGAGCCTGTCGGCGGTGGAGCCGGGCGAGCCGATGCACGTGCTGGAGGTGTTCGGCTCGAAGGGCGGGCTGCGAGTGGAGGGGCTGGAGCTCTGCCGTGCCGAGGTGGGCGGCAAGACGTGGGAGCCCGTGCTGCTGCCTCGGCCGGCGCCGCTGCCGCCGGGGATGCAGGACAACGAGTGGGCGCACGGCTTCGTGCGCTACGCCCGCGCCATCACCGAGGCGCTGCGCTCCGGCTCCAAGCGGCTGCCCGGCGCGGCCACCTTCGAGGAAGGGTGGCTCAACCAGCGTGTGCTGGACGCCATCCGGCGCTCGCACACGGAGCGGCGCTGGGTGTCACTGTCGTCCGGCGCCTGAGGAGCGCGTCACGGTAGGCCCACCCGGGCGTCGCGCGCGGCGGCGTCCGGCAGCCGGGTGTCCTCGGGCTCGTAGACGACTTTGCACTTGTCCAGCTTCACCCCGCACACCCGGTCCAGATCGCTCCGGGTGTCGCAGCCATAGCGGTCCGTGCAGGCGTCCGGGAGGAACGCCCAGACGAACTGGAGCACCGAGCCCCGGCGGCCCTCGGGCAGCGCGGCGAGGAAGTCGTCCCGGTGCGTCTCGAAGACGCGGGCCAGGTGCAGGGTGTCTCCCTCGAGCCGGACGTGGCGCTTGTCTCCCACGAAGCGGCGGGCCGCGTCGTTGAGCTGGGCGTCGAGCAGGGACGGATCAAACGGCGCCCCATCCAGCAGCGGCCCACCGCGCGTGCCCCGGAAGAGCGCCAGGTGAATGCGCGGGTCGGCGAACTCCCGCTGGAGGATGCGGTGCTCGATGGACCACAGCGTCAGCCGCCGCCCTCCCACGGGCCACGCGCGGCTCCAGAAGAAGCTGCCCAGCCACGGCTGCTCCACGCTCTCGAGGTACGGGTACTCGTCCACCACCGCCTGCAGCACCAGCGCGTGGTAGGCGTTGAGCCAGTAGGCCAGCGCCTCCTCGGGCTTGGAGAACACCTCTGGCCGAGAGCGGGGGGAGTAGGTGGCCAGTGAGCGCACGAAGGCGTCCAGCTCCTGGCGCTCGCGGCCGATGGCGGAGAAGTCCACGTCGCCATCCTGCTTCACGTGCCGCAGCACCCGCGCATAGCCGCTGTAGCTGAACGGCTCCTGGGCCTCTGGCACCAGGGCGGGCAGCAGCCCGTTCACGTGGAACACACTGCCCACCGCCAGCACGGCGGTGAGCACGAAGGCGCCTACCCAGAGCAGACGGCGGCGGCGGTCGGGCGCGGGTGTCTCCACTGCGGTCGGATCAGCTGAGCCGCTGGAGGTATTGGCCATGCACCCAGCCGTGAAGCTCCGCGTGCCCGTTCACCGGCTGGAGCACGTCCACCTGGCACCAGTCACCCTCCTTGGCGAGGACGGCCACCTTCGTTCCCTGCGGCAGCGGGCTGCCCGGTACCGTGGGCGCGTCCACCCCCGCGGCGCTGTGGATCTTCAGCGAGGTGGTCACCTGGTGGACGGCCGGCGCGGTTTCTTCCGAGCGTCCCACCAGCTGGGCCCGGAGCTCCTTCAGCGGGAAGAGCGGACCGGGGTCCGTCTTCCGCCCTGGAGCAATGTCCTCATGCCCGATGACGTCCTTCAGCTTGTAGGTCTCCACGAGCAGCGCGGCGAGCTCCCGCGTGGCCTTGACCTGCGCCTCGGAGAAGGTGTGCCAGCCGGCCTTCTCCGTCTCGTTCTTGTGGGTGGCCTCCTGCACCTCGGCGTCGGGAATCTGCTTGCCCGACCAGTCCACCCAGTGCGAGCCCTGGCGCGTCAGCTTCCCCGCGTTGTCCAGCTCGATGCCGAGCGACAGGGGGTTGAGCCCCTCGTGGCCATCCCAGTGGCTCTTGCCCGCGTGCCAGGCCTCCTGGTTGAACGGCACCAGCTGGGTGATGGTGCCATCCCTCGCGATGACGACGTGGGCCGAGGCCTTGGCCTCGGGGTTCGTCAGCCAGTCGATGGCCGCCTTCGCGCTGTGTGAAGCCGTGAAGTGAATCACCAGGTACTGCGGGGTGATGGCTCCGCCGTGATTCGGACTCTGGGCGAAGGCGCATGGCTTTCCGTCATCCATACACAGCCGGTGATTGGCGATCTTCATGCATCCTCGAGCATACCAGGCCGGTCGCTCGCTTGCCTGGACTCACCCCCGGGAAGCACCAAGGAGGAGGTATCGTGACGCTCATGGAGTCCATGCCGGATGTGACCCGTTTCTTCCACCCCGTGCTGTCCGCCCGTGCCCTGCGAAAGAAGCCGGTCCGGGTAGAGCTGGCGGGCCGTGCGTATGTCCTGTTCCGCGATGGAACGGGCCGCGCGGCGGCGCTCGCGGATGCCTGCCCTCATCGCTTCGCGCCCCTGTCCGCGGGCCGCGTGCGTCCAGATGGGCGGTTGGAGTGCCCGTACCATGGCTGGAACTTCGACGCGGAGGGCAAGGGCCGCAGCCCCAGCCAGCCGGACCTGAAGCGGTGCGATGCGCGCGCCTTTCAGCTCGTCGAGCGCCATGGCTACCTGTGGCTGGCGGCAAAGGACGTGCCGCTGTCGGCCTTCCCGGACTTCGTGCCCCAGGACATGGAGTTCACGGGCTCGTTCTCGATGCTGTTCCAGGCGCCGCTGCATGTGGCGCTCGACAACTTCAGCGAGGACGAGCACACGCCCTTCGTTCACACGCGCCTGGGCTGGGATGGTCAGGGCGCGGGGGCGATCGAGTTCTCCGCGGAGAACCACGAGGACCGCACCGAGGTGCACTACCGCGCGCCGCAGCGTCCCAGCTGGCTCATCCGGCTGTTGTTCCTCCAGCCGGGAGACTTCTTCCACAACGACTGGGTGACGCGGTTCGATCCGGTTCGCACCGGCTACACGCTGCGCTGGTCGAGCCCCACCGGGAAGTGGCGCCCGTTCACCTACCACTTCGCCATCTTCATGGTGCCGGAGACGCCGAAGAGCACGCGCTTCCACGTGTTCTCGTTCTTGCGGTGCGAGGACCAGCGCTTCCGGAT
This sequence comes from Myxococcaceae bacterium, assembly GCA_036389955.1. Taxonomy (GTDB): domain Bacteria; phylum Myxococcota; class Myxococcia; order Myxococcales; family Myxococcaceae; genus DATHBR01. Next base: position 21,262 of record DASVVJ010000585.1, read on the forward strand.
GCTGATGCCCGTGGTGCGCAAGGCGCAGGGCGTGCTGGCCTGGTTCGAGATCCGGGACGATGCGCTCTTCATCCCCACCGTCGCGGATACGCCGTTCAGCATGAAGGGCATGCGGCTGGGCAAGTACGACAAGCCGCTCATCCACCACCGCAAGCTGATCGAGCGCATCTACTACGGGAAGGCCCCGGCCGCCGCCGAGGCGGAGCCCGCGGAGGCCACGGTGCTGCCGCTGGCCCAGGGCACTGGGAGCTGAGGCGCTCCCGGGGGCTCTCGCTCAGGGGCTGGGGGCAGGGGCGGGCGTGCTCTCGCCTTGAGCCGGAGCGGGAGGCTGCGCGGCAGGCTGCGTGGCAGGCTGCGCGGCAGGCTCGGTGGGGGAGAAGGCGCCCACCGCCTTGAGCAGCCGCAGCGCCGCCAGCGACGCCTGGAGCCGCTCGGCCACGTCTCCCACCTCCGCCGCCGTCAGCGCCGTGTTCACGTCCGCCACCTCGAGGTAGGTGGCCACGCCCTCCCTGAAGCTGATGTCCATCAGCCGTTGGGACTCGCGCGCCAGCTCCAGCGCCTCCCGGGCCTTCTCGCGGTTGGCGATGGCGTTCTCCAGCTCCAGCCGCGAGCGCTCCACTTCCTCTCGCACGCGCGCCTCCGTCAACTGCCGCTGCGCTTCGGCCTCCGCCACCCGTGCGGACTGCTCCCGGATGGTCGCCTCGCGCAGGCCACCGTCATAGATGGTCCACGAGGCCGCCAGGGTGATCTGCCAGAAGGTGTTGTCGCCGATGAAGCCGCCCACGTTGCTCACGTTGAACGCCCCGGACAGGCCCACCGTGGGCAGGTACGCATACCGGGCGCCGCGCCGCTGCGTCTCCGCCAGCTCCTCGCCCTTGCGCGCGGCGGCCACGTCCGGCCGCTCCGCGAGCGCCTGCTCCGCCAGCTGCGGGCTGGACTGCGGCGGCTGGGGCTCGGGCGGCGGCGCCAGCTCGAAGTTGGCGTCCCGCTGCAGCAGCGTGGCCAGCGCCAGCTTCGCCGCGGCCAGGGCGTTGCGCGAGCTGAGCATGTCCTGCTCGGCCCGCGTCCGGTCCAGCCGGGCGCGCAGCAGCGCCACCCGCGTCACCGTGCCCGCATCGAAGCGCGCCTGGGTGTCCTTCTCCCGCGCCTGGTTCAGCTCCAGCAGCCGGGCCTGGGCCCGGAGCGCCTCCTGCTGCGCCGCGGCGCCGTAGTACGCCTGCGCGACGATGAAGAGCACCTCGCGCCGCTGCGCCTCGGTGCTCAGCCTGGCCAGCTCCTCGGACTGCGCGGCCGCTTCGATGGCGGCCCACAGCTGGGGAACGATGACGGCCTGGCGCACCTGGATCTGCCCGGCCACCAGGTTGAAGGGCTGGATGACCGCTTCCTGAACCCCCAGCGTCACGACGCGCAGGTTGGTGGGAGTGCCCTCGCCGGCGCCCGGCTCGCTGGTGGGCGCTCCCACGTCGCGGATGGCAGTCTCGGTGGGCAGCGCGATGCGCGCCTCGTCTGAGTTGCGCGTATAGGCAACCGACGCCGAGACGGTGGGAAGGTAGCCCGCCCACGCCTTGCTCGAGGCCTCTTCGGCTTGCGCAAGCCGGGCCCGGGCCACCTTCAGGTCCAGGCTCTTGCGTTGCGCCTCGGCGAGCGCCTCGTCCAGCGTGAGCACCGGCACCGCGGTGCTCACCGTCAGCGCCAGCGCGAGAAGCGGCATCATATAGGTGGTCCTCCGTGAGCCCGCGGAGGGCGCGGGCCTCAATCCGGGGGCCGCTTCCAACACACCCGGTGAGGCTCTTGCCAGTGCGAAAGGACACTTGGCAAGCTTTCAATCCTCAATAGTTGAGAGTATCAATTGTCCATGTGGCATCAGCGAATTACGATGACGCCATGAGTGGGAAGCGTGTGGAGCCGGTGGAGTCCAAGTCCCGGGTGATGGAGGTGCCTCGGTCCGAAGAAGCGCTGGCGCGCGAGGCGTGGGCGCCGCTGTTCGAGCTGGTGAATGAGATGATGCGCTCGTTTCCGGCGATGGCCGCCGAGTTCGAGCTGTCGCCCGTGCAGGCGCACGTGCTGCGCATGCTGGGCTATGGCGCCCAGCCGATGAGCGTGCTGGCCGGCTACCTGTCGTGTGACGCCTCGAATGTGACGGGCCTGGTGGACCGGCTCGAGAGCCGGGGGCTGGTGGAGCGCCGCGGTGCCGAGCATGACCGGCGGGTGAAGCTGCTGGGGCTGACGGAGGCGGGAGTGGAGCTGCGGCGGCGCTTGATGGAGCGCATGGCCGAGCCGCCCGCCGCGATTACCGCGCTGTCGCCCGCCGACCTGCGCTCGCTGCGCGATGTGATGCTGCGCGCGGTGGAGAAGATGGAGGCTCAGCGTGCCGAGGCGCACGGAACCCTCACCCCGCCCCTGTCCCGGGGGGAGAGGGAGGTTTAGTCCAGCAGGAAGGTGTACGAGTACTTCATCTCCGTGCTCACCGCCTCGCCGCCCTTGATGGCCGGCTTGAAGCGGAAGCGCCGGATGGCATCCCGGGCTGCCTCGTCCAGCCCGTAGCCCGGGCCCGAGACAATCTTCACCGACACCACCTTGCCATCCGGGTCGATGGTGATCGACAGCGTCACCGTGCCCTCGATGCCCGCGCGCCGGGCCTCCTCCGGGTACGGAATCTTCACCTCCGAGGCCACCTGCGGCTCCCGGTCCACCTGGTAGATGGGCGTGTACTTGGGCGCCGAGTACTGCTTGACCTCCTGCGGGTTCGCCGCCTTCTCGGCCACCTTGCCGTAGGCGGTGTTGCCCACCGGCGCCGCGAAGCCTCCCGCGCTGGTCGTCGACGACATGGAGATGCCCACCACCAGCGGCACCGGCTTGGGCGGCGTCTCCGGCGGAGGCTCGTTGGGCGGCGGCGGGGCCTGCTCCGGCGGCGGCGGCGGCGGCTTCTCGGCCACGGCGATCTTCACCGGCGGCGGCTTCACCTTGGGCGGCGGCGGCTTCGGCTTGGGCTCTTCCTTGGGAGGCTCGGGTGGAGGAGGCGGAGGCGGCTTCTGCACCTCGATCATCACCAGCTCCACGGGCTTCTGCGCCACGTGGGCCGGACGATCCTTCATCCAGCTGAGCGCCAGCAGTCCCACCCCGTGCAGCACCAGCGAGGCGAACACGAACGCCAGCACCCACCCCTGGGAGCGGTTGGGAGCAAGGCGCATGTCATCGAGGACCTGCTGACTCATGGCGTCGTGCCTGTGTCCTTACGGTGCCGCGGGAGTGGCCGCGGGCGTGGGCGCGGCGTCCTTCGTGATGTTGAGCGCGAACTTGGCGATGCCCTGGCCCTTCACCACGTCGATGAGCCGCATCACCCGCCCGTACGGCAGGGCCTGATCCGCGCTGATGATGGCGCGGGTGTCCTTGTCCTTGGCCACCGCCTCGGACACCTTGCGCTGCAGCTCGTCCTCCGGCACCTCGGCGCCGTCGAAGTACAGCTTGCCGTCCTTGTCGATGACCACGTTGACCAGGCCCTGCACCGTCTCGCCGCCATTGGCGGCCCGGGGCAGGTCCACCTCCACCGTCTCGCGGACGATGAAGTTGGCCGTCACCATGAAGATGATGAGCAGCACCAGCACGATGTCCACCAGCGGGGTGACGTTGATGCCGGTGATCTCGTCATCGTCCTCGTTCGCGCCACCAGCCATGGTCTACTTCCCCTCTCCGGCCACGGAGGCCTTGCGGCCCTCGGAGCGCAGGCTGCCCACCAGGGCGTAACCCAGCGCGTTGGTGCGGCTGGTAAGCGTCTTGAGCTGACGGTTGAAGATGTTGAAGGCGACCACCGCGGGGATGGCGACGGCCAGGCCCACCGCCGTGGCCACCAGCGCCTCGGAGATGCCCGCCATCACCGTCTGCTGGATGGCGGCGCCCTTCACGTTGGAGGCGCCCAGGTCGTTGAAGGCCTTGATGATGCCGAGCACCGTGCCGAACAGCCCGATGAACGGAGCGTTGTTGCCCAGGGTGCCCAGGAACGACAGGTAGCGCTCGTACTGGGGACGCTCGCGGGCCACGGTGGAGGCGATGACCTGCTCCACGGTGTCAGCGCCCTGCGCGGTGGAGGCCAGACCCTCGCGGATGACGGCGGCCTCCATGCCCTTCTTGCCCTCGATGGCCTTGCGGACCGTGTCGAACTCGCCGCGGGCCAGGCGCACGGCCAGGGACTCCGAGTCGGAGAGGCGGTGGGTGGTGAAGTACACGGCGCGCTCGAGCATCAGCGCGATGGAGAGCACCGAGAGGATGACCAGCAGCCAGAGCACCCACTCGGCGCTGGTGAGCGTCACGCCGAGCAGCTTGCGGCTCAGCCACCCGAGGTTCTCGGGCTGAGCGATCTGGGCGAGGAGAAGAAAGGACGTCATGGAGGCCTGAAGTGGAGAGGGACTGACGACTCAGTAACGGGCCAGCGGCCCCAAAGGCTTATACGAAGCGCGCCACTCATTCTTCTCCGAAGACGAAAAGTCAAATGAATCGGTAGGTTGGCACCCGGCCCGGCGAGGGGGGAGTGTGCCCGGCGGGTATCCAGGTAGGCTAGGGCGGGCCAGACCTCCAGGGAGTCCATGAGCCAGCCACCGACCGAGCGTCATTACATCCTGGGCCACGAAGAGCGTGAGCTGCAGCGGCTGATCCTCCAGGCGGAGTTCTATCGCCCGCTGATGGAGGATCTGCTGAACCGGGCAGGCCTCGCTCCGGGGATGCGGGTGTTGGATGTGGGCTGCGGGGTGGGAGATGTCTCGTTCATGTTGGCCGAACGGGTAGGGCCGACGGGACAGGTGGTGGGGATCGACTCTTCAGTTGAAGCCATCACCCGGGCGCGGCGGCGGCCCGAGGCGAGGAGGTGGGCACACGTGCGCTTCGAGGAGACGCGCATGGATGCCTTCAAGGCCAGTGCGCCTTTTGACGCGGTGGTGGGACGAATGGTGCTGATGTACCAGCCGGATCCGCTGGCGATGGTGCGGCAGGCAGCAGCCCTGGTGCGGCCGGGGGGGCGGGTGGTGTTCCAGGAGCTGGAGGTGGCGGCCATGGGGTATTCGTGGCCGAAGCTGCCCCTGTTCACGAAGGTATGGGAGGAGTGGATGGTGCCCACGTGCGAGCGGGCGGGGCTGGTCATGCACATGGGGCTGGAGCTGGTGCCCACGCTGCAGCGGGCGGGGCTGCTGGAGGCCGAGGGGTTGATGGGGGGGCGTGTGGCCCCGGGGAGTGTGCTGACGGCGAGCGCGTTCGTCGCGGAGACGGTGAGGACGCTGGTGCCGCTCATCACGCGCCTGGGCGTCGCGACGGCGGAGGAGGTGGGCATCGACACGCTGGCGGAGCGGGTCTCCGCGGAGCTGGTGGAGCACGGCGGGGTGATGGTGCCGTCGCTGCTGGTGGGCGCCTGGGCGCGCAAGCCGGGCTGAGTTCAGCCCGGGGAGCGCCGGGCGGTGACGAGGGGCTGGTAGAAGCCGCTCGTCTCGGGCATGTGCCAGCGCACGTCGTGGAAGCCCGCGGCGGTGAGAGCGCTCGAGAGTTCCTGGCGCTTGAGCGCCCGGTAGCGCGTGCGGGCACTGGTGGTGGTCCAGCCCTCTCCGTGGGGCTGGAGGATGAACTGCTCCACCTCGTAGCCGCGGCTGTCGGCGGCCCACGTCCACACCTGGAAGACGAGCCGCCGTGACGGGCCCTCTCCCAGCACCCGGACGGGCTGGGGAATGGCCTCGCCCGGGCGGGACTCGACCGCGTCGTAGTCCCGGATGGTGGCGATGAGCAGCCCACCCGGTTTCAGCACGGCATGCAGGTTCTGGGCGGCCGCGGCAAGCTCCGCGTCCTCGAGCAGGTGGGGCAGGGCGTTGTCACAGCTCAGCACGGCGTCGAAGCGCTGGGGAATTTGCTGGCTCAGGGTGCGCAGGTCCGCGACGGCGCTCCCGGCCAGGGTGAGACCCGAGGCGGTGGCCTCGCGCTCGGCCCGGGCGACGGAGGCGGGGCTGATGTCCGAGGCGAAGACGCGGTGCCCCTGCGCCGCCAGCCCCAGTGCCTGGGTGCCGATGCCGCAGCTTGCGTCGAGCACGTCCTTCGGCCCGGCTCCCAGCGTGTCGCGGATCAGCCCGGCGAACAACGCACCCTGGCGCGCGCGGGTGGCGGCCCAGTCGATGAAGATCAGGTGATAGCCCTCGGCCAGCGTGTCGTAGAACCCGGTCGTGTCCATACCCCCCAGGTCTTAAGGAGCGGAACGCGCGGGTGTCCAGAGGTGTCCCAGCGACCCGGGAGGGAGAGAATCGCGCCTCGGCTGGCTTGTGGAAGTCGGCCCGGGTGACCGACACTCGGGGTTGTCCATGGCCGTCAGTGAAGAACGCCGTTTCCAGGCTCTCGTGCTCGCGCCCGTGCGGCGTGTGCAGCGGCGCCTCAACGCCGTGGCCTGGGCCGAGGCGGGCATCGTCCCCGTGTGGGCGGCGGCCACCGCGTGCATCGTCGCCCGCCTGCTGCTCAGAGACGTGGCGCTGTGGCTGGTACCCGTGTTCCTGGTGGCCGGCGGCGTGTGGTGGGGGCTGAGGGCGCGGGTGCGCGGCATCTCGCTCGAGCAGGCGGCGGTGCTCGCGGATCGCTCGGCCGGCGCTGGTGGGCTGCTGCTCACCCGGCTGGAGCGGCCCGTGGGAGACTGGGAGCTGGCCGTCAACCAGTTCGCCCACGCGGTGAAGCCCCCCGAGGTGCGTTGGCGGCGGCCGGTGGGCGCGCTGCTCGGGGCGCTCCTGTTCCTGGTGGTGGGCTTCCTGCTGCCGCTGCCGGCGCGAAGCCCCCGGTCCATCAACGCCGCCGCTGCCGCGAAGGTGGCCGCCGTGCAGGCCAAGGCCGAGGCGCTGGCCCGGGAAGAGCCGCTGGGCGTTCCCATGGAGGAGGAGCTGCGCCGGTTGGCCGAGGAGGTGGCCGAGGGACGCTTCGACGCCGCCGACTGGGAGGCCGCCGACGGGCTGGAGAAGCGGATGTCCGAGCGCGCCGCCGAGGCCGCCGCCGAGCTGGCGGGAGCCGCCGAGGCCGCGCGCGAGCTGGAGGAGGAGCTGGGGGCCGCGGGCCGCGCGGAGGGCGTCAACCGGGAGCGCGAGGCGCTGGAGCAGGCGCTGATGGCGCTCGGCGAGGGTGGCAAGTCCCTGGGCGAGGGGGAGAACGGCGCCTCGGAGAACGGTGGGAACGAGCAGGGCGGCCAGCAGGGCTCCCAGGGCGAGCAGGGCACGCAGGGCGAACAAGGTTCCCAGGGCCAGCAGGGGCAGCAAGACCAGCAGGGCTCGAAGACCGCCAAGGGCATGGCGGGCGGCAACCTCGATCAGATCTCCGAGCTGCGGCGCACGCTGGAGCGTCGGCAGCAGCAGCTCGAGGACCGCTTTGGCCAGGAGGGCTCCCAGCGCCAGGCGCGAGGCCAGCCGGGGCGGCAGGGCCAGGGCAAGGGGAAGGGCAAGGGCAAAGGCAAAGGCCAGGGGATGCAAGGCGAGGGTGAGGGCGAAGAGGGCGAGGGCCAGAGCCAGGGCCACGCGAGCCGGGCGGTCAGGGAGGGCGAGGGCGCCGGGGTGGGGCGGGGAGGCGAGAGCAACCCGCTGGTGTTCGGTGGCGAGGCGGAGATGGATCCCGAGCGCCTGAAGTTCCAGCCGATGCCCGAGGGCCAGGGCGGCGAGGCCGAAGAGCTGTGG
>DASVVJ010000586.1:0-1995 GCA_036389955.1 Myxococcaceae bacterium
TCGCTCGCCAATGCCTTGCGCAAGCCATTAAGGGTCTCGAGAAAGCGCTGCTCGAGCTGCCGCATGGCCTCCATTCCGACGCGCACTGTGGTCCGCTCCGCGCCGGAGGCTGGGGGCGGCAGGGTTTGATTGAGCAACTCACGCACCGCGCGGTGCGTTGCCAGCAATGCATTCCAATGTTCGAGCTTCATGCCGCCACGAGGAGAGGGAGGGGACCGACACCCGCCACGGTGGCCCGAAGTTCCACCGAGGCATCGCTGTTCCAGATGTCCAGCACCTCGCGCACCTGCTGGAGGAAGGCCACCACCAGGGGCTCGAAGCCGGGCTCAAAAGGTTCCAGGGTTATTTCGTAGATGTGTTGCAGGCCGGAGCCGCGCAGCGCGCTGTCCGGCAGGGTTGAGACCTTCAGCTCGCGTACCCAGGGGATGACGCGGCCCAGGGGGCTGTGAGCGGGAGTTCCCAGGTACATCAGCAGCGCCAGCAATTCGTTGCGGCTCAAGGTGGGCCGGCTCTTCCACGCCAGCAACCGGGTGAGGGCGGCCAGGTCGTCGTGCAGAGGGCTGTCCTGCGACGGCACGACGTTGCCGAGGATCTGCCAGCGCAGCCCCTCCACGTGGCGTCCAGGCATGGACACGTCGATGCGGCCGAGCGCGCGGGAGGCGAACTGGGGCTGGTGCCAGAGTCCCTCCACCACGATGCGGCGGGGCGAGGTGAGTGCCTCGGGCATGCGCAGCAGCAGGCGGTGGTGGGCGCCCAGCTCCGCTCCGATGGACTCTTCGATTTCGAAGCTGGGGCCCTCTCCGGGGAGGAAGGCGGGCCGCAGCAGGGAGCGGCCCTTGGGAGTGACCTCATAGACGTGGGTGACCGAATGCAGCCGCATGTTGGCGCCGGCGCTCACGTTGAGGATCGGGTACTCCGAGCGCGTCCCATTCGCGATGAGGGGCTGCGCGGGCTCGGCCTTGAGGTTCTCCAGGGGAACCACGAAGGGCTGCAGGAACTCGGGGTGAAGAGAGCGGCCTGTCTTCCAGGCCTGCTCCAGGTCGAAGCACAGCGAGAAGCGGGTCCACGGCTTGCGGCTAGCAGGCACCTGCAGGTGGATGAAGAGCTCCTGCTCGGGGAAGTGGAACAGGGAGCGAATGCGCCGGAAGGGGTGGGCGTAGTCAGAGGCGTCCTCCGCGAAGGAGGCCGAGCGGCCGAAGGACACCTCGCACGGCTCTCCGGAAGAGCGCGTGTCCGCATCCTGGTCGTACACCACACTTACCTGGCGCAGGTGCCGGCGCAGGGCGTGGAACACCGCCAGGGAGGAGCCATACTCCTCCAGGTGACGCACGTGCAGGCTGAGCTGCCCCACCTCGTCTCGGCGGGCGAAGCGGGCCTCGAAGCGCATGATGAGCCGGTGTCCGCCGCGCTCGAGCGGCAGCACGTCGGTGGCTTCCAGGAAGATAGGCAGCACCCGCACATCGCGCCGGGTACGGAAGAAGCCGGGGGCCTCTCCAGGAGGCGTCAGCCGCAGCTCGGTGCCGCGCGGCAGTAAGACTGGCTCCACCATCTTTTCGGTGGGCACTGCCTGCACCAGCGCCGCGGACGGCACGGGCTCCACCATGAAGTCGAAGAAGCCCGAGAACAGGCGCCACCAGACGGAGCGGATGCTGCGCAGCGTCGCCTGACGCGTTTGCACCGAGAAGAAAGCCAATGACTCGATGAGGCGCCGCACATCCGGGTCCTCACGCACCAGGGGAGCTGCCGGATGGCGCTCCTGATACTTGCGCCGGAAGCGCTCGAGCGCATCCAGCTCGTTCAGGTAGTCCAGGTACACCCGCTCCGACGAATCGCTCACCGCACCCTCATCATCCCAGCTTCACGAGCGAGCCGGCGACGGTGGTCATCGAGCCCTTGAGATCGGCCATGCCCGAGGACTCGAGGCCGAGCTTGGCTTGTGCGGCCACCTTGATCATCGGGGCGGCCAGCTCCGCCTGGGCCTTGCCGGCCATCTTC
>DASVVJ010000587.1:0-4469 GCA_036389955.1 Myxococcaceae bacterium
CACCCATGCACCTGTCGAAGCGCAGCACCCTGCTGGCGTTGTCCGTGTTCATGAGCCTGAGCCTCAGCCCTCAGGCCCTGGCCGCGGAATGGACCAAGGTGGAGTTCCCCGGCATGAATCCCGCGCTCACCACTCCCTATATGGGGATGAAGCGCCTGGTGAACAATGGGAAGGATGCCTGGCTCCTCCAGGACAATGGCCAGCCGTGGAAATGGAGCGGCGGCGGCTGGGTCAAGACAGGCACATGCTGCGTCGCGGACATCTCCCTCGGGGCTGATGGCACCCTGTGGGCCCTCTCCACGGGCACCCGGCAGCTCATGAAGCTGGATCCCACCAACGACAACCGCTGGCTCAAGGACTTCCCCGCCCGGGCCCTGAAGCAGATCGCCGCCGTCAATGGTACCACCGTCTACGGCATCGGCGCCAAGGACGGCGCGGTGTACTCGCTCAGCGACGCGGGCTGGACGAAGCACAGCTGCTGCGTCGCGAAGCTCGCCGCCGGGGCCCAGGGAGAGCTGTGGGCCATCAACGCGAAGAACGGCCTGCTGCGTTGGAACGGCTCTCAGTGGCTCCAGCAGCCTGGGACGGCGGTCGAGGTGGCTGTCCGGGACAGCTCCTACGTCGCAACGCTGGATTCCAAGGGCAATGCCTCTGTGTGGACGGGCTCGGGCTGGAAGCCGATGGAGGCTCCAGTCAACGCCCCGGGCAAGCCCAGCCGGCTGAAGCTCATCGCCATCACGCCCCTGAAGGTGTGGGCCATCTCCAAGGACAACTGGGTCTGGGTCGCGAATCTCTGATAACGAGGGCCCATGAGCCCCACTGCCGTCCTGCGCATCGACTACGTCGAGTTCCCCGCCACCGACCTGGCCGCGATCCAGCGGTTCTACAGCGCCGCCTTCGGCTGGACCTTCACGGACTATGGGCCGGCCTACACCAGCTTCAGCGATGGCCGCCTCTCGGGTGGGTTCACGACCCAGGCGAAGCCCACCTCCGGGGGAGGCCCCCTCGTCATCCTCTTCGCGCCGGAACTCGAGGCAGCGCTGGCGAAGGTAGAGGCCGCAGGCGGACGCGTGGTCGAGCCCATCTTCTCGTTTCCGGGCGGCCGGCGCTTCCACTTCGCCGACCCGAGCGGCAATGTGCTCGCCGTCTGGGGCAATCCCTGACGCAGGGGCCGCGAGGGTTGGCCGTAACCCGCTCCGCCGGGTAAGCTCCCGGCGCGTGGCCTTCGACAATCGCTTGCCCAACGTCGTCGCATTCGGTGACAGCAACGAGTACGTCTTCGGGCCAGCGTTGAAGCGCTGGCTGGTCGCGGCGGGGCACTATCCGGCCGAGCAGATCGTCGTGAAGTACCGCATCAGCTCTCGGCCGCGGAACTGGCTCGTGCCTGAGCACCGCCTGCACGCCGGCGACTTTGGCAACCTCTGGGGCGTGCGCGGGCAGTTCACCGAGGGCCCGCCGATCTCCGAGGCGCTGTCGCCCGCGACCACGCTGGTCGAGATCGGGCTGGGCGGTAACCTCGGGCTTTCGGACACCGAGTTCCGCAGCGTGGTCGCGCTCGTCGAGCAGGTCGAGCGGCTCGCCCCCTACGCGCGCATTCTGTGGCGCGGCCTGCCGCCCGCGACGGCGAGCCGCGGTGGGAAGGTCGCCACGCGTGCGACGAAGCTCGGACGCTACAAGCGCAACGCGGCCCTCAAGCGTGCGCTCGCACCGGCTGGCTTCGCGATCTTTGGCGCGCAGCTCACCGCCGGGCACGACTCGGCCGCGTTTCGCCGCGGCTATCTCGATCTCATCGCGATGCACGCGGGCGGCCCCGCTCCGGGAGGCACTCCGCACGTGGGAACCGACGCGGCGCTCGCATACGAGCGCTCGGTGCTCGCCAGCGCGACGAGCGCGGATGCGGTCGCGGGGGAGCAGGTGATCTGCGGGCCGTGGGCCGAGTACGTGTGCTCGCGTGATGACATGGAGGTCCACGTGCCGTCGGCCGCCGCCGACGCGCTGGTGTCGCGGCAGCTAGGCCCACGCGGCGTCTACGGCCGCGCCGCACCGCAGCGTCCCGAGGGGGGCTACCCCGCCGACGTCGTCGTGAACGACGCGTGGATCCGCAGCGGACCGCCGAACTTCCGCTGGCTGCGGCCCGGCATCATCCCGATCGGCACGCCGCTGCTCGTGCAGGACTGGCAGGGGGAGTATGCGCGGGTTCGCGGCTTCGATGGCCGCGACTGGGGCTGGACCGCGCGATCCAACCTTCGCTTCCGCTGAGCCGCTGATGCCTCCACTCCTGACCACGGACCGATTCACCCTGCAGCGGATAGAGCCAGCGGACCAGCCTTTTATTTTCGAAGGCCTGAGTCACCCGCAGGTGATTCCTTTTTACGGGGTCCGGTACGATTCACTCGAAGCCACCCAAGCCCAGATGGTTTTTTATGAAACCCTGGAGCGGGAGGGGACCGGTCAATGGTGGAAGATCGTCAGCAAGCAGAGCCAGGAAGCCCTGGGCGTGATTGGGTATAATCATTATCAGGCTCAACATAAGAAAGCCGAGCTCGGCTACTGGCTGCTTCCCCGGTTCTGGAAACAAGGCATCATCACGGAAGCGATGCCCGCGGTGCTTCGCTACATGTGTCGGGAAAAGGGCATTCACCGCATCGAAGCGATGGTGGAGGAGGGGAACACCGCCAGCCATCAGCTCCTGGAGCGCATGGGGTTCCGCCATGAGGGAACCCTGCGTGACTGCGAGATCAAAGACAGTCGCTACATCAGCCTGCGGGTCTACAGCCTGCTCTCGACGGATCCGGCAGGCTCGCAGCTGTAGCGGACTCCCCGTCGCTCGATGCGACCAGCGTGGCTCTTCGGATGTGCCTGCCCTGGCCCGCTCGCGCCCTCCTCGTCAGGCGCGAGCGGCAGCGGGCCTCAGCTCCGGGCTCGGCGCTGGGTGAGCACCGCCAGCATCAGCAGCAGGAAGAACGAGGAGGCAGTGCCCTGCGCTCCGGACGCGCAGCCACAGCCGGAGTCTGGGGTGGAGTCAGGAGGCGGCTCGGCGGTGGGGGTGACCGAGAGGGTGAAGAGAACGTCCGCGGTGCCCTCCTCGTCATCGGCCACCCGGGCGCGGATGACGAAGTCGCCCTGGCTCGCCGGCTCGCTCTGCCACTGGAACAGGCCACTGGCTGAGACGGTGCCGGGGCCTTCCACCAGGCTCCACGTGAGCGGGTCGCGAGCGCCGGCCGCGTCGGTGGCCTTCAGCTGGATCTCGACCCGCTCGCCTCCCTGAAGGGTGCGCGAGGCCACCTGCTCGGGCACGGGCGGCAGGTTGCTCACCTGCACCTCGCGCACTGCCTGGACGAAGGCTCCGGCGTTGTCGGTCACCGTCACCTTGGCGGTATAGGTGCCGTCATCCGCGTAGGTGTGCGTGACCTCCGCGCCAAGAGCAGGCGCCGAGCCATCACCGAAGTCCCAGGAGAACGAGAGCGTGTCCCCGGCGCCTGGATCACTGGCCTCGGCGCGCAGGACGAGGGGCTTGCCCTCCTCGGCCATGGCCGGAGCCTCCAGCGGCACGAGCACGGGAGCGGCGTTCTGCACCTCCAGCGTGAGGCGCTCTTGCACGGTGTCGAAGCCGTCGGAGACCGTGAGCACCACCTCGAAGGTGCCCTCGTTGGCATAGGCATGGATGGGGCTCGGCTCCTGGGAGGAGGCGCCGTCGCCGAAGTCCCAGTGGAAGGTGAGTGGGTCCATGTTGGCGTCCGCGGCGGAGGACTGGAAGCGGACTCCTTCACCCTCGAGAGGCCGCAGGGTGCTGGCGGAGAGGGCCACGCTGGGCGCGGTATTTCCCACGGTGAGCGTCACGGTGGCCGGGGCGGAACTCGCCTGGCCATCCGAGGCGGTGAACGTGAAGGAGGTGGTGCCACGGAACCCGGTGGGCGGCGTGTAGGTCACCTGGGGCGGAGTGCCACGGAGCGTGCCCTCGGTGGGGGGCGATTGGATGGAGAAGGAGAGCGTGTCCCCGTCGACATCGGTCGCCGAGAGGGTGATCTCCAAGGGCTCCATGCCGACCGAGAGCGCCTGGTTGGAGGCGACGGGGGCGTCATTGACCGGGCTCACGGTGATGGAGACGGTCGCGGAGGACGTGGCCACACCGTCGGACACCTCGAAGGTGAGGCTGTCGGAGCCGTGGAAGTTCTGCTCGGGGGTGTAGGTGAGGTGAGGGGCCGTGCCAGAGAGCGTGCCGTGCGCGGGCGGCGTCCCGAGGGTGAAGGTGAGGCTGTCACCGTCGCGGTCGGTGCCCGTGAGGGTCAGCTGAAGCGGAGTGTCCTCCGGAGTGGTGAGGGCCTGTGCGGTCGCCACGGGAGCGTCATTGGCAGGGGTGATCGTCAGGGACACTGTCGCGGGAGCCGACGTGGCGCTCCCGTCCGAGACGGTGAAGGTGAAGCTGTCCGGGCCGTTGTAGTGAGCGTCGGGCGTATAGGTCCGGGTGG
>DASVVJ010000588.1:0-4016 GCA_036389955.1 Myxococcaceae bacterium
CATCCAGGGCAATCAATCCTGGTATGTGGCTCTGCTCGATCGAGCAGCCCATGCCTTTGAAAAGCTCTCGCACAGCCGCTACCTCTTCCTTATCGTAGACAATGACACGCATTGTGCTGTGACCAGATGGCTGAATCACCCGGCGAAAGCGTAGCAACCCATTCTCAGGTTCCGCCTCGACGAGGTCTCCCAACGCGATACCTGTAGCGAAAAAGGGAATATTGCCTACTTGGTAAAGTCCATTCCCCGCGACCGTGACCCATAAATTCTCATAATCCGCTGGCGGATAGTCGTCTTCGTCCTGCTTTAACTCCACGACAACCTTCGCCCAGTTGTCGGCGCCAGATTCGCTCAATGACCGGCCTAATACAGGCACCTTGCTGTCTATGGAGAACTGGCTCACCTGAATGAGTCGACAACGTATGCAGACGCCTTCGAAAATTCGACGGAGGCCATTCCAGGTTTTGAGCCCGGGAGTTTCCGGAGTTGCCCCTTCGCAAGCCGAGCCACCGCGCAGATGGGAACTTTTTCCCCGTCAGGTGGATGGGCCTCATAGTACCGAATCACAACGTATGGGCCGCTCGTCCAGACCCGTCCATAGAGGCGCGTGACCGCAGGCAATATGCCGAGTTCATCATTGAGCATGCTCTCGACGGGCCCCTCGTACAGCGTGATCGGGCTGTTGTCCGTCTGGTTCACATCAAGTTCCACGGATGCCGCGTCGCCCACATGAAGCCGCAGAATTCTCATCGCCGTGAGGGCCTCTTTCGAGCACTGCTCCGGTCCTGGAGTCCCGTCAGGCCGCAGAGAAAAACCACCTGTGGCCGTCGTGCAGGAAGAAGACGCGCAAAAGAGCGTCGCAGAGGCAAGAAGCACCACTCGGGTTGGAGCCATGGATCAGGACCTATTGGCGCAAGAGAGAAGGATCCAGTTCGACAATGGCTTCTTTCAACCCGTCCTGCCGAAAGATCTCGAGCACGAGCCGCTCAGGGCCTTCGCTGGCATGGAAGGCGTGCGCATCAATAACGAAGGCGACACGCCCGATAGTTCCCTCATGAAGGAAGGCCTGACTCACCCGCATTGCGAAGGGCTTCTTCTCCTCTTTCTTGACGGTCCGCAAACGCGCCTCCAGAAGACTCCAGGGCTCGGTGTTGTTGTTTTGCACTTGGAGGACCACCGCTGCTTTGTCCCGGCTCTTGCTCGTGTAAACAAACACTTGGATCTCCGTGCCTTCTCCTTCGTCCTTAATCAGCCAAGACTTGCTCTCTCGAAAAGGCGTCAGCTTAATAGCCCCCTTCGCCAAGAGGGATGCGAGAGCATGATCGATGGTGTCTTCCTGCTCATACTGCTCGACCTGCTTCTGGTAAATCCGCTCTCTCACCAGCGCATGAGTCAAGGATGCACGCAGATACCTGTCATTGTCGCGATCTCGCAGCAGGTTGACCTGATGGTCCACAGCCGCTTTTTCCGCAGTGATAGTGAACGGCAGCTGCGTTCCGTCAACCAGTGTTACCACGAGCGGGAAACGATCTTCCGGGGTGAGGTCATAAATCGGCACCAACACCACCAGTTTTCCGGTCACCCCCAGAGGCTCAAAACGGCCTTCCCATCCCTCAATTTTCGTCCGCGCCGGGTCAACTTCCGCTTCGAAACGAAGAACTGTGGCAATTTCTCCGGCAACGTAGATCACACGTGCGATCTGGTCAGGACCGCTCGGCAGGATGACGTCCCGGACCACCGGCTCGCGCGCCTTGGCGCCAGCAACAGAGGCCACAAGAACCGCGATCATCACCAACAAACCGGATAGAAGGTTCCGCATAGAGCTAAGCAACCTACTAGATTGCACGCCAAGCGTCCAACCCAAAACTCCCACTTGTTGAACCAACCACTCTCCAAAAGGTCGCTGCCCAGAAAGCATCAGCGTCGGCTTAGTCTAGTGGCTTAATGAACTCCACTATCCAAGTGGAGAAACTGCCCGCCTCTACCCCGCGTAATGCAACAAGAACCATCCTGTCCAGCGGAGCATCGGCGCGACTGATGTCCTCAGGTACCAATGCCGTATAGCTACGTTGTGGTGTTGTGGTGTTGTCTACGAGAGTAATCTGCCAAAACTGTGTTCCAGGCGGCAGACCGAGCATACGCCATCCCATCTGGCCAATACTTTGAAACTCTTTAATGCGCTTGGTCTTACCTTTCTCCAAAACCGCGCGCACTATCGCCATCATTTTTAAGTGCTCTTTATTTTTTGGTTCTATTCGATCAATAGCTAGCGGCTGCTCTGATTTCCTTGGCTCATCCTTTTTTGGAAAAGCATACGCCATGACTTGAGCATCGATCGCTACACCCATGCTCTTCAGTATGGAGATCGCACTCCATCCACGAGGCAAAGGACTTGTTTCACAATCATGATAATCCCATGGCCAGCCTAGAGCATCAAACAGTACGACGCTGCCACAACTACAAAAAAACAAGAATATACTAGAGCCACAGTACTTACACGCGGTGGGATATGTCTTGGTGACACAGTAAGGGCCATGAGTTGGAACAGACATTGAAGATATATACACGGCTGGCTGTGATTCTGGGATAAGAATTCAGTCCACCACCACTCGGCGCAGGTGTGATCCCAGCCGCGTCACGATCTCGTAGTTGATCGTCTGCGCCCAGGTGGCCAGCGCATCCACGGACACCGTCTCGTCGCCATCGTGTCCCAGGAGCGTCGCCGTCACCGGCCGCTCATCCGTCGCCGCCCGCGTCACGTCCACGATGACGTGGTTCATCATCACGCGCCCCAGCACCGGGCACCGCCGCCCGTTCACCAGCACGTGTGCCTTGCCTGACACCAACCGGGGGTAGCCGTCGAAGTAGCCCACCGGCAGCACCGCGATGCGCGTGGGCTCCGAGCACCGGTACGTGCACCCGTAGCCCACGTAGCTCCCCGTGGGCAGCCACTTCACCGCCTGGCTCCGGCAGCGCCAGCTCAGCACCGGCTTGAGCGTGGGCACCTCGCCCAGCACCAACCGCGCCGACAGCCGCGTCTCCACCGAGGGCCAGAGTCCGTACAGCGCGATGCCCACCCGAAGCGCGTCGTAGCGGGCCCGTGGCAGCACCAGGCTCGCGGCGCTCGCGGCGATGTGGCGCTGCAGCGGCTTCGCTGAATTCAGCTGCGCCATCAACCGCGCGGTCCCTGTCTCGAACGCGTCGAGCTGCGCCAGCGCGTAGGCCTGCTCTGTCACGTCCTCCGTATTGGAGAAGTGGCTGAGCGACCCGACCACCTCAAAGACATCCCGATACTCGGAGAGAAAGCCCGTGTCGCGCGGCAATTGCTCCAGCGTGAAGCCCTCGCGTCCCAGGCCTGTGTCGATGTGCACGTGCACCCGCAGCGGGCGCTCCAGCTTCGCCGCGCGCAGCAGCGCTCCCGCCTCGGCCCACGAGCTGTCCGCCACCACCGCGTCTACGCCCTCGCGCGCCAGCGCCACCGCCTCCTCCGGGCCAATGGCGCCAATCACCAGCACCTGCCGGGGCGCCAGCCCTCTCGACCGCTCGAAGGCTCTGACCGCCAGACCATCCTGCGGGCTGATGAGGTACAGCACGTCCACATGGGGATGAATGAGCGGCAGCGTCTCCTGGAAGCCGTGTCCGTACGCGTTGCCCTTGAGCACCGCGCCCAGCATCCGCCGAGGCCCTCCCGCCGCCTGCTCCAGCGTGCGGAACACCTCCACGTTGTGCCGCAGGCTCGAGGCGCTCAGTTCCAGCCAGGAAGCATGCGCCGCGAAGCCTCCGCTCGTACCGCCGTGCTCCACATTCACCTCCAGGACCACCGTGGCCCTCCGCCCACACCGGGTGGCCTTCTGCTCTTACCAGCAACCCGGGTGCCAGGGCGGGTATGCGGCCTTGAGAGCGGCCCCAGGTGCGCCTGACCTACCTCTCAGATTGTGGGTTCACTTTCCTACCTGGAACGTAGGATGGACCTGACTTATCGTGTCCCAGCACCCTACCTGCCAAGTCTGTTCTTG